>DASVZX010000037.1:0-13851 GCA_036391435.1 Anaeromyxobacter sp. | reverse complement strand
CGCCGGGGGTCGCGTCGCTTCGGATGTACCAGGGGTGCGACTCAGCGCCGCAGACCGGCGGCGAGCGCGGCGGCGACCTCGGCGGCGATCGCGCCGGGGCGGCGGACCGGCGCCTGCGCCTGCGGAGTCACCGCGCCGGCGCTCGCCGGCGGCGCGGCCGCGGCGCCGAGCTCGGCGATCGGGGCGGCCGCCGCCGAGGGCTCCGCGGTTTCTGCAGCCTCCCCGCGCCGCGGCTTCTCCGCGCCCGCCGCCGAGCGGCAGGCCCGGCACCACGGCTGGTTGCGGATCGCGCCGTCGGCCATCTTGCGGAGCCCGAACTGCGAGAGCGGCCGCATCTTGTGGCACTTGAGGCACAGGAGCGTGATGAAGACCTCGTTCCCGTCCGCGTCGTAGACGGACGAGCGGCGCCGCTTGGGCTTCGGGGCCTGTGCGCCGGGGGCGCGGCGCGCGGACCGCGTGCTCTTCTCGATCCCCCCGTTCGCGATCGCGGGGGCCACCATCACCTTCACGGCCATCTGAGGGTCCTCCGGAAGCTCGATGCGCCGGCCCGGGACGAGGGCGCGGCGCCTCCGACGCTAGCGAGGAGGTCTGACACCGCGAGGGCCGCTACAGCCGGCCGAGGGCCGAGGCGACCTGGAGCGCGCCGACGAACGCGACGATGACGGCCGCCGACACGGCGGTCTTGCCGCCGGTGCGGAGCCAGGCGAGGACCCCCGGGACCGCGAGCGCCAGCCCGAGGACGATGCCGAGCGGCACGTGGGCGACCGAGAGGTGCAGCAGGCCGAGCGCCCGCGCGACCTCGACCGCGCTGGCGACGAGCGCGATGGCGGCGAGCGTGCGCGAGGCGCCGGCGAGGAAGAGCGCGGCCGACGCGACGAGGGCGGAGACGACGAGGACGACGTGGAGGTTCATGCGGCACCGGAATTCACCACGTCCGGGGCGCGAAGTCACGCGCACCCGAGCCCACGTCCTCGCACGCGCGCGGGCCGCCGGCGTCACCCGGAGCGCAACCGGCGAGGGGCCTTCGCGCGCCCGGGCGCCGGTCAGACGCGCGCCAGGATCTGCCGGAGCACGTACGTGAGAATTCCTCCGTGCCGGTAGTACTCGGCCTCGATCGGCGTGTCGATCCGCACCGTGACCGGGACGTCGTCCACCCGGCCGTCGCGCCGGTGGATCGCGAGCCGCGCCTGCTGCCGCGGCGCGATCGCCCCGCCGACGCCGAGCAGGTCGAACGTCTCGGAGCCGTCGATCCCGAGGGTCTGCGCCGAGGCGCCCTCCGGGAGCTGGACGGGCAGCACGCCCATCCCGACGAGGTTCGAGCGGTGGATCCGCTCGTAGGAGCGGGCCACGACGAAGCGCACGCCGAGCAGCGCGGGCCCCTTCGCCGCCCAGTCGCGCGACGAGCCGCTGCCGTACTCCTGCCCGGCGACGATGCAGAGCGGCACGCCCTCCTTCGCGTACGCGACCGACGCCTCGTGGATCGAGGCGCGCCGGCCGTCGGGCTGGTGGATCGTCACGCCGCCCTCGACGCCCGGGACCATGAGGTTGCGGATCCGGACGTTCGCGAACGTGCCGCGGACCATGACGTGGTGGTTGCCGCGGCGCGAGCCGTAGCTGTTGAAGTCGGCGACGCGGACGCCGAGCGCCTGGAGGTACTGCCCCGCCGGCGAGGCCGGCTTGATGGAGCCCGCCGGGCTGATGTGGTCGGTCGTGACCGAGTCCCCGAAGACGGCGAGCGCGCGCGCGCCGCGGATCTCGGCGGGCGTTCCGGGCCGGAGGTCGAACGGGACGAAGTAGGGCGGCTCCTGGATGTAGGTGGACTCGCGGTCCCAGGCGTAGACGTCGCCGCCGCGGACCGGGAGCGCGTTCCAGCGGGCGTTCTCGGTGAAGCCGCCGCCGTAGTTCGTGCGGTAGGCCTCCGGGTCGGACGCGGCGCCGGCGAGCGCGGCGATCTCCGCCCGCGTCGGCCAGAGCTCGCGCAGGAAGACGGGCTTGCCGTCCGCGCCGAGGCCGAGCGGCTCGTGGTCGAGGTCCACGTCCACGCGCCCCGCGATCGCGAAGGCGACGACGAGCGGCGGGCTCATGAGGAAGTTCGCCTTCACGCTCTGGTGCACCCGGGCCTCGAAGTTCCGGTTCCCGGAGAGCACCGAGGCGACGACGACGTCGTGGTCGGTGACGACCTGCTCGAGCCGGCTGTCGAGCGGCCCCGAGTTCCCGATGCAGGTCGTGCAGCCGTAGCCGACGGTCTGGAACCCGAGCGCGTCGAGGTCCTTCTGGAGCCCGGTCCGCTCGAGGTAGCGGGAGACGACGCGGGAGCCCGGCGCGAGCGAGGTCTTCACGGTGGGGCGGATCCTGAGCCCCCTCGCGACGGCCTTGCGCGCGAGGAGGCCCGCCGCGAGCATCACGTCCGGGTTCGAGGTGTTCGTGCAGGAGGTGATCGCGGCGATGACGACGTCGCCGTGCCCGACCTCGACCGCGGCGTCCGGCAGCGGCGGGCGCGGCGGGTCCGTCACGAGGTCCGGCGTCGGCCGGTTGTTCACCATCTCGTACTCGGTGAGCGTGCTCGTGTCCTTCCGGCCGCCGTCCCAGGTCGAGTCCGGGTCCTGCGACCCGCCGCCCGGCCGCACCTGCCCGCCGTTCGGCGGCGACCAGCGCCAGCGCTTCCCGAGCTCGCTCGCCGGCTTCCCGAAGCCGGTCGCGTCGGTCCGCGCGAGCAGATCGCGGAACGTCCGCCCGAGGGCGGGGAGGTCGATCCGATCCTGCGGCCGCCTCGGCCCGGCGACGGACGGGTGGACGGTGGCGAGGTCGAGCTCGACCACCTCGCTGTAGTCCACCTCGCCCCGACGCGGCATCCGGAGCAGCCCCTGCGCGCGGTAGTAGGCGCCGAAGAGGTCCACGAGCTCCCTCGGCCGTCCGGTCGCCTCGAGGTAGCGGACCGACTGCTCGTCGGGCGGGAAGAAGCCCACCGTCGCGCCGTACTCGGGCGACATGTTGGAGAGGGTGGCCCGCTGCGGCACCGTCAGGCGCGCCGCGCCCTCGCCGAAGTACTCGACGAACTTGCCGACGACCTTCCGGCTGCGGAGGAGCTCCGTCACGCGCAGGACGAGGTCGGTCGCCGTCGCCTCCTCGCGGAGGGCGCCCGTCACGTGGACGCCCACGACGTCGGGCGTGAGGAACGCGACCGGCTGCCCCAGCATCGCCGCCTCGGCCTCGATGCCGCCGACGCCCCAGCCGACGATCCCGAGGCCGTTCACCATCGGCGTGTGCGAGTCCGTGCCGACGAGCGTGTCCGGGAAGAAGAGGCCGTCCCGCTCGACCACGCCGCGCGCGAGGAACTCGAGGTTCACCTGGTGGCAGATGCCCATCCCCGGCGGGACGATCCGCAGGCTCTCGAACGCGCCGGTCCCCCACTTGAGGAACTCGTAGCGGGCGAGGTTCCGGTCGAACTCGAGCTCCATGTTGGCGCGCAGCGCCTCGGGCGACGCGTAGCCGTCCACCTGGACCGAGTGATCGACGACGAGGTCGACCGGGACGAGCGGATCGACGAGGCGCGGGTCCTTCCCGAGCCGCGCGACGGCGGAGCGCATCGCGGCGAGGTCGGCGATGAGCGGGACGCCGGTGAAGTCCTGGAGGAGGACGCGCGCGACGACGAAGGGGATCTCGCGCCTGCGCTCGCCGCGCGGCTGCCAGCCGCCGAGCGCGCGGACGTCGTCCTCCGTCACGCGGTGGCCGTCGACGTTGCGCGCGAGCGACTCGAGCACGATCCGCAGCGAGACGGGCAGGCGGGAGATCGCTCCGAACCCCCGCCGCTCCAGCTCCGGCAGCGACACGAGGCGGCCGCTCCTGCCGGGTGAGATCTCGAAGGTCCTCGTCGCGCCGAGCCGGTCCGCCATCGCCGTCCTCCTGTGGAGAGAGTACTTACCGTCCGGGTCGCCGCGGGCAACCGGCGAGACGGGTCGGGCGCCGGCGCGGCGATCCGGCGCGGCGCGGCCGGCGCGGTCGAAATCGGCGGCGCCGCGGAGCGCCCGGGGGCATGATCCGGGCGCCAGGCCAGGGAAGGAGACCGATGCCCGTCCCGTCGAAGCTCTACCGGCCGTCGCTCGGCCTCCTCACCGACTTCTACGAGCTGACGATGGCCTACGCGGCGTGGAAGGAGGGCATCCCCGCCCGCGAGGCGGCGTTCGTCCTCTCGTTCCGCAGGAACCCGTTCGAGGGCGGCTTCAGCGTCGCGGCGGGCCTCGAGAGCGTCGTCGACCTCGTGGAGCACTGGGCGTTCGCGGAGGAGGACCTCGCGTTCCTCGCGGAGCAGCGCGGGGCGGACGGCGCGCCGCTCTTCGCGGCGGGGTTCCTCGAGGCGCTCGCGCGGCTCCGCATGGACGTCGACGTGGACGCGGTGCCGGAGGGGACGGTCGTCTTCCCGCACGAGCCCCTCGTGCGGGTCTCCGGGCCGGTGATCCCCGCGATGCTCCTCGAGACCGCGCTCCTCGCGGTCGTGAACTTCCAGACGCTCATCGCGACCAAGGCGGCGCGGGTGTGCCTCGCGGCGCGCGGCGAGCCGGTCGTCGAGTTCGGGCTGCGGCGCGCGCAGGGGATCGACGGCGGCCTCTCGGCGACCCGCGCGGCCTACATCGGCGGCTGCCACGGGACCTCCAACACGCTCGCCGCCCGGCTCTACGGGATCCCGGCGAGCGGCACGCACGCGCACAGCTGGGTGATGCTGCACGGCTCGGAGCTCGACGCGTTCCTCGCCTACGCGCGCGCCCTCCCCGGCAACTGCATCTTCCTCGTCGACACCTACGGCACGCGCGAGGGGATCCGCGACGCGATCGAGGCGGCGCGCTGGCTGCGTGCGCACGGCAAGGAGCTCGTCGGGATCCGGCTCGACTCGGGCGACCTCGCCTGGCTCTCCCAGCAGGCGCGGCAGATGCTCGACGAGGCCGGCTTCCCCGGGGCGGCCGTCCTCGCGTCGAACGAGCTCGACGAGCACGTCATCCAGAGCCTCAAGGATCAGGGGGCGCGCATCACGCTGTGGGGGGTCGGGACCCGGCTCGTCACCGGCCACGCCGACGGCGCGCTCGGCGGCGTCTACAAGCTCACCGCGGTGCGGCCCGGCCCCGACGCGCCCTGGTCGCCGCGGCTCAAGCTCTCCGAGCAGATCGAGAAGACCACCATCCCGGGGATCCTGCAGGTCCGGCGGTTCTCGCGCGGCGGGGAGTTCCTCGCCGACGCGATCTGGGACGAGGCGCTCGGGCTCCCCGCGCCGTGCGTGATGGTCGATCCGGTCGACCCCCTCCGCCGCCGGGAGATCCCCGGGGACGCGCAGGGCGAGGACCTCCTCGTCCCCGTGTTCCGGGGCGGCCGCCGCGTCTACGCCCCGCCGCCGCTCGCCGACGTGCGCGCGCGGGCCGGCGCCCAGCTCGCCCGCTTCCACGCCGGCGTGAAGCGCTTCATGAACCCGCACGAGTTCCCGGTCGGGCTCGAGCGCCGCCTCCACGAGCAGCGCGCGGGTCTCGTCCTCGCCGCGCGCGGCGCGCCGCGCTGATACCCTGGCGGCGTGCACGCCCTCCGCCCCGCCTCGTCCCCGGCCGACTGGGACCTCGCCCGCGCGCTGTTCCGGGAGTACGAGCGGGAGATCGACGCGGCGTGCTGCTTCGACGGCTTCGAGGCGGAGCTCGCAGCCCTGGAGCTTCGCTACGCGGCGCCCGAGGGGCGGCTCCTCCTCGCCTTCGCGGACGGCGAGCCGGCGGGCTGCGCCGCGCTGCGGCGGATCGCGGACGGCGTCGCGGAGGGGCGGCGGCTCTGGCTCCGGCCCGCGTACCGCGGCCGCGGGCTCGGCGGGGCGCTCGTGCTCGCGCTGCTCGACGAGGCGCGCCACGCCGGGTTCCGCACCTTCCGGCTCGAGACGCTCCCGGGGAAGATGTCCGCCGCGGCCGCGCTCCACCGGCAGCTCGGGTTCCGGGAGATCGCGCCCTACGTGCGCCGGCCGGTCCCGGGCGCGCTCTACATGGAGCTCGCGCTCGTCCCGGGCTGAGCGCGCGGGAGCGCGAGCGTCATCCGGATCGCGTCCCACCGCTCGCCGTTCCGGCGCGGGTAGGCGCCGGGCAGGGTCTCCCGCACGACGAACCCGTGCTTGCGGTAGAGCGCGATGGCGGCCTCGTTGTGCGGGAACACGTGCAGGACCACCTCGCGCGCGCCGCGCCCCTCCGCCCACGCCACGCAGGCGAGGACGAGCGCCTCGCCGATCCCCCGCCCGCGCCGGTCCGCCCGCACGAGCATGCCGAGCTCGGGCGAGGCGAGCCCGACCATCGCCGCGAGGCCGACCGGGGCGCCGTCCTCCTCCGCGACGAGGATCGTGCCCTCCCCGGTCTTCACGAGGTCGCGCCAGCGGGCGCCGACCTCGCGCCGGTCCACCGGCGGCTCGTTCGCGAGCCAGCGCCCCTCCGCGGCCACCGCCTCGAACAGCTCCAGCGCCGCGTCGAGATCGGCGTCGGCGAGGGGGCGCACCCGCATGTGCGAGACGCTAGCACGCACGCTCCGCACGCGCAGCGAGCGGAGGGGGGCCGGAGGCGGCGTTCCCCCGGCGAGCGGGGGATCGGGCGGGACGCGGGGCCGGCGCGGCGCGACGGCCGGGAGCCGAGCGCTCCGCCGGTACGATGATAGGGTAGGGCGCATGGCGACGCCGAACCCCTGGACCGTCGTTCCAGCCGCCGACTACGAGCGGCACATGGGCCCGCAGGGCGTGGACCAGCTCGCCCCGCTCTCCGCGCTGTTCGAGGAGGTCTACGCCGCGGCGCAGCCCGATCGGCTCCTCGTCCTCGGCTGCGCGACGGGGAACGGCCTCGAGCACGTGAACCCGGCCGTCACGAAGCGGATCGTCGGCGTCGACGTGAACCTGCAGTACCTCGGCGTCGCGCGGCAGCGCTTCATCGGGCTCGGCGCGCGGCTCGAGCTGTACTGCTCGGAGGCCGAGAAGTTCCGCTCGGCGCCGGCGAGCTTCGACCTCGTCCACGCGGCGCTCCTCTTCGAGTACCTCCACCCGGAGCCGCTCGTGCGCCGCATCGCCGAGTGGCTCGCGCCGGCGGGCACCTGCTCGGTCGTCCTGCAGCTCCCCGGCGGGACGGGCCCCGAGGCGCCGACGAAGACGATGCAGATCATCCAGAAGGCGATGAGGCTCGTGCCCCCGGAGGAGCTCACGCGGCTGTTCGAGCACTACGGCCTGCCGCGCAGGCGGGCGAAGACCGTGCCGCTCAGGCACGGCAAGAGCTTCTGGGTGGGGCTCTTCGGGCGCTCGAAATAGCGCGCCGCGCCTTGCGTAGGGATTCGCGATGCCCGAAGGAGGTTCTCCCGTGCTCTGCCCGTACTGCCGATCCGAGAACGCCCCCGGCGCGACGCGCTGCGCCCACTGCACGAGCTGGCTCACCCAGCCGCCGCCCGCGCGCGAGTGGACGCGGCCGCGGACCGGCGCGTGGCTGGGCGGGGTCGCGCGCGGCCTCGCCGAGCGGTTCGGCGTCTCGGTCACCGCCGTCCGCCTCGCGTTCGTCGTCGCGGCGCTCGTCGGCGGCTGGGGCGTCGTCGTCTACCTCGCGCTCTGGATCCTGATGCCGCGCGAGCCGCTGGCGCTGCCGCCCGCCGTGACCACGCACGAGCAGCAGCCGGCGCAGCCCGCGCCCTGAGCCGCGACGGCGCCGGCTACCGAAGGGGCGCTTTAGCAGCCTGCTCGGCCGGGGGACTCGAGGGTCCCGGGCGCCCGTAGCGCCACGCGATCCAGGTCAGGACGAGCGCCACGGCGGGCGCGAGCAGCACGATCGCGGCGAGGGCGGAGAGGACGATCGTCGCGCCGGCCGCGATCGCGGCGGGGACTCCGACGAACATCGCGACGAAGCCGGCCGCGCGGCGCGCCTCGCGCTCCGCCGCGAGGCTCGCCGCCTGCGCGGGCGACAGGGTGAAGGCCCGCTGCTGCGCGTCCATGGGACGGATCTTCGCGCATCCGCGCGGCGGCGGCGGCGCAGGCCCCCTCGGGAGTCGCCCGGCGCGGCCGCCGGTCGCACCCTCGCCCTCAGCGCGCGTCCACGCGCGCCGCCGGCAGCCCCTCGCGAGCCTCGAGCCGGCCGAGCATCCGCAGCAGCCCGTCGAGGAAGGTGATCGGGTGCGGCGGACAGCCGGGGATGAAGAGGTCGACCGGGATCCCCTGCAGCGCAGGCGCGGCGCCGTCGTTCACGACCGGGCTCCCGCGGAACGGGCCGCCCGAGATGGCGCACGCGCCGACCGCGACGACGAGGCGCGGCGGCGGGATGGCCTCGTAGGTCTTCCGGAGCGCGAGGGCCATGTTCCGGGAGACCGGTCCGGTCACGACGAGCCCGTCCGCGTGGCGCGGCGAGGCGACGAACTGGATCCCGAAGCGCCCCGCGTCGAACTGGATGTTGCCGCTCGCGTTCAGCTCCGCCTCGCAGCCGCTGCAGCCGGCGGCCGAGACCTGGCGGAGCTTGAGCGACCGGCCGAAGGTCCGGCGCAGCTCCGCCCCGAGCGCCTCGAGGACGAGCGGCTCGTCCCTCGACACGACGAGCGCGTCGCGCGCGCGGGCGGAGAGCCGGTGGTCGTTCGTGAACCGGATCGCGCCCTGCGGGCAGGCCGCGGTGCAGTCCGGGCAGAAGAGGCAGCGGCCGAGGTCGATCGCCATCGACGGCTTCCCGGCGTCGCGGATCGCCTCGGTCGGGCACGCGTCGGCGCACGCGGCGCACGCCTCCGCGCAGCGGGCCGGCTCGACGAAGGGCCGGCCGCGGTAGCGGGCCGGGAACCTCGGCGGGCCGCCGGGGTAGGCGACGGTCTGGCGGCCGTAGGCGATGCGGAACTTCAGGATGTCGATCACAGGTCGTGCCCCGCGTAGGACAGGTTGAAGCTCTTGTTGCAGAGCGGGAAGTCGGAGATCTGCCCGTCCCGCAGCGCCATCGCGAGCCCCATCCAGTTGTGGAAGGACGGGTCCTTCACCTTGTAGGCGGCGAGCCGCCCGTCGCCGCCGGTCAGGGCGACGTGGGCGATCTCCCCGCGCCAGCCCTCGACGAGCGTGACGACGAGCGCGCGCGGCGCGAGCGGGCCGGGCGCCGCGCGGATCTCGCCCTCGGGCAGGTGCTCGAGCTGCGCGGCCGCGAACTCGGCGCTCCGCTCCGCCTCGAGGAAGCGGACGAGGGCGCGCGCGAGCACGTCGCCCGAGTCCGCGGTGGTGACCGGGACGTGGACGAACCGGTAGATGCCGAACGCGTGGTCGCGCCGGACGTCGCGGTCGAGGCCGCTCGCGCGCGCGGCCACCCCGACGAGGCCGAGCTCGGCCGCGACCTCGCGCGTCACCGTCCCGGTGCCCTCGAACCGGGCGCGGGCGGAGGGCGCCTCGAGGAGGAGCGTCGCCGCCTCGCGCGCCTTCGCCCAGGAGGCGCGGACGCGCGCGCCGAGGGCGCGGGCCTCGTCGTCGCCGAGGTCGAACTTGACGCCGCCCGGCACGAGCAGCCCGCGCCCGAAGCGGTTGCCGCAGATCTCGGCGGTGGCGTTCAGGAAGTCCGCCCGGAGCGCGCCGCAGTACGAGGCGGTCGGGAGGAAGCCGACGTCGTTCGCGAACGCCCCGAGATCGCCGACGTGGTTCGCGATGCGCTCGAGCTCGAGCGCGACGCCGCGCAGCGCCAGCGCGCGCGCCGGGGGCGTCGCCCCGGAGAGCGACTCGATCGCCTTCACGTACGCGAGGCCGTGCCCGATCGCCGTGTCGCCGGCGATCGACTCGGCCAGGGCGACGGAGCGCCGGCCCGGCCCGCCGCGCAGGAGCGCCTCCGCGCCGCGGTGCTGGTAGCCGAGGACGATCTCGAGGTGGAAGACCTTCTCGCCGTGGCACTGGAAGCGGAAGTGGCCGGGCTCGATGATGCCCGCGTGCACGGGGCCGACCGCGACCTCGTGGATCTCCTCGCCCTCGATCCGGAAGAACGGATACTCGCCCGGGATCGTCGCGCCCGGGTCCTTCCGCCCGAAGGCGTCCGGGCCGGCGCGGCGCGGCGGCTCGAAGCGGAGCGGCTTCAGCCAGGGGTGGCCCTCCGGCACGACCCCGAGCTGCTCCGCGAGCTCGCGCTCGAAGGCCTGGGCCGAGGGCGCCTCGGACGAGAGCGCCGGGTACGAGGCGCCGACCTTCGCCGAGACGAGGCCGATGCGCCCCTCGGGATCGTCGGCGAGCACGGCGGTGAGGACGACGCCGCCGTCCTCCTCGCGCCCGAAGAAGGCCGAGAGGCGGCCGCCGGCCCCGAGCGCGCCGAGGACGAGCGTCCGGAAGCGCGCGACGGGGACGAGGGGGATCGCGGCGAGCTCGACGGCCTCGCCGTTCCAGGTCTCGAGGACGTCGCCCGCGCGCCGGGAGGGGATGACCGGGGTCAGCATCACCAGCCTCCCCCGACGAGCGCGGCGGCGTCGCCGAAGAGCCCCTTCAGCCCGGCGGGCAGGAAGAGGCCGAGCAGGAGGACCGCGACCATGAGCGCGAAGGGCGGCGCCGCGGTGAGCCAGCTGTCCTTGGTCCCCGGCTCGGCCGCGCGCGAGGGCTCGCCCTGCACGACGGCGAGGACGGTCGTGCCCATCCCGACGAAGATCACCGCGAGGAAGGCGAGGAAGAGCGCGCCCACGAGGAACCGCCCGGCGCCGAACGCGCCGTTCAGGATGGTGAACTCGCTGAAGAAGGGGGCGAAGGGCGGCGAGCCGGTGACGGCGAGGAAGCCGGCGAGGAAGAGCGGGCCGGAGAGGGGGAGCCGGCGCGCGGCGCCGCGGACGTCGTCGGTCGACTTGGAGCCGAACGCGCGGTGGATGTTGCCCGCCGAGAGGAAGACGACGCCCTTCGTGAGGCCGTTGTTCATGGAGTGGAAGAAGGCGCCGGCGGTGGCCGCCCCGCCCAGGCCGAGGCCCAGGGCGAGGATGCCCATGTGCTCGACGGAGGAGTACGCGAGCATCCGCTTGAAGTCCTTCTGGCCCACCACGAACACCGCGGCGAGCGCGATGGAGAAGAGCCCGATCCCGACGAGGGCGTCGCGCGCGAAGGCGTCCTCGCCGGCGGCGCGCGTCACCTGGAGCACGCGGACGATCGCGAGGAAGGCGAAGTTCGTGAGGCCGCCGGCGAGGAGCGCGCCGAGGAGCCCCGGCGCCTCGCCGTAGGCGTCGGGCTTCCAGGCGTGCAGCGGCGCGAGCCCCATCTTCGTGCCGTACCCGACGAGGAGGAACACGAACGCGGCGCGCACCCAGGGCCGCGAGAGCGACGGCCCCGCCGCGACGAGCTCGTCCACGAACAGCGTGCGGGGGCCGCCCGGCGCCGAGCCGGACAGCGCGAGGAAGAAGGTGCCGAGGAGGGCGAGCGCGATGCCGAGCGAGCCGATGAGGAGGTACTTCCAGGTCGCCTCGAGCGAGCGGGCGTTGTGGTTGAAGTAGATGAGCGGCGCCGTGGCGAGGGTCGCCGCCTCCATCGCCACCCAGGTGAGGCCGAGGTGGCGCGAGAGCGCGACCGTGCTCATCGCGGCGAGGAGCACGAGCAGCCCGCCGACGAAGGTCCGGTTGTCGCGATCGGAGCGGCGGGCGAGGTAGCCCTGCGCGTAGACCGCGGAGGCGAGGAAGAGCGCCGTCGTCGTGAGGAGCGTGATCTTGGAGAGCGCGTCCACGCCGAGGAACGAGCTCGCCTCGTGGGCGGGCGGCGCCGCGACGATGCGCACGACGCCCGCGGCGTGCACGAGCGCGCCGGCGACGAGCGCGAGGGGCCTGCGGCGGCCGGAGGACACGGCGAACGCGACGGCCGCGAAGGCGAGGGGAGCGAGGATGACGAGCAGCACGATCAGTCCTTCAGCGCCGAGAGCTTCTCGGTGTCGAGCGAGGAGAACTCGCGGTTGATGTGGAACATCACGATCCCCATCACGAACACGGCCGCGAAGAGATCGAGCAGCACGCCCGCCTCGACCATGAGCGGCATCGCGTCCGCGAGCAGCAGGCCGAAGACGTACACGCCGTTCTCGAGGACGAGGAACCCGAGCACCTGGTTCACCGCCTTCTTGCGGGAGACGATGAGGAGGAGGCCGGCCCAGACGGTCGAGAGCGCGGTGGGCACGAGAAAGGGGTGGACGCTCCCGATGAGCGGCAGCCGCGCCGAGAAGGCGAAGGCGAGCGCGACGCCGATGCCGCCGAGCACCATCGAGGGCACGAACCCGACGATCGGCTCCATCTCGCGGCGGATGGAGGCCTCGCGGATCGCGCTGAACATCATGCGGGGGATGAGGAGGGTCTTCACCGCGAGCGCGCCGCCCGCGAGGATCACCGCGTGGCCGAGCGCGCCCTCCTCGTGGGTGAGCAGGAGCGGGAGGAGCGCGAGGAGCGCGCCCTGGATGGCGACGATCCGGATGGCGGCGCCCAGGCGGCTCGAGGCGAGCAGGAAGAGGTCGATGACGACGACGAGGATGAAGACGAGCTCGGTCGCGGAGGACATGGGCGTCACCGGAGGAGGAGGACGAGGGCGAAGGCGGAGAGCACCGACGCGCCGACGAGGAGCTGGGGGACCCGGACCATCCGGAGGCGAGCCATCACCGACTCGACCACGCCGACGCCCACCGCGAAGGCGAGGAGACCGGCGAGGAAGAGCGCCTCGGAGACGACGGCCGAGCCGCTGCCGCCCAGGGCGAGCCGCGACAGGATCGCGCCGAACAGGAAGAGCTTCAGCGCGGCGCCGTACAGGATGAAGGCGAGGTCCGGGCCGCCGTGGTCGAGGACCATCACCTCGTGGATCATCGTGAGCTCGAGGTGCGTGTTCGGGTCGTCCACCGGGATGCGGGAGTTCTCGGCGAGGGCGATGACGAACAGGCCGATCGCGGCGAGGAGCAGCGCCGGCGCCGCGCCCGCCCACGCGCCGGGGAGCTTCGCGCCGAGCATCCCGGAGAGGGAGAACGCCCCGGTGGCGCGGGCGAGGACGAGCAGGCACAGGAAGAGCGCCGGCTCGGCGAGGCTCGCGAAGGTCACCTCCCGGGCGGCGCCCATGCCCTCGAACGCCGAGCCGGTGTCGAGCGCCGCGAGCGCCGTGAAGAAGCGGGCGAGGCCGAGCAGGTAGGCGAACAGGATGAAGTCGCCGGCGAACGAGACGAGGGCCGGCGCGCCGCCCATGGAGAGGAGGAGCCCCGACGACGCGACCGCGGCGAGGCCGATCACCGGCCCGGCGCGGAACACCCAGGTGGTCGTCCGGCTGTAGACGGCGCCCTTGCGGAGGAGCTTCGCGAGATCGAGGTAGGGCTGCAGGAGCGGGGGGCCGACGCGCCCGGCGAAGATCGCCTTCGTGCGGTTCACGACGCCGAGGAGGAGCGGCGGCATCGCGACGAACACGGCGAGGTGGAACAGCGTGCGCAGGAGCATGGACGTCACCAGGCGAACCCCCAGGCGAGGACGACGAGCAGCGTGAGGACGACGAGGAGCATCTGGAACTGGATCCGCCGGAGGTAGAGGCCGCGGACGCTCGTCGCGAGCCGGGCCCACCCGCGGGCGGCGGGCAGCAGGGCGAGGTCCAGCACGGAGTCCGGCACCTCCGTGTGGAACGCGTGCTCGCCCGTGCGCGGGAAGGGGCCCCGCAGCGCGGGGGCGCCGCCGCGCGTGCGCATCGCCCAGGTGAAGCGCTGCAGGAGGAGCTCGGCGAACGACGACCCGGTGTACTGCATGCGCGCCGTCGGCGCGGCGAAGCCGCAGCCCCAGGTCTCGACCCCGGCGGCGGTCGCGCCGGGCGACGGCCGGACGGCGGCGCGCGCGAGCAGCCGGCGGCGGACGGCGACGGCGGCGAGCGCGAGCGCGACGAGCACGGCCGCGACGAGCGACACC
>DASVZX010000036.1:0-1883 GCA_036391435.1 Anaeromyxobacter sp. | reverse complement strand
GGGCCGCCCGGACTCGAACCGGGACGCCGGTGCGACCCGGCGGAGGATTTTAAGTCCCCTGCGTCTACCCGTTCCGCCACGGCCCCGCGCTCTGCTTACGCGATCGCCGGGCCGGCGGCTACTGCCGGCGTGCAAGGCGGGGAGGCGGCCCTTCCGCGGCCTTCACCCGTCCATCGGCTCCGCGCCGCGCTCGATGTCGTCGTCCGGCGACGCGGGCGAGCCCGCCTCCTCGTCCCATCGCGCGAGCGCGCCGAGGTCGTCGAGGTCCATCCCCTCGAGACGCCGGCCGACGCGGTCGTCGGTCGTCTCGGCCTCGGCGAGGTGCGTCGAGCCGAAGTCGCCGCGGTCCTCGAGCGCGGCGAGCTCCTCGAGCTCGTCGCGGACGAGGGCGAGCTCGCCCGCGACCTCGAGCAGGGAGCCCTCGCCGCCGGTCGGCGGCGCGAGGGCGCCGGGGTCCTCCAGCTCCGAGAGCTCCTCGTACTCGCGAGCGACGTCGTCGTCGGCGTACTCGAGCGCGAGGTCGAGCGGACCGGGCTCCTCGATCGAGCGGATCATGGGGTTCCTCCTGCTGGAACGAGTCGATCATGCGCGCCCCGCCGGACGGCGGCTCGCGCGCGCGGCGGTCCCGATGGGTGGCTCGGAACGGGGGGACCCGCGAGGTCAGCGGGGCGCGGCGTAGCGCGCCTGGAACAGCGCGCGCAGGCCGGCGTGGCGGCGCACGAGCCCGAGCGTCAGGTCGGCGTGCCCGGGCACGTACCCGTTGCCGACGAGGATCGCCGCGTCCTTGCCGACGCCCTCCGCGCCGAGGGCCGCGGCCGTGAAGGACGTCGCCATCGAGAAGAAGAGGACCGTGCCACCGTCCCGCACGGCGAGGATGGAGGCCATCTCGGTCCCCGGCACCGTCGCGCAGTTCACGACGACGTCGAACGGCCCGCCCGCGGCGTCCACCGCGGCGAGCGTGCCGACCGCGTCCGTCGCGTCGATCCGCAGCGTGCGATCGCACAGCCCGGCCCGCTCGACGGCGTCGAGCGCGTCCTGCGCGCGGTCGGCCGCGACGGCCTCGCCCGTCCCGGCGAGGCTCTCCCGCGCCTGGGCGAGGACGAGGGCGCCGGACTTCCCCGCCCCGACGACGAGGACGCGCAGCCCGGGCCCGAGGATGCGCGCGGCGAGCGCGGGGGCGCCGCACACGTCGAGCGCGGCGAGCGCGAGCCCGTCGGGGAGGTCGCCGGGGAGCCGCGCCCACGGGCCGGTCGCGAACAGGATGGCCTCGCCGTCGCACTCGACGCGCTCCACCTCCGGCCGCACCGCCCGGATCCGGTCGATGCGGAGCGGGGTCAGCGTCAGGGAGACGAGCGTCGCGATCCGGGCGCCGGGCGCGAGCGCGCCGGCGGCGGGGTGGCGCCGCCCGATCGCCCGGACCCGCCCGATGAGCATGCCCCCCGAGCCGGTGACCGGGTTGTGGAGCTTCCCGCGCGCCTGGACGATCCGCAGCACGTCGTCCCCGATCCGCGCGGGGTCGCCGCCCGCCGCGGCCTCGATCTGCCGGAAGCTCGCCGCGTCCACGTTGAGCGCCTCGACCGCGATCGACACCTCGTCCTCGCCGAGCGGCAGGGAGGGGTCGAGGACGTCCGCGCGCTGGGGGAGGACGCCCTTCGGGGAGACGACGCGGCGCAGGCCGTAGGGATCCATTCCGGGAGAAGGTACCGCATCCGCCGGGGCGCGGCGCCCCCGCCCTCACGCGTCCGCGTCGAGCACGACGAGCGGGTCGAGGACGCGGGCCTCGTCCGGGAGCGCCGCCGCCGGGCCGCGCAGCCGGAGCTCGAGCCGGGCGCAGCGCGCCGCCTCGTAGCGGTGGCCGGCGGCGGCGAGCGCGGCGCGGGCGG
>DASVZX010000035.1:0-3812 GCA_036391435.1 Anaeromyxobacter sp. | reverse complement strand
GGCGCGCTCGCCCGGCGCGCCGGGGGGCGGGCCGCCCCCCACCTCGTCACCGCGTCGCGCCGCCCGGCGCCGGACGCCCGCCCGGGCGTGCCGCCGGTCCCCGGACGGGCCTGCGACCCCGCGTCGGAACGCTCTCGACTTTTCCGCGGCCGCCGACTAGCTTACGCCGGTCCCACGCCCGTACGGCACGGGAACGTGCGGGAGTTGTTCCCGCATCGAATACGAAGGAAGCGTGTAGCGATGGCCAGTGGTACCGTGAAGTGGTTCAACGACGCGAAGGGTTTCGGCTTCATCACGCAGGACGGCGGCGGGGAGGACGTGTTCGTCCACCACACCGCGATCCAGTCCGAAGGCTTCCGCAGCCTGCAGGAGGGGCAGCGGGTCGAGTTCGAGGTGAAGAAGGGCCCCAAGGGCCTCCAGGCGGCCAACGTCCGGCCGGTCTAGCCGGGCGGGCACGCATCAAATGGAGGCCCGGCTGCCCGGCCGGGCCTTCGTTTTTGCTTTCACACGCCCGCGCGGCGAGGAGCGACGATGGCCTTCAACCCCGGAGCGACGAAGCGACAGAAGGAAGCGGCGCGCAGGGACTACCAGCGCAAGAAGCAGGAGAAGAAGGAGCAGCGCAAGCGGGAGAAGGCCGAGAACCCGGCCCAGCCGCTCGCGCCGGGCGAGGACCCAGACATCGCCGGGATCGTCCCGGGACCGCAGCCGATCCCGGAGGACTGACGGCGGCGCTCGGTTCAAGCGATCCGTGAACGAGCCCGCGCCCGTGCACGCGCCCGAGGAGAAGCCGGGCTCGGGCTCGGGCGCGTTCACGTTCCCGAGGCTCGGCCCGGCCCCGGGCTCCGGCGGTCCGGCCTACTCGACGTCCCAGGTCGTCCCGTCGGGACCGTCGAGGAGGGCGACGCCGCGGGCGAGGAGCGCGTCCCGGATCGCGTCCCCCCGCGCGAAGTCCTTCGCCTTCCGCGCGGCCGCGCGCTCGGCGATCCGCGCCTCCACGTCCTCCGCGTCGATGCCGCGCCGCGCGCTCGCCTTCGCGCGCAGCGCCTGGATCGCCTCGGCGGGCGGGCGCTGCAGGATCCCGAGCGTGCGCCCGATCTCGCGCGCGTCGCGCGCGAACGCGGCGAGCGACGCCTTCTCGTCCGGCGTCTTCTTCCCCCGCCGGTCGGCGAGCGCGTTCGCCTCGGTGAACGCGTCGGCGATCACCGCGAGGACCTGCGGCGCGTTGAAGTCGTCGTCGAGCGCGCGGCGCGCCGCCTCCACCGCGGCCCCGCCGCGGCCGGCCGGCGAGGCGCCGGCGGCGAGCCGGTCCACCTTCTCGAGCGTCCGGTAGAGGTAGCGCAGCCGCCGCTCGGCCTCCTGCAGGATCGTGTCGGAGAAGTTGATCGGGTTCCGGTAGTGGGTCCCGAGCAGGAAGAACCGCATCGCCTCGCCGTCGAACTTGGCGAGGACGTCGCGGATCGTGAAGAAGTTGCCGAGCGACTTCGACATCTTCTGGTCGTCGATCTCGACGAACCCGTTGTGCATCCATTGGCGGCAGAAGCTCTCGGCGGTCTTCCCGTCCCCGACGGCGGCGACCGACTGCGCGATCTCGTTCGTGTGGTGCGGGAAGACGAGGTCCTTGCCCCCCGCGTGCAGGTCGATGGGCACGCCGAGGTGGGCGAGCGTCATCGCCGAGCACTCGATGTGCCAGCCCGGCCGCCCCTTCCCCCAGGGCGACTCCCAGGCCGGCTCGCCCGGCTTGGCCGCCTTCCAGAGGGCGAAGTCGAGCGGGTCGCGCTTCGCCTCGCCCGGCTCGACGCGCGCCCCGGAGAGGAGATCGTCGAGGTTCCGCTTCGAGAGCCGGCCGTACTCGGGGAACTTCCGGACCGCGTAGTACACGTCGCCGTTCGTGGCCGGGTAGGCGAAGCCCTTCGCGACGAGGTCCTCGATGAGCGCCACGATCTGCGGGAGGTGCTCGGACACCCTGGGCGCGACGTCGGGGCGGAGGTTCCCGAGCGCGTCCATGTCCTCGTCGAAGGACCGCGCGAACCGCGCCGCGAGCGCGACCGGGTCCTCGCCCCGCTCGTTCGCCCGCTTGATGATCTTGTCGTCCACGTCGGTGAAGTTCCGCACGTACTTCACCTCGTAGCCGCGCGCGCGCAGGTGGCGGACGACGACGTCCCACGCCACGTAGCAGCGCGCGTGGCCCACGTGCGAGAAGTCGTAGACCGTCGGGCCGCAGACGTAGAAGCGGACCTTCCCCGGCTCGAGCGTCACGAGCTCGCGCTTCGCGGCGGTGAGGGTGTCGTGCAGGACGATGGCCATCTCGGGTTCCGTTCAGGCGGTGAGGTGCTTCACGAGCGCGCGCAGGTTCACGAGGACGAGCAGGGCGAGCACGGCGGACCCGGCGACGGGCAGCCAGCGCGTCCGCGGCCGCTCGCCGTCGCGCAGCACGAGGAAGCCGTCCAGCGCCGGCGCGCCGCGCGCGCGCATCGCCGCGACCGCCTCGGCGTAGTCCGCCCGCCGGGACGCCGGGAGGACGCGCCCCTCGAACACCGGCGGGCCGCCCCGGCCCGGCCGGTCGACGACGAGGCTCGTCCCCGCGATCCGGCCGATGGTCCGCGCCCGGCCCGAGCGCGACTCGGTGACCGGCACCGCCTCGACGAGCTCGCCGCGGATCGTCGCGAGCCGGTTCTCCCGCGCGAGGGCGAGGTGGTAGGCGCCCGGGCCGCCGAGGTCCACCGGGGTCCGGGAGGCGAGGAACCAGGCCGTGTCCGGCCAGAGATCCCACAGGAGCCACGCGCACGCGGCGAGGGCGAAGACCGCGAAGGCGGGGTTCCGGGCGAGGAGCGGCGACGCGCGCTTCGGCGGGGGCGGCGGCAGGTCGTCGCCCGCGCCCGCGAAGAACGCGTCCTCCGTTCCCGGGACCCGCCGGTCGCCGGTCATCGCGACCTCCGCACGAGGAGCGCCACCGCGTGCGCGGCGATCCCCTCCTCGCGGCCGACGAAGCCCATCCCCTCCCCCGTCGTCGCCTTCACGTTCACCCGCGCCGGCCCGACGCCGAGCGCCTCGGCGAGGCGCGCCCGCATCTCCTCGGCGCGCGGCGCGATCTTCGGCCTGCGGGCGGCGAGCGTGACGTCGCAGTTCCCGACGCGCCAGCCGCGCTCGGCCGCCTGGCGGGCGATCTCGCGCAGCAGCGCGAGCGACGAGACGTCCTTCCAGCGCGGGTCGGTGTCCGGGAAGTGGCGCCCGAGGTCGCCGAGCCCCGCGGCGCCCAGGATCGCGTCGCCGATCGCGTGCGCGCAGACGTCCGCGTCGGAGTGGCCGAGCAGGCCGTCCCCCTCGAACTCCACGCCGCCGAGGACGAGCCGGCGCCCCGCGGCGAACCGGTGCGTGTCGTAGCCGACGCCCGTCGCGAAGGGCGCCTCGAGCGCCGCGCGCGCCCGCTCCACGTCGTCCGCGCCGGTGATCTTGAAGTTGCCGGGCTCGCCGGGCACGAGCGTCACCGGCGCGCCGATCGCCTCGACGAGCGCGCACTCGTCCGTCGCCGCCGAGGCGGCCGCCCCGGCCGCCGCGTAGGCGCGCAGGAGGAGGTCCCGCCGGAACCCCTGGGGCGTCTGGGCGAGCCAAAGGGTGCGGCGGTCGAGCGTCCCCGCGACCCGGGGGGCGCCCTCCCCACCGGGCGCCGCGCGCTTGACCGTGTCCGTCACCGGCACCGCCGCGAGGGCGGCCCCGTCGCGCGCCGCCGCCTCGGCGACCCGCGCCGCGAGCTCGGCGGTGGCGAACGGCCGCGCGGCGTCGTGGACGAGGACGATCCCCGCGCCCTCCGCGGC
>DASVZX010000034.1:0-6494 GCA_036391435.1 Anaeromyxobacter sp. | reverse complement strand
GGGTGGAGCCCGCCGCCGCCCGGCTGGGGCGGCCCGCCGGCGGGAGGAGGCTGGGGTGGCCCGCCGCCGCCGCCCGGCCCCGAGCTGCCGTCGCCGTTCGCGGAGCGCGCGACGCGCGGGTTCTTCGCCGCGTTCCTCGAGACCTGGAAGCTCGTCGCCACGCGGCCGCACGAGTTCTTCCGGCGCGTCCGGATCGACCAGACCGGCAGCGCCGTCCTGTTCGGCGTCATCGCGAGCTTCGTCGGCACGCTCGTGAACGCGCTCTACAACCTCGTCTTCGCCGAGCAGTTCCGCGCGTTCGTCACGACCTTGCCCGGCGACGAGGGCCGGGTCTTCGAGCGCTTCGGGCAGCTCTCGTCGGGCCGGGGGACGATCGCCCAGATCGTGTTCACGCCGATCCTGACCGTGGTCGCGATGTACGTCGGCGCCGCGGTCATCCACGTGCTCCTCATGCTGTTCCGCGGGGCGAACCGGCCGTTCGACGCGACGCTCACCACCGTCGCCTACGCGAACGGCCTGAACCTCCTCCTCGTCGTCCCGGGCTGCGGGTCGGTCGTCGCCCTCGTCTGGGCGCTCGTCGTCCTCATCATCGGGCTCGGCGAGATCCAGCGCTGCGGTCCGGGGAAGGCGGCGGCGGCGGTGCTGTCGCCCGCCATCCTGCTCTGCGTCTGCTGCTGCGGCGCGCTCGGGCTGACGATGCCGGCCCTCATGAAGCAGCTCGGGGACGCCGCGAACGACGGCAAGTCGGTGACGCTGTGACCTGGCGGCGGACGGAGCGCTTCGGGCACGTCGAGGTCTTCGCGGTCATCGCCGCGCTGTCCTTCCTCGTCGCCCGCTTCGTCCCCCTGCTGGGCCTCCCGTACATGTGCCCGCTCAAGGGCATCGCCGGCATCCCCTGCGCGACCTGCGGCATGACGCACGCGTTCGTGCACCTCGCGCACGGGGACGTCGCGCTCGCCTTCGCGGCGAGCCCGCTCGGCGCCCTCCTCGCCGCGGCGGCGTGGCTCTTCGCCCTGGCCGACGCGGCCCGGATGGCGCTCGGGGCGCCGCTGCCGGTGCCGTCCGCGCCGGCGGCGCGGGCCGCGGCGGCGGCGGGCGTCGTGGCGCTCCTCGCGAACTGGGCGTGGCTCCTCGCGCGGACGGTGCGGTGAGCGACCTCGGCCTCGCCGCCCTCCTCGTGCTCGCCGGCTACCTCGCCGGCTCGATCCCGTTCGGCTACGTCCTCGGCCGGCTCGTGCTCGGCGTGGACGTGCGGCAGGTCGGGTCCGGGAACATCGGCGGCACGAACGTCGCGCGGGCCGGCGGGAAGGGGCTCGGCGTCGCCACGATCGTGCTCGACGCGCTGAAGGCGATCGTCCCGATCCTCCTCGCGCGGCGCTTCCTCGGCGACGCGCCGCGGGCGGAGCTGCTCGTCGTGGCGGTCGCGATCGCCGCGTTCGTCGGCCACCTCTTCCCGGTCTGGCTCGGGTTCCGGGGCGGGAAGGGCGTCGCGACCGCGCTCGGGATCTTCGTCGTGCTCGCGCCGTGGGCCGCGCTCGCCGGCATCGTCGCGTACGCGATCGCCTACGGCGCGACGCGCATCTCGTCCGTCGGCTCGCTCGCCGGGACGGCGACGTGCGCGACGGCCGCGTTCGTCCTGAACGGCCCCTCGCGCCCCGTCTCGTGGGCGGGCGTCGTGCTCGCCGCGCTCATCGTCCTGCGCCACCGGGAGAACATCCGGCGGCTCCTCACGGGCGAGGAGCGGCGGAAGATGCGGGTGTAGGCGGCGCCGCCGCCCCGGCGCGCGGGCTCCGCATGACGAGCAGGTTGCCGGCGACGACGAGCGCCATGCCGGAGAGCGCCACCGCCGTCCAGCGGTACCCCTCGAACACCGTCGAGGTGAGCATCGCCACGGCGGGGATCACGGCGGAGGTGTAGCCCGCCGGGCCGGCGCCGACGCGGCGGAGGAGCGTCAGGTAGGCGAGGAAGGCGAACACCGAGCCGAAGAGCACGAGGTACCCGAGCGAGGCCACGTACGGCCAGGTCGCCTCGAACGAGAACGGGATCCCGCGGGCCGCGCAGGACACGGCGACCGCGGCGGAGGCGTAGGCCATCGCCCACGCGGTCGTCGGCGCGACGGCGTGGCCTCCCCGGTACAGCCGCTGGGACCAGAGGTTCCCCGCCGACGCGAACGTCGAGCCGAGCACCGCCATGGCGAGCCCGAGGCCTCGGCCGGACGCCTCGCCGAGCCGCGCGACCTCCGGCCAGAACATCAGCGTGACCCCCGCGAGCCCGAGCGCGGCGCCGACGAGCATGGCCGGCCGGGCCGGCGTCCCGAAGAAGAGGCGCGCGCCGGCGACGTTCCAGACGACCATGAGCGCGAACGCGACGGCGACGAGGCCGGAGGTGAGCCGGCGCTCGCTCTCGTAGACGAGCACGTAGTTGAGGCCGAACTGCAGGAACCCCATGACCGCGAGGTCCACGTGGGTCCGCAGGTCGTAGCGGAGCCGCAGCCCCTGCGCCACGCACCAGCCGAAGAGCACGAGCGAGGCGAGCGCGAACCGGTACGCGACCGAGATCTCGGGCGCGACGGTACCGAGCTGGAACTTGATGGTGAGCCACGTCGTCCCCCAGATGAAGGTCGGGACGAGGAAGAGGAGCCAGGGAGCGGCGGGACGACCGGAGCGGGGCACGCGTCGAATTCCGGGACGGGCGGCCCGGCGTCAGCGCGTCAGCCGGAACGCGACGAGCCTGCCGTCCGTCGTCGAGACGAACAGCATCCCGGCTCCGACGGCGAGCCGGCCGCCGACCGGTGCGGTCCAGGCCTGCGCGTGGGTGGAGGCGTCGACGGCGTACACGTTCGCGGCGCTCGCCACGTACACGTAGCCGCCGGCGACCACGGGCGGATAGGCGAGCGCGTCGTCGCCCGTGAAGATCCACTTGCGCGCGCCCGTGCTCGCGTCGAGGGCGTGCAGGATGCCGCTGCCGAGCGCGTACACCGTCCCGCCCGCGACCGCCGGGTAGCCGACGTAGCTGTCGTTGACGGTCCAGACCTGGGCGAGCGTGTCGGGCGCGAAGGCGTGGAGGTTGGGGGGCGAGATCACGTACCCGTAGGCGTCTCCGAACGCCGGCGCCGTCCGCATGCTCCACCCCTGCCAGTTCCAGCCGAAGTCCCGGGACGCGAGCACGACGCCCGTGAGCGGATCGTGGGCGCGCACGACGCCCTGGACGAAGGTGAAGACCCTGCCGCCGAAGTACGCGGGGCTCCACTCGTCGTACTGCTCGAGCGCCTGCGAGAAGAAGAGCTGCGCGCCGCCGTTCGCGGCGTCGAACCCGTAGAGGCCGCCGTAATAGCCGCCGTTCAGGTAGACGACGTCCCCGACGACGATCGGGGACCAGTAGTGCTCCCACTGCGAGCCGAACGGGACCTTGAAGCTCACGCTGCCGGTGCTGCGGTCGAACTGCCGGAGCCACGTGTCCCCGGAGTGGTTCGACGTCGCCACGTACACCTCGCCGCCGCTCACCGCCGGCCAGCCGACCCCGAAGACGCTCCCGAAGTCGTAGCTCCAGATCTCCGCGCCGCTCGCGGCCTCGAGCGCGTGAACCCGCGTGCCGCCGGTCGCGAAGACGCGACCTCCCTCGACGACGGGCGGGCTCGCCCCCGCGGCGCCGGCCGCCATCCAGGCGAGCGCGAGCGGCGGGCGGCCCGTCTCCCCCGGGTTGAAGCCGCTGTGGCGCTCGTCGCACCCGAGCATGCGGCACGCGGAGGCGTCCGCCGCGCAGGCCCCCGCGACGCACGTCTGGCCGGCCGGGCACGCGGCGCCGCAGGCGCTGCAGTTGTCGCCGTCCGTCGCGAGGTCGACGCAGGCGACGCCGGGCGCGCAGCGCTCGCTGCCCGCGGGGCAGGCGCACGCGCCGGCGCCGCACGTCTCGCCGTTCGCGCAGGCGTGCCCGCAGGCGCCGCAGTTCGCCGGATCGGCCGCGAGGTTCACGCAGCCCACGATCGGGCCGCACGGATCGAGCCCGGCGGCGCACGCGCAGCCGCCGGCCGTGCAGGTCTGGCCGGGCTGGCAGACCGCGCCGCAGGCGCCGCAGTTCGCCGGGTCGGTCTGGAGGTTCACGCAGGTCGACCCGCACGCGACGAGCGAACCCGTGCAGATCGGGACGCAGCTCCCGCTCGCGCACAGCGCGTCGAGGCCGCAGGCGTGCCCGCAGGCGCCGCAGTTGCTCCCGTCGGTGCTCGTGTCGACGCACGTCCCGCCGCACGAGGTGAGGCCCCCGCCGCACCCGGCGCCGGCCCCGCACGCGCCGGCGACGCAGGCGCTCCCGCCCGGGCACGCGTGGCCGCACGCGCCGCAGTTCGCGGCGTCCGTCCCGAGATCGACGCAGGCGCTCCCGCACAGGACGAGATCCGCCTGGCACTGGAGCGCGCACGCGCCGTCGACGCAGGCGGCGTGGATCGAGCACACCCTCCCGCAGCCGCCGCAGTCGTCCCGGTCGGTGAGAAGATCGACGCACGCGCCGTTGCACCAGGTGCGGCCGGCGTCGCAGGACGATCCCGCGGCGCCGCACGCGCCGGCGACGCACGCCTGGCCCGCGGCGCAGGCGTTGCCGCAGGCGCCGCAGTTGGCGGGATCGGCCGCCAGGTTGGCGCACGCGTTCGCGCAGTAGGCCGCCCCGACCGGGCAGGTGACGCTGACGCTCGTGTCGGTCTTGCACGCGCCGAGGAACGCGAACGCCGCGACGATCCAGGTCCTCGACATGGGCCCCTCCCTTGCCGGGGTCCACCCTACACCATCGGTGCGCGGATGAGATCGCGGAACGTCGGCGCGCTCACCGCGCCGGCCCGGCTCGCAGCCGCCGCGCGAGGACGCGCTCGAGGGCGGGCGCCGAGGCCACGACGGCCGCGGCGAGGGCGGCGCCCGCGGCGACGTCCACGACGTAGTGGACGTGGACGTACACGGTCGAGAAGACGACCGCGACGGCCCAGGCGAGGAGCGCCGGGCCGTGCCGCGGGGCGAGCCGCGCCCCGACGGCGGCGGACACGAGCGCGACGGCGGTGTGGCCGCTCGGGAAGGCGTCGAGCCGCGTGCGCTCCCCGGCGTGGAGGAACGCGCGGACCGCGTCCGAGATCGCGCCGCCGCCGACGACCCGCGCCTCCTCCGCGGGGGGGAGGCGCGGGCCGGAGGTCGGGAAGAGCAGGTACCCCGCGAACGACGCGTAGAACGCGAGCAGGATCGCGAAGGCGGCGTGCTCGAGGGCGGCGGGTCCGCGCCGGCGGGCGATCGCCGCCGCCGCGATCGGCAGCGCGTAGTAGCTCACGTAGGCGAGGTAGGCGCCGTCGGTGACGGCGGGCGCCCGGTCGAAGGCGTTCCGCCACGCGGGCACGAGCGAAGGGAAGAGGCGCGCGTCGAGCGCCGAGAAGAGCGCGTCGTAGCGGCGCGGGTTCAGCCCGACGATCACCGGCTCGAGGAGCATGAACGTGGCGAGGACGACCGCGACCGGGAGGACGAGGTCCCGGACGGCGGCCCCGGCCCTCGAGGCCGGCGCGGCGCGGGCGAGGAGGAAGGTCGCGGCGGCGAGCGCGAGGAGCGCGAGCGCCGTCCCCGCGCCCGGAGGGCGCGCGAGGAGGGCGCCGACCGCGAGCGCGACCAGGAACGCGCTCGTGAGGCGCTCGGACGGGCGCATGGCGGGGCTCAGCGCGACGCGGCCGCCTCGGGGTGGGGCTCCGCCGCGGCGGGGAGCGCCGGGCCGGCGGGATCGCCGAGCCAGCGGCCGGGGTCCTCGACGATGCGGCGAGCGATGGCGAGGGAGCGCGCCGCGTAGAAGCCGTCGTTGATCCGCTCGTCGAAGGTGAACCGCACGCCGACGCCCTCGCGCGCGGCGACCGTGTCGCGCTCGACGAACGGCATCCGCCGCGCCGCGCCGATCGTCCCGAAGATCGCGGTCGTCCCGTACTCGTACAGGTGGTGATAGGCGTCCGACACGCCGGCGGAGCCGAGGTTCGCGAGGAAGACGCTCGCGAACATGGGATCGTCGCGGGTGAAGAACGCCGGCAGGAGGTTCCACGCGTCGAGCGTCCGCGCGAGCCACACCGCGACCCGGATGAGCGGGCCCGGCAGGCGCATGACGAGCGACACCTCGCGGTCGATGCCGCGGGAGCCGGCGCGCCCCCGCGCCACCGCGCCGGTCATCCGCCGGACGAACTCGGGGAAGGGATCGTCCGGGGGGACCACGATCTTGACGGTCACCACCGGGGCGCGGTCGCTCATCTCCTCCTTCGCGACGAACGCGAACGAGACCCCGCGGCGCCGGTACAGCCGGCCGCCCGCCACGAACCGGTTCAGGTCCGGGCGCAGGTGGAGCGCCCGCGTGCAGGCGTAGGCGAACAGGTGGAAGAGCGTCGCGCGGTCCGCGTGCGCGCGGTTGTACGCCTTGAGCCACGCGCGCGTGCGGGAGAGGTCGTAGACGAGCTCGTGCAGGACGAGGCTCTCCGCCTTCGACGGCATGAGGTA
>DASVZX010000033.1:0-7462 GCA_036391435.1 Anaeromyxobacter sp. | reverse complement strand
TCGCGGGCGGTCGAACTTCACGAGCCGCACGTTCATCGTGGGCCGGGGGCCCTCGACGTGCGCGTCGACGACGCCCTCGCCGCTCACCGTCTGCGCGTCGCGGAACTCGAGCACCACGCGCACCCGCGAGCCGATCGGCCGCAGGTTCGCCGTGGGCACGCGCAGCCCCTTCTCCGCGACGGTGTCGGCGAGTCGGGCGTAGAAGTCCTTCTCGTCATCGCAGGGGAGCTTCACCCGCAGCGCGGTGACCCGGAACCCGCCGGTGGTCATCGCCGGGCGGGCTCCCTGCGCACGAGCCGGACCTCGATCTTCTCCCGCCCGGCGCGGACGGCCACCTCGGCGCGCCAGGTCACGTACCCCGGCGCGTGGAGGCTCACCTGGTAGATGCCGGGGGCGAGCGCGAGCACGCCGGCGGCGAGCTCCGAGACGACGCCGCGAGGCTCGCCGTCCACGAGCACCTCGGCGCTCGCGGGCTCGACGGCGAGCTCGAGCCCGGTCGCGGCCAGCGCCCTCGCGGGCACCGCGACCGGCGCCCCGGCCGCCGCCGCGGACGGGGGCGGCCTCGCGGCCGCGGGCGGCGCCGCCCTTCCGCCCGCGCACGCGGCGAGCGCGAGCGCGGCGGCGGCGACGGCGATGCGCGAGACGGACATGGCGAACCCCCGAGATGCTGGCCTGATTCGACCCGGGGGGCAGACCCCCTGTCAAGAGTACGCCTCCGGGCGGCCGCCCGCGTCCCACGAACGCCCGACGGACGCTCGACGGGGCGCGGCGAGGGCGGGATCCGCCCCGGACGCCGTCGGCGCTCCTCCTACTCCTCGACCACCCGATCCGTGCGCCTCACGCCGAGCAGGTACGCCTGCACGAACGGATCGAGCGCGCCGTCGAGCACGTCGTCCACCTTGCCCGTCTCGACCCCCGTGCGGAGATCCTTCACGAGGCGATAGGGCTGCAGCACGTAGCTGCGGATCTGCGAGCCGAAGTCGATGTCCTTCTTCGCCGCCTCCGCCGCGTCGCGGGCCGCGGCGCGCTTCTTCTCCTCGAGCTCGTAGAGCTTCGCGCGGAGGATCTTCCAGGCGACGTTCCGGTTCTTCTGCTGGCTGCGCTCGTTCTGCACCGCGACCACGATGCCGGTGGCCAGGTGGGTGAGCCGCACGGCGGAGTCGGTCTTGTTCACCTTCTGCCCGCCGGCGCCGGAGGATCGGTAGGTGTCGATGCGGACGTCGGCCTCCTTGATGTCGATGACGATGTCGTCCTCGATCTCGGGGGTGACGTCCACGGCCGCGAAGCTCGTCTGTCGCCGCGCCGCCGCGTCGAACGGGCTGATGCGCACGAGCCGGTGCACGCCCTTCTCGGCCTTCAGGAAGCCGTACGCGTACTCGCCGCGCGCGATGAACGAGGCGGACGAGATCCCCGCCTCCTCCCCCGCCGTCAGGTCGGCGGGCTCGACCGCCCAGCCCTTCCGCTCGCAGTAGCGCGTGTACATCCGGTAGAGCATCGCGGCCCAGTCCATCGCCTCGACGCCGCCCGCCCCGCTCTTCACCTCGACGATCGCGCCCGCCCGGTCGTGCGGCCCGGAGAGCATCTTCTGGAACTCGAGCGCCTCGATCTCGCGCGCGGCGACGTCCGTGTGCTGCGCCGCCTCGGCGCGCGCGCCCTCGTCGCCCGCCTCCTCGGCGAGGTCGGCCATCGCCTCCGCGTCCTCGAGCAGGCGGCGCGCCCGGTCGAACGCGCCGACGAGCGCCTCGAGCCCCGCCTTCTCCTTCAGGAGGCCCTGGGCCTTCGCGTTGTCCGACCAGAAGTCGGGCGCCTCGGACATCCGCGCGATCTCGGCCCCGCGCGAGCGCTTGCGCTCGACGTCAAAGGGACCCCCGGAGCGCCTCCAGGCGCCGGTCGAGCTCGGCGTTCCGCTCCTGCGTCGGCGAGGCCATCTCGGACGTCCCTCCGTTACGCCGCGGCGCCGCGCCGGCGCCCCGCCCGCACCGCGGCGGCGAGCGCGGCCGCGGCGAGCGCCGCGCACGACCAGGCGAAGAGGTCGCCGAATCTAGTGTAGGGGGTGAGCCCGCGCAAGCGCGGCACCGACGCGAGGAGCAGCTTCGCCGGCTCGCCGGGATCCGGCGCGAGGTCGGGATCCACCGGTCCGACGTCGAGCGCGCCCGGTGCGACCTCTCCCGTGGGGAGGATCACCGCCGACACGCCCGCGAACGCCGGCCGGACGACCGCCTTGCCCGCCTCGATCGCGCGCAGCTGGACGATCGCGAGGAACTGGTAGGGGCCGGACGAGTACCCGTACCACGCGTCGTTCGTGGGGTTCACGAGGATCTCCGGCTCCGGCTTCTGCCGCGCGAAGGCCACGTTGATCTCGGGGAAGATCGCGTCGAAGCAGATCATGGGCGCGAGCCGGACGGGATCGGAGGTCGCGAGCGAGGTCGAGGTCGGGCTCGGGCTCGAGGTCGGGCTCGGGCTCGGGCTCGGGCTCGGGCTCGGGGTCGGGCTCGGGGTCGAGCTCGAGGTCGAGGTCGCTTGTCCCGTGAACGTGAACGAGCCCGCGCCCGCGCCCGGCCTTTGCTCGCGCTCGCCCCCGGCCGCGTTCACGGGATCGGTCCCCGCCCCCGGCGTGAACTCCAGCACCTTCGGTCCCCTCCCCGGCGCCGCCGGCGCGAGGCTCGGCACCACCTGCCGCAGGAAGCCGAGGTACTCGTGGAGCGGCACGTACTCGCCGAACGGCACGAGGTGCTGCTTCTGGTACTTGCCGAGCACCTGGAGCGAGGGCGAGAGGAGGAAGTCCACGTTCCCGATGGATCGGAGCGGCTCGCCGGAGGGGCCGCGCGTCCGCTCGTACGTGACCGCGCCCATGAGCAGGTGGGCGTGCGAGAGCGGCGGCAGGTTGCCCTGCGCGAACGACCGGATCGCGGGCGGCACGTAGAACGGGTACGTCGCCTCGGGCCACGCGACGAGATCGGCGCCCGCCCGGTCGGCGTCGAGCGTGAGCGGGACGAGCCGCGACAGGATGTACTCCGCCTCGTCCCGCATGCGGTTCTTCACCGACTGATCGAGGTTCGGCTGCACGATGCCGACGGCGAGGGCGGGCGCGGCGGCCATCCGGGCCCGCACCGCGCGCAGCCGCAGCGCGCCGTGGACCCCGGTGGCGACGAGGAGCGCTGCCGCGGCGGCGAGCGCGCGCCACGGCAGCGGCCGCCCCTCGCGCCGGGCCGCGATCGCCTCCGCGAGCACGGCGTTCACGAGGACGATCAGCGCCGCGATGGCGTACACGCCCCCGAGCGCGGCGAGCTGGGCGACCGGGAGCGTGCGGGCCTGCGTGTACCCGAGGTTCGCCCAGGGGAACCCGGTGAGCAGGTAGTTGCGGGAGAGCTCGAGCGCCGCCCACACCACCGGCAGGTGGACCGTCATCGGCCAGCCGAGCCCGTCGCGGATCTTCCAGGAGATCGCGAACGCCGCCGCCCAGTGCACGGCCATGTAGAGGACGAGCAGCGTGAGCGCGACGAACGCGAGCCAGCCGGGCAGCCCGCCGAACGCGGTCATCGCGTGCGACACCCACCAGATCGCCGCGTAGAAGAACGCGACGCCGGCCACGAGCCCGCGCAGCGCCGCCCCGCGCCACGACCGTGCGCCGCGGACCGCGAGGATCGCCGGGACGAGCGCCACCCACGCGATGGCCTCGAGCCGCCCGGCGGGATCGACCTCCCGCAGGGAGCCGAGCGGCAGCGCGAGCGGGAGCGCGAGCGCCATCGAGACGCCCGACGCGGCCGCGGCTGCCCAGGGGAGGAAGCGCTTCATCGAGCGGAGGTTCTAAGCGCGGCGGCCGGGGGCGTCAGCGCGCCTTCTTCGCGCGCTCGGCGTCCCCGGGGACGTCGACGTCGACTCCCGCCTCGGGCTGCGCCGGGCCCGCGCCGCCGTCGGCCTGGGCCGCCCCGTACGCGGCGGCGGCGGCGAGGTAGTAGGCGACCGCCTCGCGCACGAGGTGCCCGACCGGGCGTCCGAGGCGCCCCGCGGCGGCGGAGACCGCCTCGGCGAGATCGTCGGGCATCCGCACGGTGAGGATCCGGGCCTGCGCGAGCGACGCCTCGAGCCGCTCGAGCGCCTGGCTCGGGCGCGACACGCGGAAGTCGCCGGTCTCGATCATCTCCTTGATCCGGCGCGCGAGGTCCTGGCGCGTGTACCACGCGCCGTCGAGCCAGACCGACTCGGAGTCGAGGTCGATGTCCGCGAACGGGTCCATCTCTTCGTGTCCGCCTCGCGCTGCCCTTGGCGGAGCGCCGCGGCGACGAGCCCGTCGTCGCCCGCGAGCTCCGCCTCCTTGCGGGCCATCCGCCTCGCGTCCTCCGGCCGCTCGTGATCGAACCCGAGCAGGTGGAGGAGTCCGTGCGCGAGGTACCGCTCCAGCTCTTTCGCGATCCCCCGCCCCTCGCCGCGCGCGCGGCGAGCTGCGGTGTCGATCGAGATTACCACGTCGCCCAAAAGCGGCCCAATCCCGGCCGGATCCGATAGCGGGAAGGAGAGCACGTCCGTCGCGCGGTCCTCCCCGCGCCACGCCCGGTTGAGCGCCCGGATGCGGCGGTCCCGGACGAGCAGGATCGAGAGCTCCGCGTCGGGGCGGCCGACCGCGGCGAGGTAGGCGCGGGCCCGCTCGCGGAGCCGCCGGGCGAGGCGGCCCCCGGCCGGGTGCTCGGACGCCAGCCGGACCGTCACGGCTTCGCGAGCAGCTGCACCGGCGGCCGCTGCTCCGGCGGCTGCGCCGTCGAGCGGGGCGGGTACTCGGGGCGCGTGTGGTAGATGGCCTCCAGCGCGCGGACCATCGCGCCGGCGATCGCGTTCAGGTCCTTCAGCGTGAGCTCGCAGTCGTCGAGCTGGCCCTCGCTGAACACCTCGTTGACCCGCTTCGCGACGAGCACCTGCAGCCCCGGCCCGCTCGGGTCGTCGAGCGCGCGCGCGGACGCCTCGCAGGCGTCCGCGATCATGACGAGCGCCGCCTCGCGCGTCTGCGGCTTCGGCCCGGGGTAGCGGAAGAGCGCCTCGTCCACCGCGGCGCCCCGCGCGCCCTCCTCGAGGGCGCGCTGCGCCTTCGCCCAGAAGTAGCCGACGTGGCGCGTGCCGTGGTGCTGGAGGATCCCGTCCTGCACGACGCGCGGCAGCCGCCACTGCCTCGCGAGCTCGACGCCGTCGGTGATGTGCCGCTTCACGATGAGCGCGCTCATCGAGGCGGCGAGCCCGTCGTGCCGGTTCTCGCCGCGCTGGTTCTCCGCGAAGTAGAGCGGGTTCCGGATCTTCCCGAGGTCGTGGTAGTAGGCGCAGACCCTCGCGAGGAGCGGGTTCGCGCCGATCGCCTGCGCCCCCGCCTCCACCAGCGAGCCCATCAGGATCGAGTGGTGGTAGGTGCCCGGCGCCTGGACGATCAGCTCCTTGAGCGCCGGGTGGTTCAGGTTGGCGAGCTCGAGCAGCTTGACGTCGGTGACGTAGCCGAAGGCCACCTCCACCGCGGGGAGCACGCCCACCACCGTCACCGGCAGCAGCACCGCGCCGCTCGCCAGCGCCGCCGCGGCCGCCAGCAGCACCTCGCCGCCCGGCTTCCCCGCGTACAGCCCGAGCGCCGTCACCACGGCCGCGCCGACCAGCCCGACCCCGACGCCGGCGCGGAAGAGGCCGGCCCGGTCCCGGCTGCCCTGCACCAGCCCCGCCGCCGCCAGCGAGCTGAGCGTCGCGAAGAGCGCGTAGGCCACCGACTGCCCGGCCAGCAGGCCGGAGGCGAGCCCCACCGCCAGCGCGAAGAGCAGGGCCGTCTCGGCGGCCATCACCTGCCGGACGATCATGGCCCCGGCCGCGAACGGCACCAGGTAGTAGAGCGGACCGGCGGGGACGTGAGGGAAGCGCTCGTGGAGCGCGTCGCCCACCGCGAAGCCCACCGCGCCGAGCGCGAGGCTGCCGACCAGCAGCAGCGCGAGCAGGGCCGCGTCGCGCCGCGCCGGGCGGAACCGCGGCAGGTTCCGCCGCGCGAAGCGCCAGAGCAGCGTCACGAGCAGCGCCACCAGCGCGGCCCCGCCCACCCGGACGCGGGTGAGGTCCTCGCCCTGGCGCTGGGCGCGGATGCCCTCGAAGATCAGCACGTGGCGGGGCTCGATCCGCTCGCCGTCACCGATGATCTTCTCGCCGCGCTTCACCGGGACCACCACCGGCTTCACGCGGGCGGCCGCCTCGGCGCGCCGGCGCTCGGTCTCGGCCTGGTCGTAGCTCAGGGTGGGCCGCACCATCGCCACCGCCAGGCGGTGCACCGCGACCCGCACCGGGTGCCGCTCCCCGTCGAGCCGGGCCAGGGCGGTGCGGGCCACCTCGTCGCGGGCGGTGGTGACGTCGCGCACCAGCGCGAGGTCGGTCACCACCTTCTCGCCCTGGAGGGCGCCCCCGCGGAAGGTGCGGACCACGAAGGCGTGGTCCCGGTCGGTGGGCAGGAGCTTGCGGTCCTCCACCACCAGCCCGGACAGCCCCCGCTGCGCGAGCAGCACCAGCTCGCGCTCGGCCGCGACGGAGAAGCGGGCGCTCGCCAGCGCGGCCAGGTCCTCGTCCCGGACCTGGACCTGGAGCCTGGACACGAAGGCGTCGCGCTGGGCGGCGTAGCGCCGCTCGAGCGCCGCGAGATCCCGCGGATCGCGCAGCTCCGGCCCCCCGTCGCGCAGCGCCGCCTCCTCGTCGCGCATCAGCTCGAAGGCGGCGTGCACGCGGGCGGCTGCCTCGTCGGCCGCTCCGTCCTCGTGGTCGTGGACCGGGCGGATGGAGGCCGCCGCCTCGGCCTGGCGCCGGGCGGTCGCCTCCCCGTCCACCACGTCGTAGTCGCGATCGGCCTTGATGGTGGCCGGCGCGGGGGAGCCCAGCGCGTCGGGCCCGGGCAGCCGGTGGGCCGCCGCCGGCGCCAGGAGCCACCCGGCCGCCGCCGCGATGACCCCCACCATGGTCGCCCGCATCAGCCGGCCGACCCAGTCCGGGCGGGCGGGGGACGGCGTCGTCGTCTCGGGAGAGCGGGGGCGGGATGGGCCGGACACGGCGTGCGAGAGTGGCACCGGGGTCGGGCGGGCGCAACGGGGATCCCGCTCCCCCTCTCAACGCTCCGCGGGGCCGGCTCGTCCCGGCCCCGCGTCGCGGGCCCCTACGCGGGGGGCTCCGTCCCGGTCGCGGGCGGCCGCTCGCGGCCGGCCTTCGCCGCCTCGGCGCGGGCGTGCCGCTCGACGTCCCAGGCGTCGTAGGCGCGGACCACCTCCTGCACCAGCGGGTGGCGCACCACGTCCACCTCGCTGAACGTGCAGAAGGACACGCCGTCGATGCCGCGGAGCACCTTCTGCACCTCGACGAGGCCGGAGCCGCGTCCGGAGGGCAGGTCCACCTGCGTGACGTCGCCGGTGATCACCGCCTTCGACCCGTAGCCGAGCCGGGTGAGGAACATCTTCATCTGCTCCTC
>DASVZX010000032.1:0-9447 GCA_036391435.1 Anaeromyxobacter sp. | reverse complement strand
CGAGCGCCGCGGCGCAGAGCGCGCCCACCGCCGCCCCGGTGGCGCCGCCGAGCGCGAGCGCGCGCGTCCGCGTGCGGCGGAGCGCGTTCACGAACGGATCGACCGTCGGCTCCGGTCGGTACGCGCTCGAGCGCTCGAGGGGCGCGTCGGGATCGCGCCGCGCCAGGATCGTCGGCGTGACCTCCTCGGAGGCGCACGCGAGCAGCACGCCGAGGTCCGGCCGAGGCTCCGCGCGCGCGAACGGATCGTCCGCGATCGCGACGCCCGGTGAGCCGAGCGCGGCCGCCGCCGCGGGCGGCCGCGGGAGCTTCGCCGTGACGTCCGGCGCGGGCGCGGGGAGCGGCGGCGGCGCGCCGCGGCGAGAAAGCTCGGCCGGAGCCGGGGCCGACGGCTCCGCGGCCGGTCGCTGGACGACGATGGTGTTCCCGCACCTGCACGGGACCCGGTAGACCCGGCCCGGGACCGGCTCGTCGGTCGTGGTGAACCGTTTCTGGCAGCGGTCGCACGTGAACTTCATCGGGAAGCTCCGAACGCCGCGGTCTGGCGCGGCGTGTCCCCCGAGGAGTGGACACGCAGCCAGGCGAGCGCTCGTCCCCGGACGGGGATCCGACGAGGGGCGCGTGCGCCGCGCGCTCTCGGGCGGGATGCAGAGTCAGCTCCCGCGCCCGAGCTCCGAGATGACGCCCGTCAACCACTCGCGGTACCGTGCCGTGGCCAGGTAACCGACGCGCCGGAACCGCACGTTCCCCTGCGCGTCGACGACGATCGTCGTCGGCAGCCCCCGGACGCCGAAGGCACGGTACGCGACGCGGTCGGGATCGTATGCCACGGGGATCGTCAGGCCGTGCCGGGCGACGAAGTCCTGGACGTCGGAGCGCGTCTCGTCCCCGAGTCCCGACTCGATCGCGACGAACGCGGCGGAGCGGCCGCGCTGGGAGCGGACGACCTCCTCGAGCTCGGGGAGCTCCCGGACGCACGGGTCGCACCACAGGCCCCAGAAGTTCAGCACGACGACGCGACCCGGGTGAGCGCCGATCTCGACGTGGCTGCCATCGAGAAGCTCGAGCTTGATGGCCGGCGCCCGGGAAGCGGACGCCGAGCGCATCAGCAGCCGCTCGGCGATCCGGGGCACGAGCGCGAACGTGATGGCGGCCGGTGCGAGCAGCAAGGCGGCGCCGAGCAGCCGCGGCGTTCGTCCCGCCGTGGCCGCCGCGAGCGCGCTTCCGGCGAGCGGGGCGCCGACGAGCGACAGGAGCACGAGGGGGCGCGGACCCTCGGCCCACGCGGCGGCGAGCATCCCCACCGCGAGCCACGCGTTCACGAGCACCGCGGTCTGCCAGCGCGGCCGGACCTCGCGACGGGCGCGGTACCACGTCGCGACCGGGAAGAGCGCCGCGGGGACGACCAGCACGGCGTACTCGAAGGCCCGCTGCGACCACGCGTGGAGGATCACCGTGAGCGCCCATGCCGCGAGCGCGGCGAGCCCCGTCACCGCGTCCGCCAGCGCTGGTCGGAGCTTCCCCATGCCTCGCCCTCCGCGGCCGCGCGCGCGCCGCGGCCACCGACGACGCTCTCTACGATCGCCGCGAAGGGATATTTCAGTGGAAGCCGCCCCTCCGAAAAGCGAAAGCCCCCGGTTTCCCGGGGGCTTTCTTGTGAGCGCGGAAGGAATCGAACCTTCAACCTATGGATTAAGAGTCCATTGCTCTGCCAGTTGAGCTACGCGCCCTTGTCCTGCTCGGTGATGGCCGAGGGCCGCGCGATCTAGCAGCGCCCTCCCGTCCTTGTCAACGGCCGCGACGCGCGGCGCCCGCGCTCCCGATCCAGCGCGCCCGGAGGGAGTCGAACCCCCGACCCGCGGCTTAGAAGGCCGCTGCTCTATCCATCTGAGCTACGGGCGCAGACCACGAAAAGATACTCGCCCGCGCGCTTCCTTCCGAAAAACTGGGGTGAGTGAAGGGGCTCGAACCCTTAACCCCCGGATCCACAGTCCAGTGCTCTACCGATTGAGCTACACTCACCGTAAACTTCGATCTTGGCGCGCCCGGAGGGAATCGAACCCCCGACCTGCGGCTTCGAAGGCCGACGCTCTATCCATCTGAGCTACGGGCGCGTGACTTCGCAACGTTACCTTGCCCGCGGACGAGAGGTATACGGGGGCCGGTGTCGGCCCCCGGGCCCCCGGCCATCTGAGCTACGGGCGCTGAAGAACTCGAACCTGGGGTCGACGCGAACCCTCCACGAGACGGGTCCGCCGCTCCGGGGCGCCCCGGCCATCACCGTGATGTCAAAGATCGGGGCGGCCGGATTCGGACCGGCGACCTCCTGCGCCCAAGGCAGGCGCGCTACCAGGCTGCGCTACGCCCCGGAACAACCGCGGGAGGCCCGGGGCCACCCGGCCGTTCCCGAGAGAACGCGGTCATTTAGCGTTTCGCACCGCTCTCGTCAAGCGTGCGGACCAGCGCCTCCAGGACCGGCCGCAGCCGGCGGAACGCCTCGCCGCGGTGGGAGATCGCGTCCTTCTCGTCGGGCAGGAGCTCCGCCATGGTCCTGGCCGGGTAGAGGTCCGGGTGGAAGAGCGGGTCGTAGCCGAACCCCTCCGTCCCGCGGCGCCCGCGGCCGATGCGGCCGCGGCACACCCCGGTGACGCTCGACACGATGCTCCCGTCGGGACGCGCGAGCGCGAGCACCGCCCGGTACTGCGCGCCGCGCCGCGCGTCGGGCACCGCCGCGAGCGCGCGCAGGAGCTTGTCGTTGTTCCGCTCGTCGCGGGCGGCGCGCCCCGCGACGGGCCCGAGCTCCGGCGCCGCCGCGCCGGGGAGCTCGCAGACCGGGCTCGTGGGCCCCTCCGGCTCGTCGTCCGACCAGCGCGCCGAGCGGACCCCGGGCTCGCCGCCGAGCGCGTCCACGCAGAGCCCCGAGTCGTCCGCGAGCGCGTGCATCCCGGCGCGCCGCGCCCACTCCGCCGCCTTCTTCTCGGCGTTGGCGGCGAAGGTCGCGCCGTCCTCCTCCACGTCCGGCAGCGGGCGCCCGAGGTCCGCCGGCGACACGACCCGGATCGGCAGCCCGGCGACGAGCCGCCTCAGCTCGCGGAGCTTTCCCGGATTCGTCGTCCCGAACAGGAGGTCCATCCGCGGGCCTCGCCCTACCCGCGCAGCGCCGCGGCCTGCAGGTCCCTGAGCTTCAGGATGCCCTCGACCGCGGCGTCGAGCATCCGGTCGAGCTGCTCGCGCCTGAACGCCTTCCCCTCGGCGGTCCCCTGGACCTCGACGAGCTCGCCCTCGCCGGTCGCCACGACGTTCATGTCCACGTCGGCGGTCGAGTCCTCGCCGTAGTCGAGATCGAGCCGCACCTCGCCGTCGAGCACGCCGACCGAGACGGCCGCGACGTGGCGCCGGACCGGGTCGGCCGGCAGCTTCTTCTGCGTCCGCAGCTTCCGCACGGCGAGCGCGAGGGCGACCCACCCGCCGGTGATCGCCGCCGTGCGAGTGCCGCCGTCCGCCTGGACGACGTCGCAGTCGACGGTGATCGTGCGCGGGCCGAGCGCGCGCAGGTCCATCGCGGCGCGGAGCGCGCGCCCGACGAGCCGCTGGATCTCGAGGGTCCGCCCCCCCTGCTTGCCGCGCGCCGCCTCGCGCGCCATCCGCTCGTGGGTGGAGCGCGGCAGCATCCCGTACTCGGCCGTGACCCACCCCGCCCCGGTCCCGAAGACGTGCGGCGGGACCTTCTCCTCGAGGGAGGCCGTGCAGAGCACGTGGGTGTCGCCGAACCGCGCGAGGCAGGAGCCCTCGGCGTGCTTCGAGACGCCCGGCTCGAGGAGGATGGTGCGGAGCTCGCGGTCGCCGCGGCCGTTCGTTCGCATGCGGGAGCGGATAGCACGCGCGCGCCGCGGGCGCCACGCTTCCGGCGGCCTCGGGCTAGCGGCTCGCCCGGCGCGTCTCGTTCCGGAACGCGCGGATCCCTTCCACGACCGCGTCGGCGACCTGCTCCTGGTACTCGCGCGTGCGGAGCTTCCTCGCCTCGTCCGGCTGCGAGATGAAGCCGACCTCGAGGAGGACCGCCGGCATGCGCGCCCCGGCGAGGACGTAGAACGGCGCCTGCTTCACGCCGTGGTCCTCCGCGCCGAGCCGCCCGACCAGCCTCTCGTGGATGTCGTACGCGAGGCGCGACGACGCCTGGAGCGCGTCCGCGCCCTGCAGGTCCGACAGGATGCCGGCGACCGGATCGTCCGGATCCGCCCCGGCCTCGCCGGCGAGCCGGTCCGCGTTCTCGCGCGCCGCCACGGCGCTCGCGTGCGTGTCGCTCGCGTCGGCGGACAGGAAGTAGGTCTCGACGCCCTGCGTGTGCCGCCGCTGCTCGGCGGTCGGCATCGAGTTGAGGTGCACCGAGACGAACAGGTCCGCGCGGATCGCGGTCGCGATCGCGGCGCGGTTCGGGAGCGGGACGGAGATGTCGCCCGTCCGCGTGAAGACCACCTTCCCGCCGGCCTTGCGGATCCGCTGCGCGATGCGGCGCGAGATGGAGAGGACGAGGTCCTTCTCCTTGTCGCCGAAGGGCGAGACCGCGCCCTCCCGCTCGCCGCCGTGGCCGGGATCGAGGACGACGGTGAAGGCGGGCGGCGCGGAGAGGACGAGCGCGAGCGCGGCGGCGACGGCGGCGGCCATGCGGCGCGGATTCTACCAGAGGGTCCGCCGGGCTCCGCATCGGCGCCCCGGGCCCGGCGACCACCCGCGCCCACACCGCCCTCAGACGACCTCGATCCGCGCGGGCCCCGCCAGGACCTCGCCGATCACCGCCGGCTCGACCCCGGCCTCGCGCAGCGCGGCGAGCACCGCCGCCGCGCGCGAGGGGTCGATGGCCGCGAGGAGCCCGCCGTTCGTCTGCGCGTCGGCGAGGACGATCGCCGTGGTCGCCCGGAGCGAGGGATCGACGCGGAGGTTGGGCGTCACCCACCTGAGGTTCGCCTTCGAGCCGCCGGGCACGACGTCCCTCGCGGCGAGGTCGTGCACGCCGTCGAGCACGGGCACCGCGGCGGCCCGGATCCGGAGCGCGACCCCCGAGCCCTCCGCCACCTCCCAGCCGTGGCCGAGCAGGCCGAAGCCGGTCACGTCGGTGAGCGCGTGCACCGCGCCGCTCGCGGCGAGCGCCTCGCCCGCCGCGCGGTTGAGCGCCGCCATGACCTCCACCGCCCGCTCCACGAGCGCGGGCGAGGCGATCCCGCGCTTGATGGCGGTCGAGACGATGCCCGCGCCGAGCGGCTTCGTGAGGACGAGGACGTCGCCCGGCCGCGCGCCGACGTTCCGGAGGATGCGCTGCGGGTGAACGATCCCGGTGACCGCCATCCCGTACTTCGGCTCGGGGTCGTCGATGCTGTGCCCGCCGGCCACGGCGGCCCCGGCGAGCCGCGCGGCCTCGGCGCCGCCGCGGAGCACCTCGCCGAGCACCTCCATCGAGAGCTTCCCGACCGGCCAGCCGACGAGGTTCAGCGCGAAGAGCGGCCGCCCGCCCATCGCCCAGACGTCGGAGAACGCGTTCGCCGCGGCGATGCGGCCGAACCAGTAGGGGTCGTCCACGACGGGCGTGAAGAAGTCGACCGTCTCGACGATCGCGTGCTCGTCGTCGAGCTGGTAGACCGCCGCGTCGTCCTTGGTCTCGTGACCGACGAGGACCCGGGCGTCGCTCGGCTTCGGCAGGAGGCGCAGGACCTGCGCCAGGTCCGCAGGGCGGATCTTGCAGGCTCAACCCGCCCCGTGGGAGAGCGTCGTGAGGCGGACGGTCTTCTCCTGCTCCGTCATGCGCTCCTAACTACCGTCGCCCGGCCCGGGGGGCAACGCCGGAGTCGCGCTACCGGAGCAGGCCGGACCACCAGTGCCAGGCGCAGGTCAGGCCCGCCCCGTCGATCTTCCCGCCGTTCGTGAGCACGGTGCCGTCCGCGCCGACGCGCGCGGCGTCGCAGGGTGCCGGCGCCTGGAGCTGCAGCGCGCCGCAGCGCTCGCCGGCGGCGTCGAGGATCTCGACGTCCACCTCGCAGGCCCCGCCCCCTCCGCCCTTCACGGTCACGAACGCGTTCGCCTGCGCGCCGCGCACGTTCGCGAAGAGCGCCCCCGCGCGCGCCGTCACCCAGTCCGGGACCGGGGACCCCTGCGTCGCGCCCGCCGCGATCCGGACCGCCTGATCCGTGTTCAGGAAGAGGACGACGCTCCCGTCGGCGAGCGCGAGCGGGTGGTCGAAGTGATAGCCGAGCTGCTTCCGGGCGGAGGCGAAGTCCGCCGGGCTCGGGAACCATCCGGTGACGGCGGCGCCCGCGCGGTCGTACCAGCGCAGCTGCCCGTCCGCGTCGCGGAGGACGAGCACGTTCGCCGTGGAGGAGACCGCGACGGGCGTCGCGCCGGTGAGGTCCGCGACCACGTCGCCGGCGGCGCCCGTCCAGACGACGTGGGGCACGACCGTCGTGTTCCCCGCGGGGGAGTAGCCCGCCGCGACGTCCACGACGCCGCCTCCTCCGGGAAGCCCCATGACGCCGAACACGTCGCGCGCCCCGTCGTCGGAGAGGAGGTGCCCGGTCGCGTCGTAGCGCTGGAGCGAGCCCGGCCACTCGCCCGTGGAGCGGTGCGCGACCAGGTAGCCGTCGGGCTGCGGCGCGATCACCGACTCTCCGTCGAACGCGCCCGGTCCGGTCATGTTGCCGGTCGGGACGCCCGGCGACGTCGCGCTGACGAACTGGTAGTCGAAGGTCTTGTAGGAGAGCCCCACGCCGACGAAGTCGCCGTGGCCGTCCGTGAGCGCGGGCTCGCAGTCCGGCATCTCGGACGGGACGGGCATCGTGTACTCGACGCCCGTCCCGGGGTCGGCGGGCACGAGGGCGGCGCACGCGGTCGGACCGGTGGATCCCGCCGGCCCGCTGGACCCGGTCGGCCCCGTGTCGCCGGTTGGTCCTGTGGTGCCGGACGGCCCGGTCGTGCCGGTCGGCCCGGTCGCGCCGGTCGGCCCGGTGGTGCCCGTCGGTCCCGTGGTGCCGGTCGGCCCGGTCGGCCCCGTCGGCCCGGTGGTGCCGGTCGGACCGCCCGGCTTCGACGCCCCGCCGCCGCACGCGAGGAGCGCGGCTGCGGCGACGGTGAGGATGGAGAGACGGTGTGCCATGGCTTCCTCCGCGAGGCGCCTAGCGCAGGAGCCCCGACCACCAGTGCCACGAGCACGTCCCGCCTCCGGCGCCGCTCGGGCCCGGCGTGGGATCGAGCGTGCTCCCCGTCGCGAAGACCGTGCCGTCGAGCCCGATGCTGACGCTCCCGCACGCCTGCGGCGCGCGGAGCTCCGTCGTCCCGCACGACTCGCCCGAGGGCGTGAGGACCTCGACGTCCACGACGCAAGGCGCTCCCCCTCCGCTCTTCACCACGGCGAAGGCGTTCGCGGCCCCGCCGCGGACGACGGCGAGCGCGGCGCCGAAGTACAGGAAACCCGTGCCCGCCGCGGCGGCCCGCGAGGCGACCCAGTCCGGCAGGGGCTCGAGCTTCGTCGATCCCTGCGCGATCCGCGCGGTCGGCAGACCCGTCCCCACCCCGAACACGATGCTGCCGTCGGCGAGCGCCGTGGGCGGCGGGATGACGTTCGGCGGACCGAACGCGACGGCGAACCCGTCCGTCATCGGGGCGCCGTCCGCGTCGTACCAGCGGGCCTGCCCGGTCTGCGCCCCGAACACGAGCGCCGCTCCCGTGGACGAGACCGCGATCGTCCCGACACGAGCCGGCATGTGCTGCTCGGCGCGCTGCTCGCCCCCGGTGCTCATCCACACGAGCGAGGGCTGCGGATCCCAGGCCGCGCTCCCGATCGTGAGGATGCTGCCGCCCGCGGGCAGCCCGGCGACCGCGAACGTGTACCGGCTCGTGTCGCGCGACAGGAGCGCGCCGGTCCCGTCGAAGCGCTCGAAGTACCCGGGCTCCTTCAGCGACGTGATCGCGTGATAGCCCGCGGGCTGCGGCACGACCCACGGCGCCGGAAGCGTCCCCGGCAGCTGGCCGAGCGAGGCCGCATCGCCGGGAGACGTCGCGCTCACGAACCGGCGGGCCCCGTTCTGGAACCCGTACTGGAGGCCGATCCACTCTCCGCGACCATCCGTGATCGGCGGCGCGCAGACGACGTCGACCCAGCCGTCGAGGTGAGGCGAGCTGATCCCGACGCCCGGCCCGGGGTCGCCGGGTGCGAGTCCGGCGCAGGCGGAGGTCGGCCCCGTCGGTAGGGTCGGTCCCGTCGGTCCGGTCGGCCCCGTCGGCCCCGTCGGCCCGGTCGGCCCGGTCGGTCCCGTCGGTCCGCTGGGCCCGGTTACCCCCGTCGTGCCGGTCGGCCCCGTCGTCCCCGTGGGCCCGCTCGGCCCGGTGGGACCCGTCGGAGCGGTCGGCCCCGTCCGGGAGCCGCTGCCGCAGGCGACCAGCACGGCGACCCCGACCTCCATCGCCCAGACACGGGTCTGCATGTCCCCCTCCGTTTCCGGGAGACAGTGTGGGTGGCGGTCGCGCGCCCCGGTAGCGACCGGAGCGCCCCTCGCGCGCTCGCCTCGCCGCCCGCATCGCGGGCGCTCGCGCTACGTGCTCTGGGCGAGCTGCAGGTACAGCTCCGCGTTCCGGTTCCCCGGCGAGATCTCGAGGACGGTCCTCCACTGCTTCGCGGCCTCGTCCTTCCGCCCCGCCGCGAAGAGGGAGAGGCCGAGGTTGAGCCGCGCGGGGACGTACGCGGGCGCCTGCCGCACGACCTCCTCGTACTCGGCGATCGCCGCGTCGCGCTCGCCCTGGTCGCGCAGGGCGCCGGCGAGCTTGGCGCGGATGTCGACGAAGGCCGGGCCGAGCTCGAGCGCGCGCCGGAACTCGCGGATCGCCTCGGGGTACATGCCGGACGAGAGCCACACCTCGGCGATCTCGGCGTACATGTTCGCGAGCTTCCCCTGCACGAAGCGGTCGAGCTTTCCGGCCCGCGCGCCCGAGCGCGACAGCGCGTGGCGGTAGGTCTCCTGCGCCTCCTTGTACTTGCCGGTGTCGTTGTACGTGACGGCGAGGTTGAGCGCGGCGTCCGTGTACCCGGGGTTGATGCGGAGCGCGGCCTCGAAGGCGCGCAGCGCCTTCTGGTACTGCCCCTGGTCGTGGTAGATGACGCCGAGCATGTTGTAGACGTCGGCGAACGACTGGTTCTGCTCGACGATCTGCGTCAGGTACTGCTCGGCGAGCCCGTACTCCTTCTTGAGGTAGTAGCCGCGCCCGAGCGCGAGGGCCTGCTTCAGGGTGTCGTCCATGGCGTCGCCTCCGCGCGCGAGTCTACACCGCGCGGGCCGCCCCGGGCCCGCTCACGGCGCCGGCACGAGCCGCCAGCCGCCGCCGGCGCGGGCGAGCGCGTGCACCTCGCGCAGGCGGCGCGCGGCGCCGCCGTCGACCGTCTCGTAGTCCTCTCCGGCCCGGGCGGTGT
>DASVZX010000031.1:0-9330 GCA_036391435.1 Anaeromyxobacter sp. | reverse complement strand
TCCCGTCCCGGCCGCGGCGCCCGCGCCGGCCGCGGCGCCGGCGCCCGCGCCCGCGCCCGCGCCGCCGAAGGTCCACCGGCTGAAGCCCGCCGACCGCGCCACCGAGGACCTCTCGGGCGAGGCCGACCTCGGCGTCGAGCTGCGCATCCTCTGGGGCGACTCGCTCCTCGAGGCGGCGAGCTACGTGAAGCCGAAGCAGCCGGTGCTCGTCGGCGAGACCGAGAAGTGCACCCTGAAGCTCGAGGGGCTCCCGGTCCCCGAGCTGCCGGTGCTGCGCTACGCCGACGGCGACTACCGCTTCACGTTCACGCGCGGCATGACGGGCGTCGTCGAGGAGAAGGGCGCCCGCACGCCCTTCGGCGAGCTCGTGAAGGCGCGCAAGGCGCACGGCGACGACGCCCTCGACGGCGCGTACTGGATCGCGGTCCCGAGGGCGGGGGCGGTCCGGGCCGAGGTCGGCTCCCACCTCGCCATCGAGGCGCGGGCCCGCCGCCCGCAGCGGATCAAGGGCGCGCCGTTCTGGGAGCGGATCAACTACCAGTTCCTGAACCTCTTCCTCATCCTGTTCTTCCTGCAGGCGGGGTTCATCGTCGCGGCGAACAACTTCCCGTACGACACCGACGTCGTCGCCGACGATCTCTTCAAGAACCCGTCGCGCATGGCGAAGTTCGTCATCAAGCCGCCCGAGCCGCAGCCGAAGCAGAAGGGCGGCCAGGGCGAGAAGAAGGACGAGCCCGGCGAGATGGCGGAGAAGCACAAGGGCGAGGAAGGGCAGATGGGGAAGAAGGACGCCCCGAAGACGAACGCCCGCTCGGCCCCGAAGGCGATCGACCCGAACGCGAAGGAGATCGTGAAGCGCAGCGGCCTCCTCGGCGCGCTCGGCCGCGGCGGCGGCGGCCTCTCGACCGTGTTCGGCTCGGGCGGCCTGGGCGGCGACCTCCGCGGCGCGGTCGGCAACATGTTCGGCCCGGTCGTGGGCGACAGCTACGGCCTCGGCGGCCTCGGCATCCGCGGCTCGGGCAGCGGCGGCGGCGGCCAGGGCGAGACCATCGGCATCGGCGCGGTCGGCACGAAGGGCCGCGGCGGCGGGCTCGGCAGCTACGGCACCGGCGTCGGCGGCCTCGGCAAGAAGGGCGACCGCGACGTGAACGTCGCGACCGGTCCGGCCACCGTGATGGGCTCCATCGACAAGGAGCTCATCCGCAAGGTGATCCAGGATCACGCCGCCCAGATCCGCTACTGCTACGAGACCCAGCTCGCCATCAACCCGCGGCTGCAGGGCAAGGTCTCCATCAAGTGGATCATCAACGCCGACGGCTCGGCGTCGAGCCCGCAGATCGACCACTCGGCCACCACGCTCGAGGACGGGAAGGTCCACGAGTGCATGATGTCGCGCATCACGAGCTGGGCCTTCCCGAAGCCGAAGGGCGGCGGGATCGCGGTCATCACCTACCCGTGGATCCTCAGGTCCTCGGGCGGCCAGTGAGGAGGATCTTCCCCGTGAAGCCGCTCGTCGCCGCACTCGCGCTCCTCCTCCCCGCCCTCGTCCTCGCCGAGGACGCGGCGCCGCAGCTGCAGGAGGACCCGCGCGCGGCGAGGTTCAGGGACGTCGAGCGCGGCTTCTTCGTCGGGTTCGAGGCGGGGTACCAGGGCTGGCGGGACACGCCCACCGCCGACACCGAGAAGTTCCCGCTCGCGCACGCGTCGGGTGGGTACGCCGGCGGGGTCATGGTCGGGGCGCTCGTCGGCGTCGACGTCGGGCAGCGGCTCTCCGTCGCCCTCTACGCGCAGGGCGGCAGCGCGAAGGCGAACCCGGACTACGGCGCGTTCGAGCTCTTCTCGGGCGGCGCGGACGTGAAGGTCGCGCTCTTCGCGTGGCGCGACCGGAACGACTGGAACCGGACGTTCCTGTACGTCCACGGGCGCGGCGGGATCGCGAGGAGCTACCCCCAGGGGCTCTTCGGGACGAGCGACGTCATCGTCGCGGGCGGCCCCGGGATCGAGTACTACACGCGCCTGCGCCACTTCTCGATCGCGCTCGGCGCCGACTTCGTGCGCGCCACGAAGGCCGGCGCGAACGGCTTCGCCGTCTACCCGACGATCCGCTACACCTTCTAGCGGGGCGGCGCGGGATGCGAGCGCGCCTCCGAGCGTTCCTCCTCCTCGCCCTCGCCCTCGCGACGGCCGGCGCGGGCGCGCGCGCGCGCGCCGACGCCGCGCCGCACCGCGAGCTCGTGATCGGTCTCATCCCCGAGATGAACCTCTTCGAGCAGAAGGCGCGGTTCCGGCTGCTCGGCGAGTACCTCGGCCGGAAGATCGGCGTCCCGGTCCGCTTCACGATCCTCTCCCGCTACGGGAACATCCTCGAGCGCTTCGAGGCGGAGCGGATGGACGGGGCGTTCTTCGGGTCCTTCACCGGCGCGCTCGCCATCGAGCGGCTCGGCGTGGTCCCGCTCGCGCGGCCGGTGAACCTGGACGGCTCGTCCACCTACCACGGCCACATCTTCGTCCGGAAGGACTCGGGGATCCGCACGGCGGCGGACATGCGCGGCAAGCGGATGGCGTTCGTCGAGCGGGCGACGACCGCGGGGTACGTGTTCCCCCTCGCGTGGCTGCGGGAGCAGGGGATCCGGAGCCCGCAGGGCTTCTTCTCGGAGTACTACTTCACGGGCAGCCACGACGCCTCGGTCCGGGCGGTCCTCGATCGCGAGGCCGACGTCGGGGCCGCGAAGCACAGCGTCTTCGACCGGGTCCGGCGCGACGACCCCCGCGTCGAGCGGGAGCTCGTCATCCTCGCGAACTCGCCGCCCGTCCCCTCGAACGGGCTGTGCGTCCGGCAGGACATGGAGCCGGACCTGCGCGAGGCGCTCCGGCGCGCGCTCCTCGACCTCGCCGGCGACGCGACCGGCGGCGCCGTGCTGGCCCGGTTCGGCGCGCTGCGGTTCGTCGAGACGAGCGCGGAGGACTACCGCCCCGTCTTCGAGCTCGCCCGGCGCGCGGGCATCGACCTGAAGCGCTACACGTACCGGAACGAGTAGGCCATGCGCCGGAAGATCGCGCTCGCCCTGCTCGTCGTCTTCGCCTGCTCCAGCGCGGGCGTCGTCGCGGCGCTCGTGTACGTGCAGCGGACGACGGACGAGCTCGGGCGCGTCTCCCGGCTGCACCGGATCGGCGAGATGCGCCAGCACCTCGTCATCGCAAGCCAGACGGCGCAAGCCGAGCTCTACAAGGTGAACACTCCTCTCGGCGAGAGCATGGACACGCTCACGGACAACGTGACGCTCCTCGAGGAGGCGGCCGCGCGCTGCGAGACCTGCCACCACGACCCGGACGCCGCCGCGCGCATCCGGCGGACGCGCGCGCTCGTCTCGGACTACGAGCGGGCGCTGAGCGAGTACGTCACGGCGTCCGCAGACCGGGCGCGGATCGCGAGGCTCCAGGCGGACGCGGCGACGGTGGCCGAGCAGCTCCAGCGCGAGACCGAGCAGATGGCGCTGCAGGCCTCCCGGCGCGCCGAGGAGCGGGCCGTCGCGGCGGTCGCGAGCTTCCGGACGGCGCGGGTCATGGTCACGGCGGGCGCGGCCCTCGGGTTCCTCGCGGCGCTCGCGGCCGCCGTGGCGCTCGCGCGCGGCGTCACCCGCCCGATCGACCGGCTCGTCGAGGCCACCCGCGCCATCGCGGACGGCCGGCTCGGGACCTCCGTCCCCGACGGCGATCCCACCGAGTTCGGCGAGCTCGCGCGCCGCTTCAACGAGATGAGCGCGCGGCTCCGCGACGGCTACGCCGCCCTCCAGCGCGAGATCGCCGAGCGCAAGGCGGCCGAGGCGCGGCTCGCGCACGACGCGTTCCACGACGGGCTCACCGGGCTCGCGAACCGCGCCCTGTTCCGGGACCGCCTCGCGCACGCGCTCGCCTCCGCGCGGCGCCACCTCGACGAGCGCTGGGCGGTGCTGTTCCTCGACCTCGACGGCTTCAAGGCCGTGAACGACGGGCTCGGTCACCTCGCCGGCGACCACCTCCTCGTCGCCGTGGCCCAGCGCCTCACGGGCTCGGTCCGGCCGGGCGACACGGTGGCGCGCCTCGGCGGGGACGAGTTCGGCGTGCTGCTCGAGGGGATCCGCGCGTCCGCGGACGCGGCGCTCGTCGCGTCGCGGATCCACGCGGCGCTCGCCTCGAGCTTCGATCTCGGGGGACGCGAGACCTCCGCCTCCGCCTCGATCGGCGTCGCCGTCCAGTCCGAACGCTACGCGCAGCCGGAGCAGGTGCTGCGGGACGCCGACGTCGCGATGTACCAGGCGAAGCAGAAGGGGAAGGGGTGCACCGTCGAGTTCGACGCCCGCCTGCACGGCGGCGCCGTCGAGCGCATGCAGCTCGAGTCCGACCTCCGGCGCGCGATGGAGCGGGGCGACGAGCTCGTCCTCCACTACCAGCCCATCGTCGCGCTGCGCACCGGCCGACCGATCGCGGTCGAGGCGCTCCTCCGCTGGCGGCACCCGACCCGGGGCGTGCTCGCCGCGGGCGAGTTCCTGCCGGCGGCGGAGGAGAGCGGCCTCCTCGTCCCGCTCGGCCTGTGGGCGCTCGAGCGGGCGTGCGCGCAGCTCCGGGAGTGGGAGGGGCGGACGCCCGCGCTCGCCGGCCTGGTCGTGAGCGTGAACGTCTCCGGGCGGCAGTTCCGGCGCGCGGCGTGCGTCGAGGAGATCCGGCAGCGCGTCGTCGCGTCCGGCATCGACCCGCGCCGCATCGCCCTCGAGGTGACCGAGAGCACGGTCATGGGCGACCCGGAGTCGTCGGCGGCCCGGCTCGCGAGCCTGCGCGAGATGGGCGTCCAGATCCACGTCGACGACTTCGGCACCGGCTACTCGTCCCTGTCCCACCTCCACCGCTTCCCGATCACCGCCGTGAAGATCGACCGCTCCATCGTCGACGGGCTCGTCGCGCAGCCCGAGAGCGCCGAGGTGGTGAAGGCGACGGTGTCGATCGCCGAGAGCCTCGACTTCGACGTCATCGCGGAAGGAATCGAGGCGGAGGCGCAGGCCGCGATGCTGCAGCAGCTTCGCTGCCGCTACGGACAGGGGCGCTTCCTGTCGGCCCCGCTGGACGCCGCCGCGCTCGGGGCATGGGTGCCCCCGCGCCTCCGCGAAGGGGTCGCCTGAGCCGCTTCCGGGTCGTGCTCCGATCGGACACGATGTAGGCAACCTCCCGTAAGGGCTGGGTTTTCCGGTGGCCGCAACATTGACCCCCCGCCGCGGCCAGCCCTATACTCCCGAGATGACGGCGCTTCGATCGACGCCGCCCTCTCCGAGCGATCCCCCCTTGAGCGCACCTTCGCTGGACGACCAGATCCGGTCCCACCTCGAGACCCTCGAGGCCGCCCCCGGCGACGTCCAGGCGTTCGAGGCGCTCGAGGCGCTCTACGAGAACGCTTCCCGCTGGGAGGACCTCGTCGCCCTCTACGAGGGGCGCGCGCGGTCGGTCCCGCCGGGCGCGCCGCTCCTCGCCCGGGCCGCGACGCTCGCCCACACGAAGCTCCGGAACGTCGCCCGCGCCGAGGAGCTCTACCGCCAGCTCCTCCAGGCGGAGCCCGCGCACGAGGGCGCGCTCCGCTCGATGACGGGGCTCCTCGAGGAGCGCGGCGACTGGCCCGCGCTCGCGGTCGCGCTCGAGCGCGAGGCGCTCGCGGCGACCGACCCGCGCGAGGCGGCGCGCCTCGCGGTCCGGCTCGGGCGGCTCCAGGAGGAGAAGCTCGGGCGGCGCGATCGCGCCGCGCTCCTGTACGCCCGCGCGGCGCGGCTCGATCCGACGCTCGAGGAGGCGCGCACGCGCGGGCTCGCGGGCTTCACGGCGCTCCGCCGCTTCGCGCAGGCGAAGCGGATGCTCGACGCGGCGCGCGACGCCGGCGCGTCGCCGAAGGCGCTCGCGGCGGAGTACGCCCGGCTCGGGGCGGCGCTCGTCGAGGAGCCCCTCGAGCACGACCTCGCGATGGACGCGCTCATCGACGCCGCGACCCTCGACCGGACCGCGCCGGGCGCCGCCCAGGCGCGCGAGCGGCTCAAGGCGTACCCCCGCGCCTGGCGCGAGGAGGCGAAGCTCCTCGACGAGGCCGCGCGCCGCGCGAAGGACCGGCGCGAGGCCGCGACGCTGCACCTGCGGCTCGCCCAGCTCCACGCGGCGTACGATCCCGAGGGCTGGACCCCCGCGATGGAGCGCGTCGAGCGGGCGTGGGCGCTCGCCCCGGGCGACCCCTCGGCGCTCGAGCTCGTCGCCCGGATGTGGGCCGAGCGGGGGGACCACCGCGGCCACGCCGACGCGCTCGCGCGCCTCGCCGCGACGACCCGCGATCGCGCCGCGCTGGTCCGGCTGCAGCTCGAGCTGGCGCGGGTCGACCTCGTCCGTTTCGGCGACGCCGAGGGCGCGCTGGCGGCGCTCGAGCGCGCGCTCGAGCTCGACCCCTCCTGCGAGAGCGCGGCCCTCCAGGCGTTCGAGCACCACGTGGACGCGGGCCGCTTCGAGGCCGCGCTCGCCACGCTGGAGCGGCACCTCGCCGCCGCCCCCGAGAAGGCCGCCCACGCGCCGCTCCGGGTGCGCGCCGCCTGGCTCGCGCGCGAGCGGCTCTCGGATCCGGCGCGGGCGCGCCGCCACCTCGAGGCCGCGCTCCGCTCGGATCCCGGCAACGCGGAGGCCGCCGGGGCGATCGCGCCGCTGCTCGCCGCCGCGGAGGAGTGGCCGCGCCTCGCCGAGGTGCTCGAGCTGTCCGCCGAGTGGGCGCGCGATCCCGCCGAGCGGGTGCGCCACCTCGAGCGGCTCGCCGAGGTCCAGCAGGAGCGGCTCGACAGGCCCCGCGACGCGCTCCGGACGCTGTCGCGCGCGCTCGCGCTCGATCCGGCGCGCGTCACCGTCCGCAAGGCCATGGAGGGCGCGGCCGCGCGCGCCGACGCGTTCCTCGACCTGGCCCGCGCCTACCGGTCCGCCGCGCAGGGCGGCCAGGGCGACCTCAAGTCGCGCAAGCTCCTCCTGCGGCGCGTCGCCGAGATCTTCGACCGCGACCTCGGCAAGCCCGAGGAGGCCGTCCGCGCCTGGCGCGCCCTGCTCGAGCTCGACCCGGAGGACCGCGGCGCCGTCGCGGCGCTCGAGGCCTGCCTCGCGCGCGCCGGTCAGCAGGAGGAGCTCGCCCGCGAGCTCGAGGCCCGGCGCGGCCGCGCCGGCGGGGCCGAGCGGCGCACCCTCTCGGCGAAGCTGGCGCGCCTGTGGCAGGACGGCGGCCGGTTCGACGCGGCCGCGGAGATCTGGCGCGAGTCGCTCGCGGAGGCGCCCGAGGACGAGGAGGCGCTCTGGGGGCTGCACGCGGCGCTCGAGGCGACGCCCGGCGCGCGCGCCGCCGAGGAGCGCTGCGAGGTGCTCGCCCGGCTCGCGGCGCGCGCGCGGGGGCCCGCGGAGAAGGCCGCCCTCGAGGTCGCGCGCGCGGAGGTGCTCGCCGACGTGCTCGGGCGCCACTCCGAGGCGGCGGACGCCGCCGTCGAGGTGCTCCGGCGGCCCGCCCCCGGCGCGGCGGCGCGCGCGGACGCGACGGCCCTCCTCGAGCGGCTCCTCCAGAAGGGCGTCGACCCCCTCCGGCTCGCCCAGGCGCTCGCGCCGGTGTACGCCGCGCTCGGGGAGCCCCAGAAGCAGGCGGAGGCCCTCGAGCTCATCGCGCTCCAGCTCCCGCCGGGCGCGGACGCCCGCGAGCGGGCGCGCCACCTGCTCGACGCCTCGGAGCTCCGCTCGTCGCGGCTCGGCGATCCGCGCGGCGCGCTCTCCGCCGCGGCCGGTGCGCTGCGCGCCTGCCCGGACCACGCCGAGGCGAGGCGCCGGTGCGAGGAGCTCGCCCGCGAGGTCGGCGCGCACCGCGAGCTCATGTCGCTCCTCGTCGAGGCGGCCGCCCGGCTCGCGGATCGGCCCGAGGACGAGGCGGCGCTCCGCGTCCGCGCCGCGACGGTCGCGGAGGAAGATCTCGGGGCCTTCGACGAGGCGTCGGCCCAGCTCCGGCGCGCGCTGGCGCTCCGGCCCGGCGATCCCGCGGTCCTCGCCGCGCTCACCCGCACCGCGCTCGCGGCCGAGCGGTGGCAGGAGGCGGTGGACCTGCTCGAGCAGCGCGCCGCCGCCGTCGAGGGCCCGGAGCGCGCGGCGCTGCACGCCCAGCGCGCCGAGGTGCTGCAGAACCACCTCCGCGAGCCGGTCGCCGCGGCGGCCGCGCTCCGCGAGGCGATCGCCTGCGCGCCCGAGCAGCGGGCCCGCCTCGTCGCGCGGCTCGCCGACGCGCTCGGCTCCGCCGGCGACCCGCGTGGCCGGGCCGCCGCGCTCTCCGAGCTCGCCGAGGTGTCCCCGGACCCGGCCGAGGCGTCCCGCGCCGCGCTGGAGGCCGCGCGCATCCAGGCGAGCCTCGGCGACGACCGCGGCGCGATCGAGCGGCTCGCCAGCGCGGTCGCCGCGAACCCCGCCGACGCCGCGGCGCTCGCCGCGCTCGACGCGCACCTCGCCGGAAACGACGCGGACGCCGTGCTCGCCGCGGCCCGCGCCCTCGCGTCGCAGCCCGATCCCCGCCGCCGGCTGCGGGCGCTCGAGGCGGAGGCGCGCGTCCACCCCGACGCCGCGGCCCGGGCGGCCGCGGGGCTCGGCGCGGCGCGGATCTACGAGCAGGAGCTCCGGCAGCTCTCCCTCGCCTTCGCCGCCGCCGCCGCCGCCGCCCGGGCGTGCCCGGACGACGCCGAGGCCCGGCGCGAGCTGCGCCGCCTCGCGGTGGACGCCGAGGAGCTCGAGGCGTGCGCGCGCGCCTACGAGGAGCTCGCCGATCGCGCCGCCCCGGAGCACCGGCTCGCCGTCCTCCGCGAGCGCGCCGAGTTCGCCGACCGGCGCCTGGACAGGGACCGCGCCGCGGAGGGCTGGGCCCGGGTGCTGCAGCACGTCCCCGGCGACCGCGAGGCGCTCGCCGCGCTGCGGCGCCTGCACCGGTCGCGGGAGCGCTGGGGCGAGCTCGCGGCGGTCTGCGCGCTCATCGCCGAGGCCTCCGCAGGCGTCCCCGCGCGCGAGGACGCGCGGCGCGAGGAGGCGATCGTCGCCGAGACGCGGCTCGACGATCCCGCGCGCGCGGCGGCGGCGTGGCGCGAGGTGGCGGCGCTCGCGCCGGGCGACACCGAGGCGAAGGCGGCGCTGGAGCGGCTCTACGACCGGCTCGACCGGCCCGCCGACCTCGCCGCGAGCCTCGAGGCCCGGCTCGCCCAGGGCTTCGACGCGGAGTCGGCGCTCCGGCTCGCCGAGCTGCGCCGGACCAAGCTCGGCGACGCGGCCGGGGCGCTC
>DASVZX010000030.1:0-6048 GCA_036391435.1 Anaeromyxobacter sp. | reverse complement strand
CGCCGTGCCGAGGATCCCGCCGAGCACGGCGCCGTAGGCGAGGTGGCCCACGAGGCTGCCGAGCGCGGCGCCGAAGGAGCCGCCGAAGGCGCCGGCGCCCATCATCGGCATGACCGCGAGCTGCGACACGATCCACGGGGCGAGCGCGTACAGCGCGCCGCGGAGGGCGCCGGGGCCCGGCAGCCGGCGCGCGAACGCCGCGGCGTAGATCACCGCGAGCGCCGTCCCGATGACGAAGTGGGCCATCCAGCCGAGGAAGAGGCTGCCGCCCATCACCGACCCGAGCATCGCGCCGACGTTCATCGGCGGAAGCCCCATCGCCGGCGCCACGAGCATGAGCGCGGTCATCACCGCGGTGGCGACGAGGCCGGCGACGATCGCACGCGTCCAGTTCAGCCGATCCATGTGAACCTCCTGCGAGGGCGGCGCGGGGACATCCCGCGCGAGCGCCTCGGACGATCGGTCCGCGGGCGGGGCCGGAGATTACGTGCCGACCCGGCCAGGGGCGCGGGCGGGGGTCGCCCGCGCGCGCCGTAACGTTCGGCGGGCTCGAGGGACGATCGCGCCGGAGGTGTACGCGCATGGCGAAGGTCGCGATCGTGGTGCTGGCCGGGACGGAGACGCACGAGGGGCTCGGACGCGTGGTGAACGCGCTGGAGGCCGCCAAGGAGCTCGAGGAGGGGAACGACGACGTCCGGATCGTCTTCGACGGCGCGGGGACCGCCTGGATCCCCGAGCTCGCGAAGGAGGAGCACCCGGCCCACGCCCTCTACGCGGCCGTCGGCGACCGCATCGCGGGCGTCTGCGCCTTCTGCGCCGGGGCCTTCGGGGTGAAGCAGGCGGTGATCGCGCAGGGCGTCGCGCTCGCGGGCGAGTACGACGGCCACCCGAGCCTGCGCCGCCTCGTCCACGACGGCTACCAGATCGTCACGTTCTGAGCCTTTCCCGTGGCGGTCCCTCGCGAAAGGGGACAACATCCGGCGCCTCGCATGCGGAAGGCGACGACGGCCGGCGGCCCCGCCGACGGGGACGCGGCGGAGCCCGGAGATCCCGAGCTCCTCCGGCGCGTCCGGGCCGGCGACCCCGCCGCCTTCGCCGGCCTCGTGCGGCGCCACGGAGGCGGCCTGCTCCGGCTCGCCCGCCTCTTCGTCCGCGACGGCGCGGCCGCGGAGGACGTCGTCCAGGAGACGTGGATGGCCGTCCTCGAGGGCCTCGGCGGCTTCGAGGGCCGCGCCTCCTTCAAGACCTGGCTCTACCGCATCCTGGCGAACCGGGCCCGGAGCCGCGCGGTGAAGGAGGGGCGGAGCGTCCCCTTCTCCGCGCTGCAGGAGCCGGGCGACGACGGCGGGGCCCTCGACCCCGGCCGGTTCGACGCGGCGGGGCGGTGGCGAGATCCTCCCGCGGGGTGGACGGACGAGACGCCCGAGCGGCTCGCGCTCGAGGCCGAGACGCGCGCGGCGATGGAGGCGGCGGTCGCCGCGCTTCCGCCCGCGCAGCGGGCCGTGCTCGTCCTGCGGGACGAGGACGGCCTCGAGACCGACGAGATCTGTAATCTCCTGGGGCTCACGGTGACGAACCAGAGGGTGCTGCTCCACCGCGCGCGGACGCGCGTCCGGCAGGCCCTCGAGGCGCACATGCGAGGCGGACGCCGATGATGACGTGCAAGGAGATCACGGAGCTCGTGACCGACTACGCGGAGGGGAACCTCTCCTTCGCGGATCGGCTCCGGTTCCGCATGCACCTCGGCATGTGCCGCGACTGCCGGCGCTACGTGCGGCAGGTGAAGGCGACGGCGGCGGCGCTCGGCAAGCTGCCCCCGCCGGAGCTGCCCCCGGACGTGGAGCGGGAGCTGCTCCGCCGGTTCGAGACCTGGAGGCAGACGCGGGGCTCGTGACCGGTGCGGCTCCCGGCCGCACGGTCGATCCGGACGACGGGCGGGCGCGGGCGCGCCTTCCCGGCTACGAGAGCGGGGAGGCCGCCGCGGCCGCGCCGGCCGCCCGCGACCGGGAGGCCCCATGTCCGCCATCGCCTTCGACGTCGATCCGGTCCACACCTTCCTCGGGTTCGGGGTCCGCTACCTCGGGATCTCCCGCGTGCACGGCCGGTTCACCCGGTTCCGCGGCATGCTGGAGATCGACTGGGACGATCTCACCCGGTCGAGCGCCCACCTCATGATCGACACCGACAGCATCGAGACGGGGAGCCCGGAGCGCGACGCGCACCTGCGCTCGCCGGACTTCCTCGACGTGGCGCGCTTCCCGGAGATGGTGTTCCACGGCCGCGAGCTGCGGCAGCGGAGCGGCGCCGTCTACGAGCTCGGCGGGACGCTGCAGCTGCACGGGGTCGCGAGGCCCGTCACGCTCGAGGCGGAGTACGGCGGCCAGGCCTCGGACCTGAACGGGATCCGGAGGGTCGGCGTCCTCGCGCGCGGCACGATCGACCGCCGCGAGTTCGGGCTCGGCTGGAACCGCCCGCTCGAGGGCGGGGTCCTCGTCGGGTGGGACGTGGCGCTGGACCTCTCGGTCCAGGGCGTGCGCGCGGGGTGAGGGCGGTCCGCGCTCAGCCCGACGTCGGGGGCGGGGCGGGCGAGAGCGCGAGGGCGCGCCTCACGGCGGCGACGATCGCGGCCGCGCCGATGCCGGCGCCGTCGAGGAGCTCGCGCGGGGTCCCGGAGCCGGGCAGGGTCCGGACCGCGAGCCGCGTGATCGCCGGCGCGGGCCGGTCCGCGAACACCTCCGAGACGGCGTCGGCGAGCCCGCCCTCCGGACGGTGGTCCTCCGCGACGACGAGCCGCCCGCCGCACTCGCGGGCGCAGGCCTCGACGGTCGCGGCGTCGACGGGCTTCACGGAGTAGAGGTCCACCACGCGGACGGGGATCCCGTCCGCCGCGAGCAGGTCGTGCGCGCGGAGCGCCTCGTGGAGGGTGATGCCCGCCGCGAGGACCGCGGCGACGTCGCCGGCCGAGCGGCGCAGCACCTTGCTGCCGCCGATCGGGAAGCGCTCGCCGGGACCGTAGAGGACCGGCGTCTTCTCCCGCGTGGTGCGCAGGTACGAGAGGCCCTCCCGCGCCGCCATCTCCCCGACGAGCGCGGCGGCCGCCGTCGCGCAGGACGGGTAGAGCACGGTGCTCCCGGAGAGCGCCCGCATCATCGCGAGGTCCTCGAGGGCCATCTGCGAGGGGCCGTCCTCGCCGATGGAGACGCCGGCGTGCGATCCGGCGAGGCACAGGTGCGCCCGGGAGACCGCCGCCATGCGCAGCTGGTCGTGGGCGCGGGTGAGGAACGCCGCGAAGGTCGACGCGAACGGCACGAGCCCGAGCACCTGCATCCCGACCGCGGCGGACACGAGCTGCTGCTCGGCGATGTACATCTCGAAGAAGCGGTCGGGGTGCGCCTTCTCGAACCGCTCCGAGTACGTCGAGTTGCCGACCTCGCCGTCGAGGGCCACGACGTCGGGGCGCGCGTCCCCGAGCGCCCGCAGCGCGTCGCCGAAGGCCTCGCGCGTCGCGACGCGCGCGCCGATCGCGTAGCGCGGGGGCGCGAAGGCTCCGGCCGGCCGCGCGGGCGCAGGCGGGGCGGGCCTCGCCCCGGCCATCTCGACCCGGACCGGCGCCGGGCTCCCCAGCTCGGCGAGGGCCCGGGCGGCCTCCTCGCGCGAGAGCGCCTTGCCGTGCCAGCCCTCCCGGTTCTCGAGGAACGACACGCCGGCGCCCTTCCGCGTGCGCGCGACGACGAGCACCGGGCGGTCCGACGCCTCGGCGTCCGCGTACGCGCGGTCGATGGCGACGCGGTCGTGCCCGTCCACGACGAGCGCGTTCCAGCCGAACGCCCGCGCGCGCTCGGCGTACGCCTCCCCGTCCCACTGGAGCATCGTCGGGCCCCGCTGCCCGAGGCGGTTCATGTCGAGGATCGCGACGACGCGGGCGAGCCCGTAGAACCCGCCGAGCTCGAGCGCCTCGTACACGCTGCCCTCCGCCATCTCGCTGTCCCCGAGGAGCACCCAGCAGCGGAGCTCGCGGCCGAGGTGGCGCGCGGCGAGCGCGATCCCGACGGCCGCGGGGAGCCCCTGGCCGAGCGAGCCGGTCGCCACGTCCACGAAGGGCAGCGCGGGGGTGGGGTGCCCCTCGAGCGGGCTCCCGAGCTTGCGCAGGGAGAGGAGCTCCTCGTCCGTGATCGCCCCCGCGGCCTTCGCCATCGCGTAGAGGAGCGGCGCCGCGTGGCCCTTCGAGAACACGAGCCGGTCGTCGTCGAGCCGGCTCGGCCGCCGCCAGTCGGCGCGCAGGTGCCCGTCCAGGAGCACCCCCATGAGGTCCGCCGCCGAGAGGCACGAGGTCGGGTGGCCGGATCCGGCCGCCGTCGTCGCGCGGATGCTGTCGGCCCTCAGCTGGGCCGCGAGCGGCGCCCAGCGATCGTTCGACGCGGCCATGGGTCCGTCCTCCGTGGAGCGGATCTGAAGACGCCGGGCGCCCGCGACAAGGCCTCGCGCGGCGGGTCTCGGCCGAGCGTGGCCGCGCGGCCCGGGCGCCGTTACGACGACGGGATGAGGATCGCGCTCGCCGCCGATCACGCGGGGTTCGCCCTGAAGGAGCGGCTCCGCGCGCACCTCGCCTCCCGCGGGCACGAGGTGGTGGACCTCGGCTCGCGCGACACCTCGCCGAGCGACTACCCCGATCACGCGGAGGCGGCCGCGCGCGCGGTCCTCGAGGGGCGGGTCGAGCGCGCGATCCTCGTCTGCGGGAGCGGCGTCGGGGTGGCGGCGGCGGCGAACAAGGTGCCGGGCATCCTCGCCGGGCTCTGCCACGACCACTACTCCGCGCACCAGGGGGTCGAGCACGACGCGATGAACGTCCTCGCCCTCGGGGCGCGCGTCGTGGGCGAGGCGCTCGCCCTGGAGATCGCGGAGGCGTTCCTCGCCGCGCGGTTCGACGGCGAGGCGCGGCACCTCCGCCGCGTCGAGAAGGTCCGCGCGCTCGAGGCGCGCTTCCTGGGGAGGGACCGTGGCGAGCCGTCTTCGTGAGCTGGAGCGGTACGGGCAGAGCATCTGGTACGACGGCCTCCGGCGCGGCCTCATCGCGTCCGGGGAGCTGGCGCGCCTGGTCGTCGACGACGGGCTGAAGGGGCTCACCACGAACCCGTCCATCTACGAGAAGGCGATCGACTCGACGCACGACTACGACGCCGAGCTGGCGGCGCTCCTGCCGCGGGCCGACCTCGACGCGAAGGCCGTCTACGAGCGGCTCGCGATCCACGACCTCCAGGCGGCGGCGGACCTGCTCCGGCCGGTGCACGACGCGAGCGGCGGGCGCGACGGGTTCGTGAGCCTCGAGGTCTCGCCGGCGGCCGCGCGCGACGAGCGCGCCACGCTCGCCGAGGCGCGGCGCCTGTGGCGCGCCCTCGACCGGCGGAACGTCATGATCAAGGTGCCCGGCACGCCCGAGGCGCTCCCCGCCATCCGCCAGCTCCTCTCGGAGGGCGTCAACGTCAACGTGACGCTCCTCTTCTCGCGGCGCGCGTGGGCCGGCGTCGCCGAGGCCCACCTCGCCGCGCTGGAGGCGCGCGCGGCGCGCGGCGAGGAGGTCGCGGGCGTGGCGAGCGTCGCGAGCTTCTTCGTCTCGCGCATCGACACGCTCGCGGACGAGCTCCTCGGCGAGCTGTGCACGAGCGCGGCGTCGGACGAGCTCCGGGAGCGCGCCGAGGCGCTCCGGGGGCGGGTGGCGATCGCGAACGCGAAGCTCGCCTACCAGGACTGGCGCGCGCTCGTCGCCGGGCCGCGCTGGATCCGCCTGCGCGCCCTCGGCGCGCAGCCCCAGCGGCTCCTCTGGGCGAGCACGAGCACGAAGAACCCGCGGTACCCCGAGCTCGTGTACGTCGAGTCGCTCATCGGGGCCGAGACGGTGGACACCGTCCCGCCCGCGACGTTCGCGGCCTTCCGCGACCACGGGCGCGCGGGGGCGACGCTCGAGCAGGACCTCGACGGGGCGCGCCTTGCGATGGCGGAGCTCGCGGCCCTCGGCATCTCGATCGACGCGATCACCGACCGGCTGCTAGA
>DASVZX010000029.1:0-3352 GCA_036391435.1 Anaeromyxobacter sp. | reverse complement strand
CCCGCTCGCGGTGCTCGACGTGCCGCGCCTGCTCGATCTCGATCTCCGATCCCCGAGGGAACCCACGCCATGAAGCGCATCCTGCTGGTCGACGACAGCCGCGTGACCCGCGAGCTCATCAAGGTCTACCTGATCGCGAAGGACGTGACGCTCCTCGAGGCGGTGGACGGCCTCGACGCGCTCGACAAGGTGCGCGCCGAGCCGCCCGACCTCGTGATCGCCGACATGCGCATGCCGCGCCTCGACGGCGCCGGGCTCTGCGAGGCGCTGCGGAGGGAGCCGGCGACGCGCGAGGTGCCCGTCGTGATCCTCACCTCGAACGGGGACGCGGACACCCGGCGCCGGGCGCGCTCGGCGGGCGCGCGCGAGGTCCTCGAGAAGCCGATCCAGCCGCACGCGCTCCTCGACGCCGTGAACCGCCACCTCGGCGCCGCGAGCGCGGTCCCGGGGGTGGACCGATGAGCGCCCCCGTCGGCGTCCGCGGCGTGCACCACCGCGTGTTCGGCCGGATCCTGCTCACCGCGATCCCGACCGCGATCGTGGCGGCCTACGTGGTCGGCCCGGTGCTCGGGATCGAGACCCGCGCGCTCCTGCGCGGCCTCCCGATCACGCTCGGGATCGCGCTCGCCCCCTCGTCGCCGCTCCAGTTCGTCCTGTCGGGCGTCCTCGTCCGCCGCGCGCTCGCCGATCCGCCCGGCGAGGCGCCCGGGGCGCGGCTCGCGAGGATCCTCGCGCTGCCGCGGAAGATCGAGATCTGGTCGAACGGCGCCGGGTGGCTCACGGGCGGCTTCTTCTTCGGCCTCGCGGCCGTCTGGATCCACGGGATCCCGCTCCCGGTCGCCCTCGCGATGGCGTTCATCGCCTACTTCGCGTCGCTCTTCCCCGGGCTCGTGCTCGTCATGCTGATCGAGGAGGTCCTGCGGCCGGCGGCGGTCGCGGAGCTCGAGCGGCACCCGACGGCCGCGCCCCGGGGCGGCGGCCTCTACTGGCCGCGGCAGCGCTGGTACCTGCCCTACGCGTTCGGCGTCGCGATCGTGTCGCTCCTCTTCTTCTCCGGGCTGCTCGTCTACGCGCGCTACCGGGACGCGGCCGCCGCGATCGTGCGCGACGTCGGCGCGCGGAGCGGGCCGGCGGTGGCGGCGGCGCTCCGGCTCGACCTCGACGGCCAGGCGGCCGCGGCCGCGGCCCCGGTGCTCGTCGTCGCCCTCGTGCTGCTCGCCGCCTTCGGCTTCACCGGCGTGCTGCTCGCGCGGCGCCAGTCGGGCGCCGCGGAGGCGGTCGAGGCGTCCCTGCGGTCCATGGCGACCGGGGCGCCCGAGCCGCCGCGCTGGACGTCCACCGACGAGGTGGGCGACCTCGCCGCGGCGACCGCCGCGATCTCGGCGGAGATGCGGGGCGTGTTCGAGCAGCTCCGCGCGATGGCGGCGGGAGACCTCGGGCGCGAGCTCGAGGGCGACAGCGGGCTCATCCAGGCGTTCCGCCGCTCGCGCGCCGCGATGATGGACCTCGCCGCGCGGATGGGCTCTCTCTCGCGCGGCGAGGCGCTCCAGGCGTCGCGCATCGCGGGCGACCTCGGCGGCGCGTTCGACGAGCTGCAGCACGCCTTCCGGGCGACGGTGGAGCAGGCGCGCACCATCGCCGAGGGCGACCTCCGCCGCGACGTGGACGCTCCCGGCGCGCTCGGCCAGGCGCTGCAGCGGATGACCGGGAACCTGCGCGGCATGGTGGGGCGGACGCAGTCGGTGTCCGGGGACGTCCGGCAGATCGTGGTGAGCCTCCAGTCGGCGGCGACGCAGCTCTCCGCCGCGACGACGGAGCAGGTCGCGGCCGTGACGGAGACCGCCAACACCATGACCGAGATGGCGCAGACGTCGGCGGTCTCGGCGGACCGCGCGTCCGAGCTGATCCGGCAGGGCGAGGGGGCGGCCACCGTCGTCGAGGAGGGGACGCACGCGGTCGAGTCGGTGTCGACGGCGATGGGCGACATGACGTCCTCGCTCGACGAGGTGGCGAGCGCCTCGACGGCGCTCGCGGAGCGGGTGCGGAAGATCGACACCATCACCGAGACGGTCACCTTCCTCGCCGACCAGTCGTCGACGCTCGCCATCAACGCCGCCATCGAGGCGGCGCGGGCGGGCGAGGCCGGGAAGGGGTTCTCCGTCGTCGCGCGGGAGATCCGGGCGCTCGCGGCCGACTCGCGCAAGGCGGCCGCGCAGATCAAGGAGCTCCTCGACGAGGTGCGGGAGCGCACCGCGCTCGTGGACGCGTCGGTCGGGGCGGGGGGCCGCAAGGCGGGCGAGACGACCAAGCTCGTCGTGCGGCTCGGCGAGGTGGTCTCCCAGCTCGGCGTCACCATCCACGACGCCGTCGGGCTGATGCGGCAGGTCGAGGGCTCTGCGCGCCAGCACCAGGCCGGCGTGGGCCAGGTCTCGGCGGCGCTCACCAACATGCAGAAGGCGTCGGAGTCGATCCGCGACGGCGCGCGGCTCCTCGGCGAGCTCTCGGCGAAGGCGCACGACCTGTCCTCGAGCCTGCAGAGCGCGGCCGGCGCCTACCAGCTGCCGGAGGCGCGCGCGTGACGCTCGGGCCCCCGGGGATCGCGTCGGCGCGGCGGCACCTCGAGGCCACCTACGGCCTCGCGCTCGAGGGGCTCGGCGACGACCAGATCGCGGGGGCGATCCGGGCGGCGGCGGACGGCTGCTCCGATCCCGCAGACGCCGCGTTCCTCGCCCGCGTCGTGGACCGGCTGCCCATCGACGAGAGCTGGCTCTTTCGCGAGGACGGGCTCTGGGAGTGGCTCCGCGACGCGGCGGGGCCCGCGCTGCTCGAGGCAGCGGCCGCCGCCGCCCGTCCCCTCCGCGTCCTCTCCGTCGGCTGCTCGAGCGGGCAGGAGCCCTTCAGCGCCGCCATCGTGCTCCAGGGGCTCCTCGAGCGGGGTGGGATCCCGCCCTCCGCGGCGGCCGAGCACGCGCGGATCGTCGGGCTCGATCCCTCGCCGGCGCGCGTCGAGGCGGCGCGCCTGGGCGTCCTGCCCGCGTGGTCGGTCCAGCGGGCGCGGCCCGGGTGGCTGCGCGGCCGGGTGGAGCCCGAGGACGACGCGGGCACGCGCTTCCGGGTCGCCCCGGCCGTCCGGGCCATGTGCCGCTTCGACGTCGGCAACCTCGTCGACCTGGCGGCGCGCGGAAACGCGGCGCTCGCGGGGTACGACCTCGTCCTGTGCCGGCACGTCCTCATCTACTTCCGCCCGGCGGAGGCGGAACGGCTCGCCGGCGCCCTCGCGCGCGCGCTCGATCCCGGCGCCGTGCTCGTCCTCTCCGCGCCCGAGGCGCACCTGCTCGCCGCCGGAGGGCTC
>DASVZX010000028.1:0-4249 GCA_036391435.1 Anaeromyxobacter sp. | reverse complement strand
CCGGCCGCTGCCGGAGCCGCAGGACGCCGCGGTCGCCGCTCGGCTCGCGATCGCCGTCGAGCTGCTCGGCCTGGGCCTGCGCGACGGCGCGCTCGCGGAGCTGCGCGACCTCGCCCGCGGCGGACGGATCCGCCAGGCGGCCCCGCTCGTCGCCCAGCTCGCCGCGTTCGCGGAGGACCCGGACCTCCCGTTCCGGATGGCGCGCGACCACCTCCTCCCCTCGCGGCGCGCGCTGCGCTGGGCCTACCCGCGGCCGGAGCGCGAGGCGGTCGCCGCCTCCGCCGCGGCGCTCGGGCTCGACCCCGCGCTCGTCTTCGGCGTGATGCGGCGCGAGTCGAGCTTCCGGGCCGACGCGCGCAGCGTCGCCGGCGCGGAGGGGCTCCTGCAGCTCCGGCCGGCCACGGCGGAGCGGCTCGCGGCGATCCTCGGCCTCCGGGGCGGCGTTCGCCTCGACGACCCCCGCACGAACGTGACGCTCGGGACGCACTACCTCGCGCTCCTCCTCGCCCGGTTCGGCGAGCCCGCCGCGGCCGTCGCGGCCTACAACGCCGGCCCGGGCCCCGCCGCGGCGTGGGCGACGGCGCGGGCGGGCATGCCGCTCGACGCGTGGGTCGAGTCGATCCCGTACCGCGAGACGCGCCAGTACGTGAAGGTCGTGATGTCGGAGTGGACCGCGTACCGGGCGCTCGAGGGCGAGCCGCCGCCGCCCATCGATCCGGGGCGGAAGGTGGCCCCGCCGGGGCCGGGGATCGCGTTCTAGAGCCCCGCTACGTCCCGGTGGGATCCGGGGCGGGCGCGGCCGAGAGCGCGGCGAGGATGGCGGGGCCCAGGCGCCGCATGACCGAGGGCGTGACGCCCGGCAGCCGCTCCAGCTCCGGGGCGCCGCGCGGGCGCCGCCGCGCGATGTCCACCATGGTCTGCTCGGCGAGCACCTTGAACGGCGGCCGGTCCGAGGCGCTCGCCGCCTCCTCGCGCGCGACCCACAGCGCGGCGAGCACCGCGCGGCCGGCCGGGTCGAGCTCGCGCGCGCCCTTGAGCCGCGCCCAGCCCCGCGGGTCGAACACCTTCGCGCGCGGCTCGACCGCCGCGATCCGCTCGAACTCGCGCCGCGCCGCCTCGAGCGCCCCCGCCGCCTCGAGCTCGCCGGCGAGGAGGTCGCGGAGCGGCAGCAGGAAGTGCGTGTCGAGCGCGGCGTAGGCGAGCTGGTCGCGCGTGAGCGGCCGGCGCCCCCAGTCCGACCGCTGGTTCGCCTTCGAGAGGCGCACGCCGAAGTGCGACTCGACGAGCGCGGACAGGCCGAGCCCCGCGCGCCCGAGCCGGCGCGCCGCGGCCATCGTGTCGAAGAGGCGCGGCAGCGCCCACCCGTACTCGCGCTTCATGCAGCGCACGTCGTAGTCCGCGCCGTGGAACACGGTCTCCCGCCCGTCGCAGAGGACCGCGCCGAGCGGCGCCACGTCGACGGCGAAGGGGTCGACGATGAAGTCGGCCGCGCGCGTCGAGATCTGGATCAGGCAGATCCGCTCCCGGTAGACGTGGAAGCTGTTCGACTCGGTGTCGACCGCGACGACGGCCTCGGCCCGGAGCCGCTCGGCGAGCGCCGCGACGCCGCCGGCGTCGGCGACGAGGGTGGGCGGCGGCTGGTGCGGGCGATCCACGGAGGGCCGGATTCTAGCCGGAGGCGGCGATCGCCGCCGCGATCTCGCCGGCGACCGCCGCGTTCCGCTCGAGGAGCGCCAGGTTCGCCGTGCGGGCGGCGCCACCGGTCGCGCGCGCCACCGCCTCGAGCAGGAACGGCGTCACCGCCTTGCCGGCGACGCCACGCTCCCGCGCCCCGGCGAGCGCCGTGGCGATCGCCGCCTCCACCACCTCCCGGGCGATCGGGGCCGGGGGCGGCACGAGCACGAGCACGCCCTCCCTCCGGCCGAGCGGACCCCAGTGGAGCCGCAGCACCCGGGCCGCGCCGCGCGCGTCCTCGACCCGGTGCTCGAGGGCGAGGCCGCTCGCGCCGCAGTAGAACGCGGGGAGGTCCGAGGTGCCGAACCCCACCGCCGGGATGCCGAGCGTCTCGATGGCCTCGGCGGTCGCGGGCACGTCGAGGATCGCCTTCGGCCCCGCCGAGACGACGCACACCGGCGCCCGCGCGAGCTCGGCGAGGTCCGCGGAGACGTCCGCCGCGCCCGCAAGCGGCTCGCCCGGCAGGAGCCGGTGGACGCCGCCGATGCCGCCCGTCGCGAGCACCCGGATCCCCGCGCGCGCGGCCACGGCGAGGGTGGCGGAGACGGTGGTGCCCGCGTCGCGCCCCGCGGCGGCGAGGGGCGCGAGATCGCGCGCCGACGCCTTGGCGGCCCGGGCGGACGGGTCCGCGAGCCGCTCGAGCTCCGCGTCGCTCGCGCCGACGGCGATCGCCCCGCCGACGAGCGCCACCGCGGCCGGCACCGCGCCGGCCCGCCGGACGGCGGCGGCGCAGCGACGGGCCGCCTCCAGGTTGTGCGGCGGAGGGAGCCCCTGGGCGACGACGCTCGTCTCGAGCGCAACCACGGGGCGCCCCGCGGCGAGCGCCTCGCGCACCTCGGCCGCGACCCGGAACGGAGCGTCCATCCCGTGGAGTGTAGCGGCTCGGCGGCGGGCGGTCGCGGGCGTTCGCGCGTGCTATAAGACCCGCGCATGCGGGCCCGGATCCACGGCTGGATCGTCCTCGTCTACGCCGCGATCTCGATGGCGTTCTTCTTCTTCACGAGCCTGCCCGTCATGATCCTGACCCGCTCGGGCGCGATGCCGATCTGGTTCGGGCGGCGGGCCTGGGGGCCGTGGGGGCTCTGGCTCGCCGGCGCGCGGACGGAGGTCGAGCCCGTGCCCGCCCTGCCGGACGGGCCGCTCATCTTCGCCTGCAACCACGAGAGCGCCCTCGACATCTGGGTCGCCTTCAAGGTGCTCCCGCGGAGCTTCCGGTTCGTGGCGAAGCAGGAGCTGTTCCGGCTGCCGGTGTTCGGCTGGTACATGCGGCTCGGCGAGCACATCCCGGTCGATCGCGGCAACCACGCGCGGGCGGTCCAGTCGCTCCGGCGCGCCGGCGAGGCGGTCCGCGCCGGCACCTCCCTCGTCTTCTTCCCCGAGGGCACCCGCTCGAAGGACGGCCGCATCCTGCCCTTCAAGAAGGGGCCGTTCGTCGTCGCGATGGAGGCCAGCGTGCCCGTCGTGCCCGTCGCGATCTCCGGCTCCGGCCGCGTCACCCCCAAGGACGCCATCGCGGTCGTCCCCGGGACGATCCGGGTCGCCGTCGGGGAGCCCGTCGATCCCCGGGCCTTCGCGGACAAGGAGGCCCTCCTCGCCGAGGTCCGCCACCGGGTCGTGGCGCTGCACCGCTCGATCGGAGGCCTCGGCGGCGGCGACGACGTCGCGCCCGCCGCCGTCCGCACCGGCGCGCGCCGCGGCTGAGGCGCAGCACGCGTCCGCCGATCCCGCGGTCGCGCCCGCGCCCGGAGATCTCGGGGCACGGCCTCGGCCCGGCGCCACCGGCCGGCGCCCGGGCGCACACCGGCGCCTCGCGGCGCTTGTCGCGGCGCCGCCCCGGACGATACGCTCGTGCCGCCATGAAGGACGCCGCCTCCCCCGAGCTCGCCGCCGCCGCGAACCGCGTCAAGGATGGGGTCCGCGAGCTCGCGCGGGGCGCCGTCGGCGCCGCCGGCGACCTCGCCACCGACCTCGCCGCGGGCTACCGGAAATCCACGCGGTACTTCAAGCTCCGCGCGGCGATCGTCGGCACCTGGGCGCTCCTCTCCGCCGTGACGCTCTGGGCCGCGTGCCCCGCCTCGGAGGGTCCGTCGAACGCGCTGGGCGCGCGCGTCGAGCTCCTCTCGCGCACGGAGCGCGGCGCGATCATGGGGACGCAGGTGTACGTCGAGAACGAGTCCCGCCGGCTCTGGAAGGACGTCGTCCTCACGCTGGACGGCGGCTGGCGCTACGAGCGCCGGACGGTCCGCCCCGCCGACAAGCTCGTCGTCTCGATCACGCAGTTCAAGAAGGACGGGCAGCCGGCGCCCCCCGAGCTCGAGCCGAGGTCGCTCACCATCGAGTGCGCCGAGGGCCGGATCACCGCGCCCCTCGGCGCGCGCTGACGAGGTCGTCCGCCGCGTCCTGCTCGCGCCGGTCCCGCCGGCGCGCCGCGGCGGCGCGCCAGCCCTCGCGGTGGAGCTCCAGCGGCCGGAGGGCCGCCCGCGCCCCGGCGACCGCGGACCGGCGCGACTCGGCC
>DASVZX010000027.1:0-4431 GCA_036391435.1 Anaeromyxobacter sp. | reverse complement strand
GCCCGCGACGTTCGCGGCCTTCCGCGACCACGGGCGCGCGGGGGCGACGCTCGAGCAGGACCTCGACGGGGCGCGCCTTGCGATGGCGGAGCTCGCGGCCCTCGGCATCTCGATCGACGCGATCACCGACCGGCTGCTAGAAGAGGGCGTGCGGCTCTTCGCGGAACCCTTCGAGAAGCTGCTCGCGGCGCTCGACGCGCGGCGGGCGGCGGCGGGCCTCCACCCCTGACGGAAGGAGCGCGTCGATGCAGCTCGGGATGGTCGGACTGGGGCGCATGGGCGGGAACATGGCGCTGCGGCTCCTGCGCGGCGGGCACCGCGTCGTGGGCTGGGATCGCGACCCCGCCGCCGTCCGCGCCCTCCAGGAGGGCGGGGGCGGCGGGAGCGGCGCCGCGACCCTCGACGCGCTCGTCGCCGCGCTCGCGCCGCCCCGCGCCGTCTGGCTCATGGTCCCCGCCGGCGCCCCGGCCGAGGACGCGACGCTCGCGCTGCGGGACCGCCTCTCCCCCGGGGACGTCGTCGTGGACGGCGGGAACACGTTCTTCAAGGACGACGTCCGGCGCGCGCGGCTCCTCGCCGAGCGCGGCATCCGCCACCTCGACGCGGGGACGAGCGGCGGCGTCTTCGGGCTGGAGCGGGGCTACTGCCTCATGGTGGGCGGCGACCGGGACGCCTTCGAGCGGCTCGAGCCCCTCTTCCGCTCGCTCGCGCCCGGGCGCGGCGCCGCCGCCCCGACGCCGGGGCGTCCGGCGGGCGGCACCGCCGAGGAGGGCTACCTCCACTGCGGGCCGCACGGCGCGGGCCACTTCGTGAAGATGGTCCACAACGGGATCGAGTACGGCCTCATGCAGTCCTACGCGGAGGGGTTCGACATCCTCCGCGGCGCGCGCGGGGAGGGCGTGCGCGAGGAGCTGCGCTACGACCTCGACCTCCGCGAGGTCGCGGAGCTGTGGCGCCGGGGGAGCGTCGTCTCGTCGTGGCTCCTCGACCTCTCCGCCGCCGCGCTCGCGCGCGACCCCGGCCTGGAGGGCTTCACCGGGGCGGTGGACGACTCGGGGGAGGGTCGCTGGACGGTCGCCGCCGCCATCGAGGAGGCGGTGCCGGCGCCCGTGCTCACCGCGTCGCTGTTCGCCCGCTTCCGGTCGCGCGTGGCCGGCACGTTCGGCGAGAAGCTCCTCTCCGCCATGCGGCGGCAGTTCGGCGGCCACGCCGAGGCGAGGCGCGGGGGAGGCGCCCCGTGACCGCCGCCGCGGCGCGGCTGCGCCCCGGCGACCCCTGCGCGTTCGTCGTCTTCGGCGCGATGGGCGATCTCACGAAGCGCAAGCTCCTGCCGGCGCTCCACAACCTGCAGGCGAACGGGCTCCTGCCGCGCGAGCTCGCCTTCATCGGGGTCGCCCGCCGCCCGCTCGACGACGCGGGCTTCCGCGAGTACGCCGCCGCCGCGGTGCGCGAGCCGGGCGCGCGCCCGCCGGCCGCCGACTTCGTCGCGCGCGTCCACTACGTGAAGGGCGCGTTCGAGGACCCCGGGACGTACGAGGCGCTCTCGGCGGCGCTCGCCCACGCCGCGAAGGAGCACGGCACCTCCGGCAACGCCGTGTTCTACCTCGCGACCCCGCCCTCCGAGTTCTCGATCATCGTGCGGGGCCTCGCCGGCGCCGGGCTCACGCGGCAGGACGCGGGCTGGCGGCGCGTCGTCGTGGAGAAGCCCTTCGGCCACGACCTCGACTCCGCTCGGGCCCTCAACCGCGAGATCCTGGGCCTCCTCGACGAGAGCCAGGTCTACCGGATCGATCACTACCTCGGGAAGGAGACCGTCCAGAACCTCATGGTGTTCCGGTTCGCGAACGGGATGTTCGAGCCGATCTGGAACCGGCGCTACGTGGACCACGTCCAGATCACGGTCGCCGAGGAGCTCGGCGTCGAGGGGCGCGGCGCCTACTACGAGCAGACCGGGGTGGTCCGGGACATCGTGCAGAACCACATCCTCCAGCTCCTCACCCTCGTCGCGATGGAGCCGCCCTCGACGCTCGCCCCCGAGGCGGTCCGGAACGAGAAGGTGAAGGTGCTCGACGCGATCCGCGCGATGGAGCCGGAGCAGGTGCTGCGCGACGCGGTCCGCGGGCAGTACGGCGCCGGCACGATCGGCGGGAAGACCGTGCCGGCCTACCGCGACGAGCCCGACGTCTCCCCCACCTCGCAGACCGAGACCTACGCCGCGCTGAAGCTCGTGGTGGACAACTGGCGCTGGGCGGGGGTGCCCTTCTACCTGCGCTCGGGGAAGCGCCTCGCCCGCCGCGACACCCAGATCTCGATCCAGTTCCGGCGGCCGCCGCTGCTCCTCTTCGAGGAGGCGGGGATCGAGCAGATCGAGCCGAACCGCCTCGACATCCTCGTCCAGCCCGAGGAGGCGATCTGCATCTCCATGAAGGCGAAGCGCCCCGGGCCGGCGATCGTGCTCGAGCAGGTGTAGCTCGACTTCAGCTACGCGCAGTTCGGCCCCCTCCCGCCCGCGACCGGCTACGAGCGGCTCCTCCACGACGTGATCCTCGGCGACGCCGAGCTGTTCCACCGCGCCGACCTCGTCGAGGCGAGCTGGCGGATCGTGACGCCCGTCCTCGACGTCTGGGCGACGCTGCCGGCGCGCGACTTCCCGAGCTACGAGGCGGGCAGCTGGGGGCCGGCCGCGGCGGGGGAGCTCCTCGCCCGCGACGGCCGGCGCTGGGTGAGCCCGGGATGATCCTCGCCGGCGACGTGGGCGGGACGAAGACCCTGCTCGCGCTCTTCGAGCCGGGGCCGCCGCTCCGCCTCGTGCGCGCCGAGACGTTCCGGAGCGCGGCGTTCCCGTCCCTCTCCGCCATCGTCGAGCGGTTCCGGGCGGACGCGCCCGGGCCGATCGCCGCGGCCGGGCTGGGGGTGGCGGGGCCGATCGTCGGGACCGCCGCCGTGCTCCCGAACCTGCCGTGGTCGGTCGACGCGACGGCGCTCGCGCGCGAGCTCGGCGTCCCGCCGCTCGCGCTGCTCAACGATCTCGAGGCGAGCGCCTGGGGCCTCGAGCTGCTCGAGGACGCGGGCGCGGTGCCGCTCCTGCCCGGCGCGTCCGGCGCGCGGGGGAACCAGGCGGTGATCTCCGCCGGGACCGGCCTCGGCGAGGCCGTGCTGCTCCGCGCCGGCGCGCGGCGGAGCGCCCTCCCGACCGAGGCCGGCCACGCCGACTTCGCGCCGGGGACGGAGCTCCAGATCGAGCTGCTCGTCTGGCTCCGCGGGAAGTTCGGCCGCGTCAGCTGGGAGCGGGTCCTCTCCGGCCCCGGGCTCGCGAGCATCCACGCCTTCCTCGCGGACACCGGGCGCGGCGAGGAGCCGGCCGCGGTCGCCGAGGCGATCCGCGGCGCCGCCGATCCCGCCGCCGCGATCTCCGCCGCCGCGCTCGACGGGACCTCGGAGCGCTGCGCGCTCGCCCTCGACGTCTTCACCGGCGCGTACGGCGCGGAGGCGGGGAACCTCGTGCTGCGCGCGCTCGCGACCGGCGGGGTCTACCTCGGAGGCGGGATCGCGCCCAAGATCCTCCCCTGGCTCCGGCGCGAGCCGTTCCGCAGGGCGTTCCTCGACAAGGGCCGCCTCTCGCCGCTCGTCGCGGCGACGCCGGTGCGCGTGATCCTCGACGAGCGCACCGCGCTCCTCGGCGCGGCGCGCGCCGCGGCGGAGGGGCTGCGGTGACGGCGCCCGACCTGCGCCGGATGGCGGACGCCGAGGAGGTGGCGCGCGCCGCCGCGGAGGAGGTCGCGCTCGCCGCCGCGCGCGCCGACGCCGCGCGAGGCCGCTTCACCCTCGCGCTCGCCGGCGGCTCGACGCCGCGGCGGCTCTACGCGCTCCTCGCCGACGCGCGCGCCCCGTTCCGCGCCCGCGTCCCGTGGGAGCGGACGCACGTCTTCTTCGGCGACGAGCGGCCGGTCCCGCCGGAGCACCCGGACAGCAACTACCGGATGGCCCGCGAGGCGCTGCTCGACCGCGTCCCGGTCGCGAGCGTGCACCGGATCCCGGGCGAGGATCCCGCAGCGGCGGAGGCGTACGAGGACGAGCTGCGGCGCTTCTTCGAGGTCCCGCCCGGCGGGCCGCCCCCGCGCCTCGATCTCGTCCTGCTCGGGCTCGGGGAGGACGGCCACACCGCCTCGCTCTTCCCCGGGAGCCCCGCCCTCGACGAGCGCGCGCGCTGGGTGGTGTCCCCGTTCGTGGAGCGGCTCGGCACGCGGCGCACCACGCTCACGCTGCCGATCCTGGACCGCGCCCGCGCGGTGGTGTTCCTCGCGACCGGCGCCGGGAAGGCGGGGGCGCTCGCGCGGGTGCTCGCCGCGGCGCCCGGCGCGGCGCCGCTCCCCGCGGCGCGCGTCCGGCCGGACGCCGGCGCCGTCGTCTGGATCGTCGATCGCGCGGCGG
>DASVZX010000026.1:0-11635 GCA_036391435.1 Anaeromyxobacter sp. | reverse complement strand
CGGGCAGGTCGGCTCCCGGCGGCCCGAGGTCCCAGACCGCGGCGGCCGCGCCCAGCTCCGCGGCGGCGCGGGGCGCGTCGTCCGCGCGGACCTCCGCCGCGACCGCGACGTCGGCCCGCCCGGCGAGGAGCGCCGCGAGCCCGGCGCGGGAGAGCGGGTCGTCGGCGACGACGATCACGCGGAGGGGATCCACCGCGGATCTGTAACGCCGTCCCCTCTCCCCGGCCCTGTCCCCCTGGCGCTGCCAGGGGAGCGGGGATTCCCCGAACGTTCTCGAGCGCGGCCAGCGCCACGAACCTGTCCTTTCGACCAGGTCCGCGCCCCGTCCCTCCCGCCGATGTGGCGCGCGCGCCCCGCCGCTACCTTCCACGGCGGAGGAAGCAGCCATGGAAGACGCCCTGTCCACCCTGTCCCGCCGCACCGCCGCGCTCGTCGCCGAGCGCGCCGTCCACGTCGTCCGCGTCGAGGGCCGCCGCCGCGGGCCGGCGAGCGGGGTCGTCTGGTCCGCGGACGGCCTCGTCGTCGCCGCGCACCACGCCGTCGAGCGCGACGACGAGCTCGAGGTCGGCCTGCCCTCGGGCGAGACCTCGACGGCCGAGGTCGTCGGCCGCGATCCGTCGACGGACCTCGCGCTCCTCCGCGCGAAGGCGACCGGCCTCTCCCCCGCGCCGTGGGGCGACGCCGACGCGCTCGCGGCGGGCGAGCTCGTCGTCTCGATCGCCCGCCCGGGCCGGAGCCCGCGCGCCGCGCTCGCGCTCCTCGCCCGCGCCGCAGGGGAGTACCGGGCCGCGGGCGGCGGGCGCATCGACCGGTTCCTCGAGACGACCATCGAGCCGCACCCGGGGCTCTCCGGCGCGCTCGTCGCGTCCGCGGCCGGGACCCCGGTCGGCATGGCGACGTCCGGCCTCGTCCGCGGCGCCGCGATGATCGTTCCGCCCTCCACGCTCCGCCGCGTCGTGCGGGCGCTCGCGGCCCACGGCAGCGTCCGCCGCGGCTACCTCGGCGTCGCCACCTTCCCGGTCCGCCTCGCCCCCGCGCTCGCCGCGGCCGAGAAGCGGGAGGGCGCGCTCCTCGTCTCCTACGTCGAGCCGGACGGCCCCGCCGCGCGCGCCGGCGTCCTGCAGGGCGACGCGCTCCTCGCGCTCGGCGGCGCGCCCATCGAGGAGCCGGGCGATCTCCTCCCGCTCCTCGAGGAGGAGCGCATCGGCGAGGCGGTGCCGGTCCGGCTCGTCCGCGCCGGCGAGGTGCGCGAGCTCGCCATCACCGTCGGCGCGAGGGGGGTGCGGTCGTGACGGCGCTCGAGCAGCTCTCCTCCGACCTCGCCGACCTCGTCGCGCGCGCGTCGCCGTCCGTGGTCGGCGTCGAGCACCGGCGCGGCCAGGGCTCGGGGGTCGTGCTCGCGCAGGACGGGTTCGTGCTCACGAACGCGCACGTCGCCGCCGGCGGCGGCCCGCTTCGCGTCCGGCTCCCCGGCGCGCGCGCCGTCCGCGGCGAGCTCGTCGGCGCGGACGAGCGGACGGACCTCGCCGTCGTCCGGGCCGACGCGGGAGACCTCCCCGCGCTCGCGCTCTCCGCGCGCCGGCTCCGGGTCGGCGAGCTGGTCGTCGCGATCGGGAACCCGCTCGGGTTCGAGCGGTCCGTCTCGACCGGCGTCGTCTCCGCGCTCCACCGGAACCTGCGCGCGCCGAGGGACGGCGTCCTCGAGGGGCTCGTGCAGACGGACGCGGCGGTGAACCCGGGCAACTCCGGCGGCCCGCTCGTGGACGCGGCGGGCGCGGTCGTCGGCATCACCACCGCGATGCTCCCGTACGCGAACGGCATCGGCTTCGCGATCCCCGCGCACACCGCGGACTGGGTCGCGTCCGTCCTCATCCGGGAGGGGGGCGTCGCGCGCCCGTTCGTGGGCGTCGCCGCGCGCGGCGAGGACCTCGAGCCCGGCCTCGCGCGCGAGCTCGGCCGCACGCGGGCGGTCCGCATCCTCGAGGTCGTCGTGGACTCGCCTGCCGCCGCCGCGGGGCTCAGGCGGAACGACCTCGTCGTCGCCGCAGCCGCCGCGCCGGTGGAGACGCTCGACGACGTGGTCCGCGCGATGGTGCTCGGTCATCCCTCGGAGATCGAGATCGGGATCGTCCGCGACGCCCGTCGCGAGACGCTCACCATCCGGCCTCGACAGCTGCGGCAGGCCGCGGCCGCCTAGCGCCGGCCCGTCCGGCACCGAGGACGGCTCGGGCCGGGACGTCGGCGACGACGCCCCGGCCCGAGGTCCCGCCGCGCCCGGCTACTGACCGGAGCCGGGCTTCTGGGTCGTGTCGCCGCTCGTGCTGCCGGTGTCGTGCGTGCTGGAGCCGTCCGTGCCCATCGAGCCGCTGCTGCTGGAGCCGCCGGCGCTCGAGCTGCTGCCGGTCGAGCCGCTGCCCATCGAGCTACCCGTCGAGGAGCCGCTCGTGGAGCGCGCGCTCTTGCCCTTGCCGACGGTCTTCTCGAGCTGCTGCGCCTCCTGGAGGTGACCCTTCATCCCGGTCGCGGCCTGCTCGAACAGCGAGGCGAGCTCTTCCTGCTTGTCCTTGCGCGCCTGCTTCGCGGCCTTGTCCATCGCCTTGATGTCCTTCTTGTGGTCCTTCACCATCTGAGACAGGAAGGCCTTGTCGAAGTCGTTGCCGGACTTGCCGTGGAGCTTCTTCATCTCCTTGTCGGCGTCCTTCTGCGCGGACTGGGCCGCCTTCCCCTCGAGCGAGATGCCCGCGGCCTGAGCGGTCTGCGTGACCTTCTCGTCGAGCGACTGGTGATCCTGCTGCAGCTTCTGGGCGAACTGCTTCACCTCGGGCGAGGTCGCCTGCTGCTCGCCCATCTGGCCCATCTGGACCTCGGCCTGGTTGTCCGCGTGCAGCTTCTGGAGGTCGTCCTGCAGCTTCTTGTCGATCTTCTTGCCCGTCGCCGCCGTGTTCGAGGTGCCCGCGGCCGTGTCGGCGCTCGACGCGGTGCCCGGCGCGGAGCCGGTCGCCGTGTCGCTCGATCCCTGCGAGCCCGTCTCCGGCTGCGCGGGCTCGGCGGGCGTCGCGCTCGTGCCGCCGCCGGCCTGGCCGGGCGTCGCGCTGCGCTCGGGGCTCGCCGAGTCGTTCGGCGCGCCGGCGCTCTGCGCCCACGCCGGCCCGAAGACCGCGAGCGCTCCCGCGAGCCCCGCGGCGACCGTCCATCTGTTCCAGTTCGCCATGTGTGTTCCTCCCTGGGGCTCACCGCCCCGCGGACAACTTGCGGTTGAGGACGGGACGCGGCACGGGGCGCGGGAGGGGCCGGCCCCCTCCCGGCGGGGCGAGCGTGCCCCCGTTCGACCCATCGTGTGGGGAACGGCGGCGCCCCCTTCTCGTCCGCGGCCCGCCGTGCTAACGCCTAGGCATGAGCCTCGACGAGACCCGGGCCGTGACCCCGCAGGACCTCGGACGCGTCGCCGCGCCGAAGGCCGCGCTCGTCGTCGTCCACTCGGCGGACCGGGACCAGAACGGCCAGCGGTTCGCGCTCGGGGAGGACGACGTGACGCTCGGCCGCGACGCCGCCAACACCGTCGTCGTCGCCTCCGATCAGGCGTCGCGCCGCCACGCGCGCATCTTCGTCTCGGGCGGCGCGCACGTGCTCGTGGACCTCGACTCGACGAACGGCACCTTCCTGAACTCGAAGCTCGTGAAGGAGCAGACGCTCCGCCACGGCGACGTCGTGCGCATCGCGTCGCTCGTGCTGAAGTACGTGGTCGAGTAGCTACTGCGCCGTGTACCCGCCGTCGATGACCGCGGCGGCGCCGGTGATGCCCGCGCCCTTGTCGGACACGAGGAAGAGCGCGTAGTCGGCGATCTCCCGGGTCGTGAGCAGCCGGCGCATCGGCACGAGCGGGTAGATCACGTCCTCGAGGACGCGCTCGAGCGGCACGCCGCGGGTGCGGGCGAGGTCGCCGAGCTGGTTCCGCACGAGCGGGGTGTCCACGTACCCGGGGCAGATCGCGTTCACGGTGATCCCGTGCGGCGCGCCCTCGAGCGCGGCGACCTTGGTGAGGCCGATGAGACCGTGCTTCGCGCTGTTGTACGCCGCCTTCCCGGCGAACCCGACGAGCCCGTTGATCGACGCCATGTTCAGGACCCGGCCGCGCTTCTGTCTCTTCATCGCCGGGAACGCGTGCTTGATCGCGAGGAACGGCGCGACGAGCATGACGCGCACGAGGAGCTCGAACTTCTCGGTCGGGAACTCCTCGATGGGGGCGATGTGCTGGAGCCCGGCGTTGTTCACGAGGACGTCGAGCCGTCCCTCGCGCGCGAGCGCGTCGCCGATCGCGCGCTCGACGTCCGCCTCGCGCGTGACGTCGCACGCCGCGCCGCGGGCGGCGAGCCCCGCGGAGGCGAGCGCCGCCGCCGACCGGGCGGCCGCGTCGCCGTCCTTGTCGGCGAGCGTCACCTTCGCGCCCTCGCGCGCGAGCGCCTCGCCGATCTCCCGCCCGATGCCGCTCGCGCCGCCCGTGACGAGCGCGACGCGGTCCTGGAGCTGTCCCGCCATGACGTTCACTCCGCGGTCGGCTTCGCGCCGACGAACGAGCGCCGCACCACCGCCCGGATCTCCCCGACGATGCCGCGGCGGAAGGCGAGCACGCAGGCGACGAAGACCGCCCCCGTGATCACCGTGACCCACGACCCCACGCCCGAGAGGGCGTTCTCGAGCCAGACCACCACGAGCGCGCCCACCGACGGCCCCATGACGGTGCCCATCCCGCCGAGCAGGGTCATCAGCACCACCTCGCCCGAGCGGTGCCAGTAGACGTCGGTCAGGGAGGCGAACTGCAGCGTCAGTACCTTGAGCGACCCGGCGAGCCCCGAGAGGGCGGCCGAGAGGACGAAGGCGAGCAGCTTGTAGCGTTCCACGTCGTAGCCGAGCGACAGGGCCCGCGGCTCGTTCTCGCGGATCGCCCGCAGCACGTGGCCGAACGGCGACTGGATCGCCCGCTCGATGAGCCAGAAGCCCGCCAGGAACGCGGCGAAGACGAAGTAGTACATCGCGAGCTGGTGGTCGAGGGGGAGGATCCCGAGCGCCTTCCCGCGGGGGACCCCCTGCAGCCCGTCCTCCCCGCCGGTCCACGGCATCTGCACGACGAGGAAGTAGACGAGCTGGGCGAACCCGAGCGTGATCATCGCGAAGTAGATGCCCGAGCGGCGGATCGCGAGGCTCCCGAAGAGCGCGCCGAGGATCGTCGCCACCGCGGTGCCCGCGACCACGCCGAGCTCGGGCGGGAAGCCCCACGACCTCACCGTGTAGCCGGTCACGTAGGCGGCGGAGCCGAGGAAGGCGGCGTGGCCGAAGGAGAGGAGCCCGGTGTAGCCGAGGAGGAGGTTGAAGGCGCTCGCGAACAGCGCGAGGCACAGCACGTTCATCGCGAACACCGGGTACACGAGGAACGGCGCCGCCACGCCGAGGACGAGGAGCGACGACCACGCGACGATCCGCAGCGCGCGCGTGCTCACCGCGTCCTCCCGAAGAGCCCCGCCGGGCGCACGAGGAGCACGAGGGCCATCAGGACGAAGACGACGACGGCCGACGCCTCCGGGTACACGAACTTCGTGAGCCCCTCGACGACGCCGACCCCGAGCCCGGTCAGGATCGACCCGGCGATGGAGCCCATCCCCCCGATCACCACGACCGCGAAGACGACGATGACGAGCGAGCTGCCCATGAGCGGGGTCACCTGGTACACCGGCGCCGCCATCACGCCCGCGAACCCCGCGAGCGCCGCCCCGAAGCCGTAGGTGATCGTGGACATGAGCGGCACGTTCACGCCGAACGCCTGCAGCAGGCGCGGGTTCTCGGTGCCGGCGCGGAGGTAGGCGCCGAGCTTCGTGCGCTCGACGACGAACCACGTCATCGTGCAGACGAAGATCGAGACGACCACCACCCAGCCCCGGTAGATGGGCAGGTACATGAAGCCGAGGTTCACGCCGCCCCGCAGCACCTCCGGGACCGGGTACGAGTACCCGGAGTTGCCGTAGGCGTGGTGGAACAGCCCCTCCGCGATGAGGGTGAGGCCGAAGGTGAGGAGGAGCCCGTAGAGGTTGTCCAGCCCCTGCAGGCGTCGCAGCATGAGCCGCTCCACGATCACCCCGAGCAGGCCCACCGCGACGGGCGCGAGGAGCAGGGCCCACCAGTACCCGATCCCCAGGTAGCTCATCGCCATCCAGGCGGCGAACGCGCCGATCATGTACTGCGCCCCGTGCGCGAAGTTCACGACGTTGAGCAGCCCGAAGATGATCGCGAGCCCGAGCGAGAGCAGGGCGTAGAACGAGCCGTTGATGAGGCCGAGGAGGAGCTGGCCGAAGAGCGCCTGGGTCATGGAGCCTCTCGCGCCGGCCGCCCGCCCCCGCGCGCGGGGCGGGCGGCGGCGCGGCGTGGGCTACTTCTTCACGAGCGGGCAGGCCTGGGCCTCGACGCTCGGGAACGCCTGGTCCGGCGGGATCTTCTTCACGATCTTGTAGTAGTCCCACGGGTACTTCGACTCCTGCGGACTCTTCACCTGCACGAGGTACATGTCGTGCCGGAAGAGGCCGTCGGGGCCGATCCTCCCCTTGCCGAAGAAGTCGTTCACCGGCGTCGCCTTCATCTTGGCGATGACCGCGTCGGCCGCGTCCGTGCCGGCCGCCTGGATCGCCTTGAGATACTGCGTCGTGGCGGAGTAGAGGCCGGCCTGCACCATCGTGGGCATGGCCTTCTTCGCGTTGTCCGGGTGGTTCTGGAACCTCTTCGACCAGGCCCGCGTCGCGTCGTCGAGGTCCCAGTAGAACGCGGTGGTGAGGTAGAGGTTCTTCGCGATGTCGAGCCCGAGGCTGTGGACGTCGGAGATGAAGACGAGGAGGCCGGCGAGGGTCTGCTTCGGCGTGATCCCGAACTCCTTCGCCTGCTTGATGGTGTTGATGGTGTCCGCGCCGGCGTTGGCCATGCCGATGACCTTCGCGCCGGACGCCTGCGCCTGGAGCAGGTAGCTCGAGAAGTCGCTGCTGCTCTGGGGGTGGAGGGCGTGGCCGAGGACCTTGCCGCCCGACTCGGTGACGACCTTCGCGGTGTCGGCCTCGAGCGACTTGCCGAAGACGTAGTCGGCGGTGATGAAGAACCAGGTGTCGCCGCCGTTCTTCACGACCTCGCGCCCCGTGCCGTTGGCGAGCGCCCAGTTGTTGTACGTGTAGTGCACGTTGTACGGGGTGCACTTCTCGCCGGTGATGGCGGTGGTGGCCGGACCGGACAGCAGCGTGATCCGCTTCTTCTCGTTGGCGACCGGCATGACCGCGAGCGCGGTGCCGCTGTTCACGAGGTCGACGACGGCGTCCACCTTGTCCTCGTCGAACCACTTCCGCGCCGTGTTGGAGGCGATGTCCGGCTTGTTCTGGTGATCCGCGGAGATCACCTCGATGGGCTTGCCGAGCACCTTCCCGCCGAAGTCCGCCACCGCCATCTTCACCGCGAGGACGGAGCCCGGCCCGGCGAGGTCGGAGTAGAAGCCGGTCATGTCGGTCAGGACGCCGATCTTCACGACGCCGTCGGAGACCTTGGGTGCCTTGGGTGGCGCGGCGAACGCGGCGCCCGCGAGCGCGAGGACGGCGAGGACGACGGTGATGCGGGAGACGCCTCTCATGGTTCGTTCCCTTTCTCCCCGGTCAGACGCCGAGGAAGCGTTGCAGCGAGTCCATCCGGCCCTCCAGCTCGGGCCGTGCGACGACGTCCACGACGTGCCCCCGCTCCAGGAGGAAGTGGCGATCGGCGAGGGGCGCGACGAAGCGGAAGTTCTGCTCCACGAGGATGACGGTGTAGCCGCGCTCCTTCAGCGTCCGCACCGCGCGCCCCAGCGCCTGGACGATCACGGGCGCGAGCCCCTCGGTGATCTCGTCGAGGAGGAGGAGCCGCGCCCCCGTGCGGAGGATGCGCGCCAGCGCGAGCATCTGCTGCTCGCCGCCGGAGAGGCGCGAGCCCGGGCTCCTGCGGCGCTCCTTCAGGTTCGGGAACATCGCGTACAGCTCGTCCACCGACATGCCGTCCGATCCGACCGTCGGCAGGAGGGTGAGGTTCTCCTCCGCGGTGAGCGAGGCGAAGATCCCGCGCTCCTCCGGGCAGTAGCCGAGCCCGAGGTGGACGATCCGGTGGGACGGCATCCCGATCGTCTCGCGGCCGTTCACCACGATGGACCCGGTGCGCCGGTCCACGAGGCCGAGGATCGCCTTGAGCGTCGTCGTCCGGCCCGAGCCGTTGCGCCCGAGGAGCGTCACGAGCTCGCCCGCCCCCACCGAGAGGTCCACGCCGTGGAGGATGTGCGACTCGCCGTAGAAGGCGTGGAGCGCCGAGACGCGCAGGAGCTCGGCCGGGCGGGCGGCGGCGGCGGGGGCGGCGCTCATGCCGGCACCCCGATGTACGCCTCGAGCACCGCGGGATCCCGCGACACCTCCGCGTACGTGCCGTCGGCGAGGACGCTGCCGCGCGCGAGCACCGTCACGCGGTCGGCGAGGTCCTGCACGACCGAGAGGTTGTGCTCGACCATGAGGACCGTGCGCCCCTTCGCCACGCGCCGGATGAGCGCCACCACCCGGCCCACGTCCTCGTGCCCCATCCCCTGCGTCGGCTCGTCGAGCAGCATGAGCTCGGGCTCGAGCGCGAGCGTCGTCGCGAGCTCGAGCGCGCGCTTGCGCCCGTAGGGGAGCTCGACCGTGACGGTGTCGCGGTGCGCCTCGAGCCCCACCTCGGCGAGGAGCTCCGCCGCGCGCGCGTCGAGGACGTCGAGGCTCTTCTCGGAGCGCCAGAAGTGGAACGACGTCCCGAGCGACCGCTGCAGGGCAACCCGCACGTTCTCGAGCGCGGTGAGGTCGGGGAACACCGCCGAGACCTGGAACGAGCGCACCATGCCGCGCCGCGCCACGTCGGCGGGGCGGGCGTGCGTGATGTCCTCGCCCTTGAAGCGGATCGCGCCCCGCGTCACCGGCAGGAAGCGCGTGAGGAGGTTGAAGAAGGTCGTCTTCCCCGCGCCGTTCGGGCCGATGAGCGCGTGGATCGTGCCCCGGCGGACGTCGAGCGAGACCCCGTTCACCGCGACGAAGCCGGCGAACGCCTTCACGAGGTCGCGCGTCTCGAGGATTGACTCGCCGTTCAACCCGCCTCCGGTGCCCCTGGAAAGGCGTAAACCATAGCCTCGCGGCGGCCCGCGGCGGTGCGCCGCGGCGAGGGGGCCCCGAATGGGACGGGTCTACATGAACCCGAGCTGCAGCTTCGCCGCCTCGCTCATGCGCGAGGGGTCCCAGGGCGGGTCGAAGACGAGCTCGACCTCGACGTCCACGACGCCGGGCACCGAGAGCACCGCGCGCCGGACGTCCTCGACGAGGACCGGGCCGATCCCGCAGCCGGGCGCGGTGAGCGTCATCTTCACCGCGACGCGGTGTCCGCCGTCGGCCGGCTCGGCGGCGACGACGTAGACGAGCCCGAGCTCGACGATCGAGGCGGGGATCTCCGGATCGTACACCTGGCGGAGCGCCTCCCAGACCTTCTCCTCGTCGAACGGCCCGGCGGACGCGGCGGCGCGCTCGTCCGCGGCCTTCCTCGCCTCCGCCTCGTACTCGGGGCCGAGCGCGTCGGCGTCCTTGCCGTCGACGCGGACGAGGCCGCCCGACTCCGTCAAGCAGGTGAACTGGCCGCCGAGCGTCTGCTGCACGGCGAGCCAGGTGCCGGCGGGCAGCAGCACCTGGTACCCGCTCGGCACCTGCAGCGCGGGGACCTCCCTCGTGGTCGTGACCGCCTTCCGCTCCATCCGCCGCTCACTCCGTCGAGACGGGCTCCCGCGCGCCCCCGAGCGCCGCGCGGAGCGCGTGCCAGGCGAGGCTCGCGCACTTCACGCGCGTCGGGTAGTCGTGGACGCCGCCGAACACCGCCAGCTTCCCGAGGTCCTCCTCGTCGCCCTCGGCCGGCCCCTCCGTCACGAGCCTGTGGAACCGCTCGAAGATTCGCTCGATCTCCGCGGCGGTCTTCCCCTTCACGATCCCGGTCATGACCGAGGCCGAGGCCTTCGAGATCGCGCAGCCGCTCCCCTCGAAGCGCGCCTCCCGGACGACGCCGTCCTCCACCTTCGCGTGGACGGTGAAGTGGTCGCCGCAGAGCGGGTTCAGGCCCTCGGCGTGGTGCGTGGCGCCCTCGAGCGGCCCGAAGTTGCGCGGGTGCTTCCCGTGGTCGAGGACGACCTCCTGGTAGAGATCGGACAGCTCCGAGCTCACGCGAAGACCTCCCGCGCCGCCTGCAGGCCGCGGACGAGCGCGTCCACGTCCTCGAGGGTGTTGTAGGCCGCGAACGACGCGCGCGCCGTGGCGGCGACGCCGAAGCGCTGCATGAGGGGCTGGGCGCAGTGGTGGCCGGCGCGCACCGCGATCCCGTGCCGGTCGAGGATCGTCGCGAGGTCGTGCGGGTGGACGTCGCCGAGCAGGAACGAGACGACGGCGGCGCGGCGCCGGGGCGTCCCGAAGAGCCGGAGCTCCGGGATCTCGCCGAGCGCCTCGACGGCGCGGGCGACGAGCGCCTCCTCGTGCGCCGCGATCGCGGCGAGCCCCACCCCGGAGAGCCAGTCCACCGCGGCGCCGAGCCCGATGGCGCCCGCGATGTGCGGCGTCCCGGCCTCGTACTTGTACGGCAGGGCGTTCCAGGTCGTCTTCTCGAAGGTGACCGAGAGGATCATGTCGCCGCCGCCCTGCCAGGGCGGCATGGCGTCGAGGTGCTCGCGCTTGCCCCAGAGCACGCCGATCCCGGTGGGCCCGTACATCTTGTGCCCGCTGAAGGCGTAGAAGTCCGCCCCGGAGGCGAGGACGTCGAACCCGAGGTGCGGCACGCCCTGGGCGCCGTCGACGAGGACCGGGACGCCCTTCGCCTTCGCGCGCGCGACGATCTCGGGGAGCGGGTTCACCGTCCCGAGCGCGTTCGAGACCTGCGTCACGGCGAGGATCCGCGTGCGCGGGCCGAGCAGCCGGTCCAGGGCGTCGAGGTCGAGGTCGCCGGCGTCGGTGACCGGCACGACCTTCAGGGCCGCGCCCTTCTCGGCGCAGAGCAGCTGCCAGGGCACGATGTTCGAGTGGTGCTCCATGCCGGTGACGAGCACCTCGTCGCCGGCGCCGACGCGCGTGCGGCCGAAGGTCTGCGCGACGAGGTTCACCGACTCCGTCGTCCCGCGCGTGAAGACGACCTCGCGCGGGTCCCTCGCGCCGACGAACCGGCCCACCTTCACGCGCGCCTCCTCGTAGCCGCGCGTCGCGCGCTCGGAGAGGAGGTGGACGCCGCGGTGGACGTTCGCGTTGTCCTCCTCGTAGTAGCGGCGGACGGCGTCGATGACGGCCCGCGGCTTCTGCGTGGTCGCCGCGTTGTCGAGGTAGACGAGCGGCTTGCCCCGGACCGTCTGGCGCAGGATCGGGAACTCGGCGCGGATCGCGGCGGGGTCGAGGCGCGGCGCCGCGGGGCGGTCGGCGGGCGGGCCCGCCCGGGTCGTCGAGCCGGCGATCATGCCGCCTCCAGGAGCCGCGCGCCGGCGGGGAGCCGGACGGCGACGAGGTTCTTCGCGCGGGCGCGCAGCGACGGCGCGCCGACGAGCCCCACCATCTCG
>DASVZX010000025.1:0-6768 GCA_036391435.1 Anaeromyxobacter sp. | reverse complement strand
CTCGCGACGCCCTCTCCCACTCCCACCCGAACGCCGGGATCGAGGAGATCCTCACGGCCGGCCTCGACCTGCTCCTCGAGCGCTCCGCGAAGCGGAAGGGGCTCGTGGCGAAGCCGCGGGCCGTCCCGCCTCCTTCCTCGGGCCCCGGCTACGTCCCGGCGCACGTCCGGCGCGCGGTCTGGAAGCGCGACGGCGGGAGGTGCCAGTTCCGGCTCGCCTCGGGGGAGATCTGCGGATCGACGCTCCGCGTGGAGATCGATCACGTCGTCCCGCGGGCCCTGGGCGGGCCCTCCACCGAGGAGAACTGCCGGCTCGCCTGCCGGGTGCACAACGACCGCTCGGCGCGCCGGGTATTCGGCGACGCGTGCATGGATCGCTTCACGGCGAACCCGCGCGGGCGGCGGGGTGCCGCCTCGATGCAGGCCGCCGGCTCTTCTCCGATCGACTCGACGTCCGTGCCCGGGCGCGGGATCATTTGGCCATGCCCACCGACTTCCTCACCCGCGACGTGACGGCCCTGAAGAAGCCCATCTTCCGGCTCGGGCTGTCGGGATCCTTCGGCCTCGACGAGGCGGGAGCGCGCGAGGCGCTCGAGCGCATCCAGTACGTCTTCTGGTTCCCGAACATGAAGGGGCTCACCCCGGCGCTGAACGACGCCCTCCGCCGCGATCGCGCGCGGTACGTCGTCGCGACGGGGCCCTTCCTCGGCCACTTCCGGGGCTGGGTGCGCAAGGCCGCCGAGAAGCGGCTGAGGACGCTGGGGACGGACTACCTCGACGTCCTCCAGCTCTCGTGGCTCTCGAAGATGTCCGCGTTCACCGGCGCCGTGCAGGAGGAGCTCGCGCGGCTGAAGGAGGAGGGGAAGATCCGCGCGATCGGCGTCACGACCCACGATCGGCCGCGCGCGGGCCGGCTCGCCGAGGACTCCATCGTGGACCTCCTGCAGATCCGCTACAACGCGGCGCACCCGGGCGCGGAGCGGGACGTCTTCCCGCACCTCGCGCGGAGGCACCCCGCGATCGTCGCGTACACGGCGACCGCCTGGCGGAAGCTCCTGCGGCGGCCGCGCCGCTGGACGGGGAACGTCATGACCGCGGGCGACTGCTACCGGTGGGCGCTCGCGAGCCCGCACGTCGACGTCGTGCTCTCCGGGCCGCGCACCGCGAAGGAGCTGCGCGAGAACCTCGCCGCCGTGGACCGCGGGCCGCTCTCGAAGGACGAGCTCGCCTGGATGCGCGACTTCGGCCGGGCGGTGCACGGGTAGCCCGCCGCGCGCCGCGCCGGCCGCCGCCCTACGGCACGTCCGAGGGATCCCAGCTCGTCCGGTAGCCCTCGTCGAGCCCGTCGAGCGCGGCCAGGTCCTCGGCGTCGAGCGCGAAGCCGAACACGTCGGCGTTCTCGCGGATCCGCTCCGGCCGGACGGACTTGGGGATGACGACGAGGTCGTGCTGGAGGCCCCAGCGCAGCATCACCTGCGCCGGCGTCCGGCGGTGCTTGCGGGCGACGGCGCCGAGCGCCGGGTCGTCCAGCTTGTGCGCGCGGGCGAGCGGCCCGTACGCTTCGGGCTGGATCCCGTGCCGGCGGCAGTGGTCGAGCAGCGCCCGCTGGTACAGGAAGGGGTTGAGCTCGACCTGGTTCACCGCGGGCGGCACCTTCGCGCCCGCGAGCAGCTCGTCGAGGTGCCGGACCGTGTAGTTGGACACGCCGACGGCGCGAGCCTTGCCCTCGGCGAGGATCCGCTCCATCGCGCGCCAGGTGTCCCGCCGGATCCCCTCGACGGGCCAGTGGACGAGGAACAGGTCCACCTGCTCCATCCCGAGGCTCTCGAGGCTCTGGTCGATCGCGCGCAGGGCCTTCTCGTACCCGTGGTCGGCGTTCCAGAGCTTCGTCGTGACGAACACCTCGGCGCGGGGCAACCCGCTCTCCCGGATGGCGGCGCCGACGTCGGCCTCGTTCCGGTAGGCGCGCGCGGTGTCCACGTGCCGGTAGCCGCAGGCGAGCGCGGCGGCGACCGCGCGGCGCGTCTCCTCGCCGGGCGCGGTCTGCCAGACGCCGAGGCCGAGGCGCGGCATCTCGACGCCTCCGCGGAGCGTCACGGTGGAGCGCAGCGTCAGGCCTTCTCCGGCCATGTCCGACCTCCCGGCCGCGCGGCGGCGGCCCGCTCGCCGGGACATAATGACATGACCATGCACGTGCTCGTGGCGGGATGCGGATGGCTCGGGACGGCGATCGCACGGCGGCTCGTCGCGCGCGGCGACCGGGTGACCGGCGTGCGCAGGGACCCCGCGCGGGCGGCGGCGCTCTCGTGGATCGGGGTCTCGCCGCTCGCGCTCGACCTCGCGGCGCCGGGCGCGGAGGTGGACCTGCCCGCCGTGGACGCGATCGTCGCGTGCCAGTCGGCGTCCGCCGACGGCGTCGCCGCGTACCGGGCCGCCTACGTGGACGCGAACCGGGCGCTCCTCGCGGCCGCGGCGCGCGGCGGCGCGCGGGCGTTCGTCTACACGGGCTCGACGGGCGTGTTCGGACGCCGGGACGGCTCGGACGTGGACGAGGCGACGCCGCCCGCCCCCGCGAGCGCGACCGCGGAGGTGCTCGTCGAGGCGGAGCGGCTCGTCGCCCGGGCGGCGGAGCCGGCGCTGCGCGCGTCGATCGTCAGGCTCTCGGGCCTCTACGGACCGGGGCGCACGGGGCTCGTGGAGCGCGTCCGGTCCGGCGCGCTCGCGCTCGGGCCGGGCGACGACGCCTGGATGAACTTCTGCCACCTCGAGGACGCGGCCTCGGTCGTGCTCGCGGCGCTCGATCGCGGACGCGCGGGCGCGGTTTACCACGGCAGCGACGCGCACCCGGCGCGGCGGCGCGAGGTGGTCGAGTGGATCGCGGGGCGGATCGGGATCGCGCCGCGGCGAGGGGACGCCCCGGCGGGCGGGGCGAGCAGGCGGATCCTGTCCGAGCGGACGCGGACGGAGCTGGGCGTCGCGCTCGCGTTCCCTTCCTTCCGGGAAGGGCTGGAGCCGCTCGTCGCGGGCGACCCCTCTCCCTGACCCGCTCCCCCGGACGCTGCCCGGGGGAGCGGGGAGCGAGGCCGGGCGTGGGGGGCGGGGTCGAGGTCGCCGGCCGGCCTCACCCGCGCAGCGCGGCCTGGGCGACGGCGCGTGCCGCGCCCTCGAGCTCCTCGTCCGGCAGCATGTCGTCCGGCCCCCCCTCGAAGCACCTTCGCCCCCGGAGCCGCTCCGGCGTCTCCGCGTAGCGGGGGACGAGGTGGAGGTGGAAGTGCCGGACGGCGTCCCCGATCGAGAACGCGTAGACGTGCTCGGCCCCGAGCGCGGCCCGCTGGGCCGCCATCACCCGCGCCGCGAGCGGCCCGAGCGCGGACAGCGCGCGGGCGTCGAGGTCCGCCCACGCCGGCGCGTGGCGCTCGCTCGTCAGGACCACCCAGCCGCGGAGCGGGGAGGGATCCGGGAGCGCGTGCAGCACGAGGCCACCCTCGCGAAGCAGGATCCCGCCGGGCGTCCGGCGGGCGCCGCGGACGACGTCACACGCGATACAGGACTCGGAGTGAATCACGTCGCCCTCACGGAGCGGCGAATCGCCGCCGCGGCGCCTCCATGAACGGTTGGTGAATACGTCCCAGAGGGAGACGAGGCACCTTGCCGCACGCACAAGTCCGCGTCAACCCACGGGACGCCGGTATTGAGCCGCATTCTCGCCGCCCATGTACCCACCCGGGGCTTTGCCCGACATCCCGACCGATGCACCTTCGTGCCGACCCGTCGCCGTCACGCGTGGGGAATGGACCACGCGCTCGCCTGTTCGTCCCCGGGTACCCGGGAGGTCGGATGTACGCGCAGCCCAATCCTTCGCCGCTCGCCCAGCTCATCCGGTCGGAGACCACCGTCTCCGGACACCGGAACCTCTACTGCCTCCACTACGACTCGTGCCTCGACGTCGCGGTGAAGCTGGACTGGGACAGCTGGTCCTGCGAGCGGTGCGCGCTCTTCTCGCGCCACGAGGCGCCGCGCGACTTCGCCGGGACCTTCGCGAACGAGCGGCACGGCATGCCTCAGCCCTGACCGGTCCGGCAGGCCGGCGGCGGTGACCCCTGTCGACCGCGGGTGACCGCGGCTCGAAATCGGTCGGTGCGCCGGGCGAGGGCGGCGGCTACGATGGGCCGCCATGACGACCTCCATCGCCCGCGGCGCGCTCGCCGCGATCGCCGCGTTCCTCGTCTCGTCCCCACCCGCGCGCGCGGCGCAGAGCGCGCCTCCCGCGCGGACGACCGTCCCGGGCCCCCGGTCCGCCGAGCCGGCGGTCCCCGACGCCGGGGCGGCCGCCGCCCCGGCTCCCCCCGCGCGCGGGACGTCCGGCGGCGCGCCGACCGCCGCGGAGGCGAAGTCGTTCGTCGCGCAGGTGAACGACGAGCTGAAGCGGCTCACCGTCCGGGCGTCGACCGCGGACTGGATCAACCAGACGTACATCACGGACGACACCGAGCGGAACCTCGCCGCGATGAACGAGGACCTCATGGCGTACATGTCCCGCATCGTGCCGGAGGCCGCCCGGTTCGACGGCGTCCAGGCGGATCCGGACACGAGGCGGATGCTCCACCTCCTCAAGATCGGGTCCACGCTCCCCGCGCCGCGCGACCCGGCGAAGCGGCGCGAGCTCGCGGACGTCGCGGCGAAGCTCGGTGGCATGTACGGGAAGGGGAAGTGGTGCGGCCACGCGACCGGCGGCAAGGCGGCGCCCTGCTACGACATCCTCGGGACGGAGCAGATCTTCCAGAAGAGCCGGAGCGACGCGCAGCTCCGCGAGGCGTGGGTCGGCTGGCACACCATCTCGCGCGACATGAAGCCGCTCTTCGAGCGGCTCGTCGCGCTCGGCAACGAGGGCGCGCAGGAGATCGGGTTCGACGACCTCGGCGCGCTGTGGCGCTCGGGCTACGACATGACGCCGGCCGAGCTCGAGGCCGACGTCGACCGGCTCTGGGGCGAGGTGAAGCCGCTCTACGACGACCTGCACTGCTACGTCCGGGGCCGGCTCCAGAAGATCTACGGGAAGGCCGTCGTGCCGGACGGGAAGCCGATCCCGGCGCACCTGCTCGGCAACATCTGGGCGCAGGAGTGGTCGAACCTCTACAAGGACCTCGAGCCTTACCCGGGCGCCGGCTCGGTCGACCTCACCGCGGCGCTGCAGCGGCAGAAGTACGACCCGATCAAGATGGCGAGGCGCGCCGAGGGGTTCTACGTCTCGCTGGGCCTCGACCCGCTCCCGAAGACGTTCTGGGAGCGCTCGATGCTGACCAAGCCGCGCGACCGCGAGGTCGTGTGCCACGCCAGCGCGTGGGACGTCACCTCCTCCGGCGACCTGCGCATCAAGATGTGCATCCGGCCGATCGAGGAGGACTTCATCACCATCCACCACGAGCTCGGCCACAACTACTACCAGCGCGCCTACGTGAACCAGCCGTTCCTGTACCAGGGCAGCGCGAACGACGGGTTCCACGAGGCGCTCGGCGACACGATCTCGCCGCTCTCGATGACGCCGAGCTACCTCCAGCAGGTCGGGCTCATCGCGCAGGTGCCGAAGGACGAGCGCGCCGTCCTCAACTACCAGATGAAGAACGCGCTCGAGGGCGTCGCCTTCCTGCCGTTCGCGCGTCTCGTCGACCAGTGGCGGTGGGAGGTCTTCTCCGGGAAGGTGAAGCCCGACCGCTGGAACGCGCGCTGGTGGGAGCTCCGCCGGCAGTACCAGGGGGTCTCCGAGCCGACGCCGCGCGACGACCAGAGGGACTTCGACCCCGGCGCGAAGTACCACGTCCCCGCGAACGTGCCGTACCTCCGCTACTTCCTCGCCCGCATCTACCAGTACCAGTTCCACGAGGCGCTCTGCCGCGCCGCCGGGTGGAAGGGCCCCATCCACGAGTGCACCTTCTACGGCTCGAAGGCGGCGGGTGAGCGGCTGAACAAGATGATGTCGATGGGCGCCTCGCGGCCCTGGCCGGACGCGATGGAGGCGATCACGGGGCAGCGCAAGGCGGACGCGGGCCCGCTCCTCGCCTACTACGCGCCGCTCCGGGCGTGGCTGAAGAAGCAGAACGCCGGCGCGCGCTGCGGCTGGTAGGCCGGCCCACCGCGCCTCGCCCTCGGGCCCGCCGCACGGACGGACGAGGGAGCCCCGGCCACCACCCGGCGGCCGGGGCCTCCCCCGCCTCGCCCTCACGTCGCCTCCGGCCTACGGCTCTTCCGGCTCGCGTCGCTTCTCGTGCTCCGCGCGCGCCTCGTCCTTCATCTTGCCGACGCCGCTCTGGAGCTTGCCCTTCTGCTCCTCGACGAAGCCCTCGGCCTGGGTGGAGCGGTCCTTGGTGGCTCCGCCGATCCGCTGCTTCACGCTGCCCTTGATCTCGTCGACCTTCCCCTTGATCCGATCCTTGTCCACGGTGGGACTCCTTTCTGCGAGAAAGGATGGGCACGTCCGGGCGGAGGAGCCCGGGTGACCGGGAGGCGCCGCGGCGCGAGTGAGGGCGCCCGCTACTTCGCCGGGGCCGCGGCCGAGCGATCGGGCCCCGCGGCGGCGCCGCTCGCCGCGCCGCCGCGCGCGTCGGTCGGCGGCGCGAGGGCCGCGTCGCGGGCGGCCGCGTCGAGGCGGCCCGACGCGCGCGCCAGCTGCGCGAGGGAGACGAGGTAGTCGGCGCGGGCGCGGACGCTCTCGGCCTGGGCGAGCTCGAGGGCGGCCTGCGCGTTCAGGAGGTCGATGATCGAGCCGACGCCC
>DASVZX010000024.1:0-2382 GCA_036391435.1 Anaeromyxobacter sp. | reverse complement strand
CGCCACGACGGCGGCGGGCGAGAGCGCGGCCCGCGCCGCGAGCGGGAGGCCCGCGCCGAGCACGAGCGCCGCGCCGGCCGCGCCGAGCGCGGCGGCGTCGAGGACGAGGACGAGCCGGAGGTGGACGGCGCGCACCGGGCGAGCGTACCGCAGCCCGCCTCAGCGGAACACGCCGAGCGCGGGCACGATCGCCGCGAGCCGGTCCGCGAGCCAGAGCCACTCGACCGCCCCGAGCGCGAGGAACGGGCCGAACGGCACCGCGTTCCGCGGCGGCACCCACGCCTCCTCGTCGTCCGCCGGCGGGGCGTCCGGGGGAGGGCCGGGCTGGGCCTTGCCGATCGCGACGAGGGCGAGCCCGACCACGCTCCCCTGGACGGACGCGAGGAGCACGACCGGGAGGAGCGCCGCCGCCCCCTCCCACGCCCCGATGCCGGCGAGGAGCCACACGTCGCCGAGGCCCATCGCCTCCCTGCGGGCGATCCGCTTCGCGATCCACGCGATCGCCGCGAAGACGCCGAAGCCGATCGCCGCGCCCGCGGCGGAGGACGCGAGCGACGGCGCGCCGGAGAGCCCGAGCGCGGAGGCGACGAGGCCGGCGCCGAGGAGCGGCCAGGTGAGCGCGTGCGGGAGGAGCCAGGTCGCGAGGTCGGTGAACGCGAGGGCGACGAGGAACGCGACGAAGACGAGCTCCGCCGCCGCGCCGGCCGAGAGGCCGTGCCGGCGCCAGGCCACGAACGCGGCGGCGGCGCCCAGGAGCTCGACGAGGGGATAGCGCGCCGGGATGGGCGCGCCGCAGCTGCGGCAGCGGCCGCGCAGGACGAGCCAGGACACGATCGGCAGGTTGTCCCACCACCGGATCGGCGCGCGGCAGCGCGGGCAGCGCGAGCCCGGCGACACGATCGACTCGCCCGCCGGGACGCGCGCGATGACGACGTTGAGGAAGCTCCCCACCGCGGCGCCCACCGCGAGGACCCAGGCGCCGATCGCGATGCGGAGCCCGTCCACCGCCGCCCGGCCCTAGCCCGCCCGCGCGGCGGCGCCGTCCGGCGCGGCCGCCGGGGCGTCCCCCTCGAGGCGCCGCATGAAGAAGTCCTCGAGCGTCTCGCGGTGGGAGGTGAGCGCCGAGACGCGGCCCCCGGCCTGGACCACCGCGCGGACCGCCGCGTCCGCCGCGGCCTCGTCGGCGAACGACCACGCGAGCCGCTCCCCCTCGCGCGCGACGAGGGTCGCGCCGGCGAACGGGCCCTCCGCGCCGCGCCCGGAGAAGGTCGCCTCGACGCCGGTCACCCGCGCCGAGAGGAGCGCGTCGAGCTTGCCGACGTCGCGCAGCTTCCCGTCGATGATGACGCCGACGCGATCGCAGAGCGCCTCGACGTCCGGCAGGATGTGGGTCGAGAAGAAGACGGTCTTGCCGCGGCGCCTGAGCTCCACGATCAGGTCGCGGACCTCCTTGCGTCCCACCGGGTCGAGCCCGCTCATGGGCTCGTCGAGCACGACGAACGCGGGGTCGCCCACGAGCGCCTGCGCGATCCCGAGCCGCTGCTGCATGCCCTTCGAGTACTTGCGGATCTGCCGGTCGGCGGCGCCGGAGAGCCCGACGAGCCCGAGGAGCTCCTCGCAGCGGCGGCCCTCCTCCGCGCGCGGCACGCCGGAGAGGCGCGCGAAGAAGCGCATCGCCTCGAGCCCGGTGAGGAACTCGTACCAGGCCGGGTGCTCGGGGAGGTAGCCGATGCGGGACTTCGAGGCGTCGCTCGGGATCGGCGCGTCGAAGATCCAGGCCTTCCCGCTCGTCGGGAAGATGAGCCCCATCAGCATCTTGATGGTCGTGGTCTTGCCCGCGCCGTTCGGCCCCACGAAGCCGAAGATCTCGCCCTCGTTCACGGAGAGCGTGAGCCCGTCCACCGCGTGGACCTGGCGTCGGCGGACGCCGACCTCGAAGGTCTTGGTGAGCGCCTCGGTGCGCAGGATCATCGCCGCGCATGATCGGTGCGGGGGAACGCGCCGTCAATGGCGGGCCCGTCGCCCGCGGGGCCGCCGGGCCGTCCCCGCCGTCCGGTCCCGCGTCCCGGGGACGGGCTGACGAAAAAGGGCAGGCCGGAGGCACCCGCTGCCCCTTCCCGTCAACGTCACTCGCTCCGGCGGCCCCGGATCTCGCACCCTTGCGCCGGGATCCCTCTGGCATCGCCCGTGCTACAGCCCCCCCTCGTCTCCGGGCGGCACGGGCCGCCCGGCACAACGCGAGCGCCGAGAGTGCGCTCTGGAGGCGCAATGAAGAAGGCCAAGGGCTTCACCCTCATCGAGCTCATGATCGTCGTCGCCATCATCGGCATCCTCGCCGCGATCGCCATCCCGAACTTCCTCCGCTACCAGCTCCGCTCCAAG
>DASVZX010000023.1:0-7258 GCA_036391435.1 Anaeromyxobacter sp. | reverse complement strand
GTGCGCGCCGGTGCGGATCGGATCGGACGACTGGCCCCAGGTCGTGCGCGGCGGCGCGCCGGTCTGGTCGTTCGTCCCGCCGTGGCACATCGTGCAGTTCGTCTTCCAGCTCGCGACGCCGACCGGGAGGTTCTGGTCGTGGCAGGTCCCGCAGGCGACGTTCGCCGGTCCGCCGGAGAGATCCTGGCCGTGGCAGCTCTCGCAGAGCGCGAGGCCGCGGTCCGCGCCGTAGGCGTGGAACCCGGTGCTGGTCGTGTCCATCCAGTCCGCCGGGTGCCCCTGCGACTCGATGATCCCGTCGAGGTGCTTGCCCCCCGACGACGGCGGGATGATCGCGCCCGCCGCGTCCACGGTCGCGGGGTGGCAGGCGATGCACACCGTCCGGTCGCTGGCGACCGTGGGATGCGGCGCGGGCGGCGGGATCCCGTGGCACGTGCCGCACGCGTCCTGCGAGCCGTCCAGCGTGGTCCAGACCGGAGCGGTGTTGCTCCCGCCCGCGAGCGTCGCCCCGTGGCAGTAGGTGGCGGAGCACGTCGCCGTCTGGCGATCCCAGACCGGCGCGGGCCCGCCGGGCGGCGTGGCGAGCGTGTCGAACGTCACGACGGCGGTCGTCCCGGCGACGTGGCCGGGCTCGAGCGCGTCCTGATGCGACGGGTGACACGTCGTGCACGCGATCGGCGGCGCGAGGCCGTCCACCGCCGCGACGTGCGCGTGGTGCGCGCCCGTCCGCACCGGATCGCCGCCGTGCCCCCAGGTCGCCTTCGGCGGCGCGCCGGTCGCGTCCTCGACGCCGCCGTGGCACATCGTGCAGTTCTTCGACCACGTCGTGACGCCGGCGGGCAGGTTCTGATCGTGGCAGGCGCCGCAGCCCGGCACGACGACGCCGCCGGCGAGCGTCGCGCCGTGGCAGCGCGCGCACGCGTCGAGCCCGGTGATCGCTTCCGCCGCGTGGAACCCCGGGCTGGTGACGTCCATCCAGCTCGCGTCGTGCCCCGCGCCGACGAACTCGAGCTTTCCGTCCACGTGCAATCCGGACGTGGCCGGATCCGGGTGGCACGTCGCGCAGCCGGAGGGGTCCGCGGCGACCGCGGGGTGCGGGGGCGGCGGCGGAATGCCGTGGCAGCTGCCGCAGGAGACGGTCCCTCCGGTCCACGCCACCTCGACGGCGCCGGCCCCGTTCGGGAAGTTCCCGTGGCAGTAGACGCCCGAGCACGTCCGGGCCCCTCCCGCCGTGGCGCCGTTCCACACGGGCGCGGTGGGAGCCTGGAAGACGGCCGTCCCCGGCCACTCCGAGACGCTCGCGCGCCCCGAGAACGTCACCTTGCCCTGGGCCTGCGGCTGGTGCGAGTAGCCCGCCGGCAGGACGTGGCAGGTCTGGCACGGGAAGGCCGGCGAGATGGGTCCCGATCTGAGGTGGCGATCGTGCGCGCCGACGATCTCGCCGGCCCGGTCCCTGTCCGCGTACGGAACCGCAGGTGGCGCCGCCGCGATCAGCGGATCCGTCGCCGCCGAAGACTCGCGGGCCGGGTCCCCGTGACACTCCGCGCAGCGCGCGGCCTGGGTGAGGACCACGCCTCCGAGGGAAGGCCGGATCTTGTCGCATCCGGCGACCAGCGGGATCACCGCGCACAGCACCAGCCACCGAAGCGTCGCGCGCCTCATCGTCTCTCTCCCCGGCTCAGAGATGGGAACCTTACCCCGGACCGGCCGTGTTCGACTACGTCCGTCGCCCGCGGCCCGGTGCGGTGCGGTCGCGGCGGGGGATCGCGCGCCAACCGTCGCTACGGCATCGCGGCGCCGGCGACGCGGGTTCCCGCCGGCCCCGCCTCCTCGCCGACGAGCTTCGCGGACGCGCACACCGGCAGCGTCTTCGGGGACGAGCGCCGCGCGGCGTCCATCGCCGCGACCCTGTAGCAGCGGCGCTGCTCGGCCTCCGACCCCACGACCTGGAACTTGAGGGCGCAGGTCATGCCGATCGCGGCGTCCGCCGTCCCCTTGTCGCGGAAGACCACGTACACGACGTCCGGATCCGGCGACGGATCCCAGGACAGCTCGAGCCGCTTCGGCGCGGGGCGCGCGGTCAGGTTCCAGGGCGCGGCCGGAGCCTCGGGCTTGGGCGTGCGGACGCAGACCGGGGCGGAGGACGCGGAGCGGTTGCCGGCCGCGTCGAGGGCGCGGACCGAGGCGCAGTACTCCTGGTCCGGCAGGAGGTCGTCGAACCACGCGGACAGCTGGGACGTCCGCGCGACCACGACGCCGTCCTTCAGCACCTCGTACCCTGCGACGCCCACGTCGTCGGTGGCCGCTCCCCAGGACAGGTACGCCTGCCGGCTCGATCGCACCGCGGCGACGACATCCTGCGGCGGCGTGGGCGGGGTGGAGTCCGGGGTCGTCGCGCAGGCCGGCTCCGACGGGCGCGACGCGTTCCCCGCGGCGTCCCGGGCGACGACCGTGTAGCAGTGGCGCGTCCCGGGAGGAAGATCGCGGTCGAACACGCTGCGCTCCCGGCCCGCGCTGACGACGCGGTCCCCGTCGCGGAGCTCGTACTCGACCACCCCGACGTCGTCCAGGGCGGACGTCCAGTGAACGGTGAGCCCCTCGTCGGGTCCCGGCGTCACCGTGACGAGCGCGACGCGCGAGGGCGGCTCCACGTCGGGCAGCGTCACGCAGGCTGCCGCCGACGGGGCCGAGCAGTTCCCGGCGGCGTCGCACGCGCGGACGGCGAAGCAGTGCTCGACGGCGGCGCGGAGGGGCCAGAAGGTCGCCTCGAGCTTCTCGGTCCGGGCGGCGGGCTCGCCGCCGCGGAGGACCTCGTAGCGCGCCACGCCGACGTCGTCCGTCGAGGGCGCCCAGCGGACCGCGACGCCGTTCGTGCCCTGCGGGCGAGCGGCGACCTCGGCGGGGACGGTCGGCGGCGTCGTGTCCGGGACGGTGACGCAGGCGGGGCCGGCGGGGGGCGACGCGTTCGTCGCCGCGTCGTATGCACGGACGGTGTAGCAGTACGTCCTCGCGGCGCGCGCCCCCGCGTCCACGGCGGTCGTCGCGGTCGGCGTCGCCGTGGCGAGCGGCGCGCCGTCGCGGAGGACCTCGTACCGGGCCACGCCGACGTCGTCCTGCGCCGCCGCCCAGGAGAGCTCGACGCGTCCCTCGGCCGCCTTCGCGGACAGCGCGCCGGGAGCGGACGGCGGCGTCACGTCCGCGCCGACCACGCACGCCTCGGGCGAGCGCAGCGACGGGTTCCCGGCCGTGTCCAGCGCGCGCACGCCGAAGCACGCCCGCCGCCCGGCCACGACGCCCGGCACGCGCGCCGTGGTGCCCTCGACGGTCGCGACGACCTTCTCTCCGCGGAGGACCTGGTAGCGGTCGATCCCCGCCGCCGCCTTCCACCGGAGCTCCGCCTCGGTCGGCGAGACGAGTCGCGCGACGAGCTCGGCGGGCGCCGCGGGCGCGGCCACTTCCGGCGCGGCCGGGCGGGCCGGCTCGGCGGGCACCGGCCGGCTCTCCGCGGCCTCGCTTGCCGTGACCGGAGGCGGCGGCGAGGGGGCGGGGGCGACGGGGACCGGGACCGCCGCGACGGCAGCCTCGGGGGGAGGCGAGTCGCGGTGGCACGAGAGGAGCCACGGCATCGACGCGATCCCGACCGCGCCGAGCACGAGCTTCAGCTTCGCATGGCCATGCTCACCGGAGCGCATCCGAATTCCCGTACGGCGCGCGATATCGCGGCCCCTGCCGCGGTTCGCCCGTTCGCCGGTGTAGTAGCATGTCTCATGCCCGGCGATGAGGTACGCTGAGTGTACGTGCGGCCGGATCACGCCAGGTTACGGGGAGACCCCTGACCGGGTCATGTGCGTCCCCACGCACATCCCGCCAGATTGCGCGATATGGCCCAGCTCCTAGGCCGACGGCTGGCCGCGCCGCGTCTTCTTCGACTCGCCGTCCGGCGTGCCGGCCGTCGCTTCGCCCGGCTCACCGGTCCCCGCGGCGAGCGCCATCGGGCTCGGTGTCGGCGAAAGCCGCGCGCCGGCGAGGAGCCGGGAGGCGGCCTCCGCCGGAAACACGACGACGCAATCGCCCGCCGTCTCCCGGTAGTAGAACGGGGTCGCGGGGAACCGCCCGGCGAACGCGACCGCGACGAGCCCGACCGCCGCCGGCAGGTACTCCCAGGAGCCGCGATCGGGCGATACGAGCACGACGGCCTGGACCGCAGCGGCCGCCCACGCGGAGGCGGAGAACGCGAGCCGGCACGGATGGAGGTAGCCCGCGCCGCCCATCGTCCCGCGGAGCTGGGCCGCCGCACGTACGGCGACCGACTCGCGCGCGTCGCAGAGCAGGCCGTCTCCGCGCTGGAAATCGACGATCAGCGGCCCGCGCCAGACGTGAGCGACGTTCCGGGCTGCGGCCGTCGCGGCGACCACCGCGGCCGTGCTCCCGAGCAACACGAACGCCCGACCGTGGACGGCCACACCCGCCGCGCGCAGAACCTCCACCGCGGCGAAGGCGCCGCATGCCGCGAGCGCCCCGGCCGTGAACCGCGTCATCCCGCTGGGCACCGCCACCCCTTCCCGCTGTTCGACGAACGGTTTGCCGACTTCACGGAATGCAAATAGCCTGCCCGCGACCCGCGATGCGGCGCCGCGCGGATTCGCGAAGATCATTGGAGGTTCGAGGCGTTTCCCCCGGGTCGGCGATACCGCAGGCCCCGAGGGAGCGCGAAATCACCCACGTCGTGGGTCCATGTGCGCAATCGTCCCCAATCCTGGGGGCGCCCTTACGGTTGCCCGTTCCTCACGCACGCCGGCCGCAGCTCAGGGGGCCCCCCGCTCGTCCCCGCGGCACGCGTGCTCGGGCGCAGAGCGGCGGAGCTCCTCCAGCGCCGAGGCGGGATGGAGCACGACCCGGCCGCTGGTCGTCTCGCGATAGAAGAACGGCTTCGCGGGGAACAAGATCGACGCCGTCGCCGACATGCCCAGGAGCATCACCCAGGGCGGCGCGGCCTCGAGCAGCCCGGGCCCGGCGAGCGCCACCGCTGCCGCCGACGTCCACGCGGCGGCCGGCAGCGCGAGCCGCAGCCGGTACACGTGGCCGGCGCCTCCCATCGTGCCGCGGAGCTGCGCGGCTGCGCGCACGGCCGCCGCCTCCGGGGGCGCGCAGACGACCAGGTCCTGCCGCGGGAAGGCCGCGAGGTGCGGCCCGCGCCAGGCCCACGACGTCACGTGGATGGCCGCGGCGAGCGCAAGCGCCGCGGCGACGTCGGACACCGCGGCGAGCGCGGGGGGCGGGATGCCGGCGCCGGCGCCCCGGAGCGCGGTCATGAGCTGGACCACCAGCCATACCCCGCTCGCCACGACCTCGACTCCGGACGGCCTTCGCACGGTGCGTCTCCTCGGCGCGAACGGCTTGCAACCTTCGATCCGCGACCGGGGATGCGCTGCGCGGTCCCGCCCGAGCTCCGGAGGCGCTCGCCGTCCCTCTTCCGAGCGGGATCATGGACTCGTCCGCTCCGTCCGTGGGGCAAAGCCCGCACGCGCTGGGTGATGCAACCCAGGGCGCGCGCGGAACGCGAGCGGAAGGTTCCCCCAACGGATGACGTCGCTTCGCCCGCGCGTCGAGCCGCGGCGCGATCGGCCGGGCGGCGGCTCGCCCGCCCCGCTCAGGGAGTCACGGAGAGCGTCGTGCTCCCGAGCACGCCCCCCGAGCCCGCGGAGATCGTGGTGGTACCCGCCACGAGCGTCGTGGCGAGCCCGGCCGCGCTCACCGTGGCCACCGACGTGGCCGAGGACGCCCACGTCACCGAGGTCGTGAGGTCCTTCGTCGAACCGTCCGTGTACGTGCCCGTCGCCGTGAACTGCTGCGTCAGGCCGGCCTTCACGCTCGGGTTCGCGGGCGTGACGGAGATCGAAGTCAGGGTCGCCACGACCGTGAGCGACGTGCTCCCGCTCACGGCGCCGAACGTGGCCGAGATCGTCGTGAGGCCCGCGGTCGACGGCGCGGCGGTCGCGAGGCCGCCCGCGTCGATGGTCGCCACCACCGGGTTCGAGGACGTCCACGTCACCAGCGCCGTGATGACCCGCGTGCTGTTGTCGGCGTAGGTGCCGGTGGCGGTGAACTGCTGGGTCGCGCCGGTGGACACGCTCGTGTCCGCGGGCGTCACCGCGATCGACGTCAGCGCGATGACCGTGAGCGTGGTGCTGCCGCTCACCCCGCCGAGCGTCGCGCCGACGGTCGTCGAGCCGGCCGCCGTGGCCGAGACCGTGGCGAGGCCGGTGGGGGCGATGGTCACCGTCGGGTTGGTGGAGCTCCATGTGACCTGCGCGGTGAGGTCCTGGCTCGAGCCGTTGGTGTAGGTGCCCGTCGCGGTGAACTGCTGCGTGAAGCCGACCGGGACGCTCGGATTCGGCGGGGTCACCGCGATCGACACGAGCGCCGCCGGCAGCACGGTGAGCGTCGTGCTCCCGACCACCGTCCCGGACGTCGCCGAGATGGTGGTCGGCCCGGCCACGAACGTCGTGGCGAGCCCGGACGCGCTCACCGTCGCGACCGCCGTGGCCGAGGACGCCCAGGTCACCGACGCCGTGAGGTCCTGGGTCGATCCGTTCGTGTACGTCCCCGTCGCGGTGAACTGCTCCGTCAGGCCGGCGGCGACGCTCGGGTTCGCGGGCGTGACGGAGATCGACGTGAGCGCGGCCGGCAGCACCGTCAGCGTCGTGCTCCCGACCATGGCGCCGGACGTCGCGGAGATGGTGGTCGTGCCGGCGACGAGCGTCGTGGCGAGCCCCGTGGCGCTCACGGTGGCAACGAGGGTGTTCGAGGACGCCCACGCCACCGAGGCCGTGAGATCCTGGGTCGATCCGTTCGTGTACGTCCCCGTCGCGGTGAACTGCTCCGTCAGGCCCGCCGCCACGCTCGGGTTCGCGGGCGTGACGGAGATCGAGGTCAGCGCCGCGGCCTGCACCGTCAGCACCGTGCTCCCGACGACCGTGCCCGACGTCGCGGAGATGGTGGTCGTGCCCGCGACGAGCGTCGTCGCGAGCCCCGTCGCGCTCACCGTGGCCACCGTCGTGGCCGACGACGCCCAGGTCACCGAGCTCGTGAGGTCCTTCGTCGAGCCGTCCGTGTACGTGCCCGTCGCCGTGAACTGCTCCGTGAGGCCCGCCGCCACGCTCGGGCTCGCGGGCGTGACCGAGATCGACTTCAGCGCCGCGGCCTGCACCGTCAGCACCGTGCTCCCGACGACCGCGCCGGACGTCGCGGAGATGGT
>DASVZX010000022.1:0-8143 GCA_036391435.1 Anaeromyxobacter sp. | reverse complement strand
GCGAGCGCGCCGGCGACCCAGACGAGGCCGCGGCGCAGCCGGCGGCGCCGGGAGAGCCGCGCGAGCTTCGCCGGGACCACCGGGTTCGAGGGATCGAGCGCGAGGACGCGGGCGTAGAACGCGAGGGCGCGCGCCGAGGCGCCCTCGGCCACCGCGCCGTCGCCGAGCGCGACGAGGGTCGAGATCGCGCGGGCCGGGAAGGCCGCCTTGAACGCCGCGGGATCGCGCAGGAACGCCTGCAAGGCGTCCTCCGGGTGGTCGATCCCGACCTGGGCGAGGACGCGGTCGAGCTCGTCGCGGATCTCGGCGGCCGAGGCCGGCCGGCGGGCGGGATCGAGCGCGAGGCAGGACACGACGAGGCGCGCGAGGGGATCCGAGACGCGCGGGTCCGCCTGGCGCGGGTCCTCGAAGTCCGCCTCGAGGACGCGGCGCAGGATCGCGGTCGGGTTCGGCGCGGCGAACGGCAGCTTCCCCGTCGCGAGCCAGTACAGGATGGTCCCCAGCGAGAAGAGGTCGCTCCGCGCGTCCGCGTCCTTCCCCTCCACGATCTCCGGCGCCATGTGGTGGGGGGACCCGACGAGCGCGCCCGTCAGGGTCATCCGCTCGTCCGAGGCGAGGATGCGGGCGATGCCGAAGTCGGCGAGCTTCACCGCCGGCGCCTCGCCGACCTTCACGAGCACGTTCTCGGGCTTCAGGTCGCGGTGGATGACGCCCGCGCCGTGCGCGTGCACGAGCGCGTCGGCGAGGGCGCGCCCGACGAGCATCCCGACCTCGGGGCACCCGAAGCCGACCTCCTGGGCGAAGACGCGGAGCGTGCGCCCCCGGACGAACTCGGTGACGAGGTAGCTCTCCGGCGTGCCCTCGCCCGCGTAGTCGTAGATCTCGACGATCCCGGGGTGCGCGAGGCGGGCGACCGCCCGCGCCTCGCGGGAGAAGCGGGCGCGGGACTCGTTCGCGGTGGCGAGGTGCGGGTGCAGGAGCTTCACCGCGACCTCGCGGTCGAGCAGCGTGTCGCGCCCGCGGTAGACGATCGCCATCCCCCCGCTGCCGACCTGCTCGAGGAGCTCGTATCGTCCCAGCATCCGGATCACGCCGGTCCCCCGACTGCCACCGCGCCGGGTCCGTCCCGGCGCACGTTTCCGCACATCGATCGGCCGTCCGGCGTCCGTCCGACCACGACATCGGTGGCGGGATCGAGGGCGCCACTATGACACGGGTGCCCGGCTGCCGGCCACTCGGCGACCCGGCCGCGATCGAGCGTTTCCGGCGCCGCGCCGTCACCAGGCCGGCAGGGCGCCGGCGCCCGCCCCCGGGAGGAGGCGCTGCGAGACGAGCGCGCGGATGGTGCCCGCCACGGCGGCGGTCGAGATCGGGTGGAGGGGCCGCCATCCGATCGCCGCGAGGTGCGTCGTGTCGTAGTAGTGATCGGCGCTCATCCAGTGGAGCGCCTCCCGATCGACGCGCGGCGCGAGGGCGGGATCGACGCCGGACCGCCGCGCGAGCCGCCCCCAGCGCGCGGCGAGCCGGCGGTTCACGCGATCGACGAGCACGCGGTCGGGCACGTGGCGGAAGAGCCAGAGGAGCGCCGAGGTGAGCCGCGGCGCGGTCGGGAGCACGCGCCCCGTCTCGTACCCGAGCGCGGCGAGCGCGGCCTCGAGGTGCTCCGCGAGCGGGAGCGGCGCGTCGTCCCCGACGTTGAAGGCGCGCCCGATCACGGCCGCGTCGTCCGGGTGGAGCACGACGTGCGCGACCGCGCGGGCGAGGTCCTCCACGTGGCAGAGGTGCGCGACCGGGCCGCGCCGGATGATGGGGACGCGCCGGCGCCCGGCGTTGAAGAGCGTGACGAGCGGCAGGACCCGCACCGGGCCGCCGCGGAGCCCCGGCCCGTAGAGGATCGCCGGCCGCAGCACCGTGAGCGGGGCGCCCCGCCGGAACGCCGCCCAGCTCGCCTGCTCGGCGCGCCAGCGGATCCGCTCCAGGGCGGTGCGCGGCCGCTTCAGCTCGCCCTCGCGGCAGGGCAGGTTGCGGGGCCGCCCGTACACCGCCACCGTCGAGACGTGGACGAGCCGGGCCGCGCCGGCGACGCGCGCGAGCGCCGCCGCGGCCGACGCCGCGGTGATCTCCGCTCCGGTCCGGAGCGGCTCGTCGAGCTCGCGGGGCGTGCGCAGCCCGAGGTGGACGACGGCCCGGGCGCCCCGCGCATCGACCTCGAGCCCGGGCCGGCCGTCCGGAGCGAACGGGACGTGGCGCGTCGCGAGGCCGTGCTCGGCGAGCGCGGCGGAGATCGCCGCCGCGACGCCCCCGCCCGAGCCCGTCAGGATGACCGTGCCGCCCACGCCCGCAGGGTAGCAGCGAAAGGGCGGAGTTGCCCCGGCCCTCTCGGAGACGCGACGCGCGGGCTCACGCCCCCGTGAACGAGCCCGCGCCCGAGCCCGCGCCCGGCCGTTCTTCGGGCTCGGGCTCGAGCTCGGACGTGGGTCCGGGTCTCAGACCCGCACTTCCGTCGCCTTCTTCGGCTCGGGCGGCTTCTTGTCGCCCTCCGGCTCGGGCGGCGGCGGCCGCCGGCCGAGCGGGCTCTCCTCGAGCGCCGCCTTGAGGACGTCGTCCATGTGCGAGGCGTAGACGAAGTCGAGCTCCTTGCGCGCCTGCTCGGGGACGTCGATGAGGTCCTTCTCGTTCCGCGCCGGGATGATGATCCGCTTGATCCCGGCCCGGTGCGCCGCGAGCACCTTCTCCTTGATGCCGCCGACCGGCAGGACGAGCCCGCGCAGCGTCACCTCGCCCGTCATCGCGACGTCCGAGCGGACCCGGATGCCGGTGAGGAGCGACACGAGCGCCGTGAGGATGGTGACGCCCGCCGACGGACCGTCCTTCGGGATGGAGCCCGCCGGGAAGTGGATGTGGATGTCGGTCCGCTCGAGGAAGTTCGAGGGGATGCCGAGGTTGTCCGCCTTCGAGCGCAGGTACGAGAGCGCGGCCTGGGCCGACTCCTTCATGACGTCGCCGAGCTGGCCGGTGAGGGTGAGCGACCCCTTCCCGTTCATCTTCGTCGCCTCGATGAAGAGGATGTCGCCGCCCGCCGCGGTCCAGGCGAGGCCCGTCGCGACGCCCGGGATCTCCGTGCGCTCGGCGGTCTCGTTGTAGAACTTCTCCGGCCCGAGCATCTCGTCCAGGTCGGCCTCCTCGACCGTCCGCTTGGTGCCGGCGGGGATCTTGCCGCTCGCGACCTCGACCGCGACCGCGCGGCAGATGTCGGCGAGCCGCCGCTCGAGGTTCCGGACGCCGGCCTCGCGCGTGTACGCCATGATGACCTTGATGAGCGCCTTCTCGTCGATCGCCAGCGACTCGGGCGAGAGCCCGTGCTCCCGGAGCTGCTTCGGGACGAGGTGGTTCTGGGCGATGTGGACCTTCTCCTCGAACGTGTACCCGGGGAGCTCCAGGATCTCCATGCGGTCCCGGAGCGGACCGGGGACGGGGTCGAGCAGGTTCGCCGTCCCGATGAACATCACCTTCGAGAGGTCGTAGGGCAGGTCGAGGTAGTGATCCGAGAAGCTGAAGTTCTGCTCCGGGTCGAGCACCTCGAGGAGCGCCGCCGACGGATCGCCGCGGAAGTCCGCCCCGAGCTTGTCGATCTCGTCGAGCATCATCACCGGGTTCACCGTCCCGGCCTTCTTCATCGACTGGATGATGCGGCCGGGGAGGGCGCCCACGTAGGTGCGCCGGTGGCCGCGGATCTCGGCCTCGTCGCGCACGCCGCCGAGCGAGAGGCGGACGAACTTGCGCCCCGTCGCGCGGGCGATGGACTGGCCGAGGGAGGTCTTGCCGACGCCGGGCGGGCCGACGAAGCACAGGATCGGTCCGCGCATGTCGTTCTTCAGCTTGCGGACCGCGAGGTACTCGAGGATGCGCTTCTTGATCTTCTGCAGGCCGTAGTGGTCGGCGTCGAGGATCCCGCGCGCGTTGTTGATGTCGAGGTTGTCGTCGGTCCGCTTCGCCCAGGGGAGGTCGGCGATCCAGTCGAGGTAGGTGCGCGCGACGGTGTACTCGGAGCTCGCCGTCGGGATCGACTTCAGGCGGTTCAGCTCCTTCTGCGCGACCTTGTCCACCTCGGGCGGCAGCCCGGCCTTCTTGAGCCGCTCCGCCAGCTCGTCGAGCTCCTCCTCCTCCTCGCCGAGCTCGCCGAGCTCCTCCTTGATCGCCTTGAGCTGCTGCCGCAGGTAGTACTCGCGCTGCGTCTTCGACATCTCGCCCTTCACGGCGGAGTCGATCTTGTTCGAGAGCTTCAGGATCTCGCGCTTGCGGTTGAGGAGCTCGAGGACGAGCTTCATCCGCGCCTTGAGGTCCACGGTGTCGAGGACCTGCTGCTTCTCCTCGATCGTGACGTCCACGTTCGCCGCGATGAGATCCGCGAGGTGGCCGGGGTGGGTGATCGACTCGACGAGCTCGGTCGCCGCGGCGGGGAGCTCGGGCATGAGCTCGATGACCTCGCGGGCGAGCTTCTTCAGGTTGATCGCGAGGGCCTCGACCTCGACGTCGTCGACGTTCGTCTTGTCCTCGACCGGGTCGACCCGCGCCTTGAGGTACGGGGTCTCCTGGACGAGCTCGAGCACCTTGAAGCGCGCGAGCCCCTGCACGACGAGCGAGTAGTTGTCCTCGCCCATCTTGAGGAGCTTCACCACGCGGGCCACCGTCCCGACGGTGTAGAGGTCGGCCGCGCCGGGATCCTCCTCCTCGGCGCGCCGCTGGGTCACGACCCCGATCACCTGCTCGTCGCGCACCGCGTCCTTGATGAGGGCGATCGTCTTCTGCCGGCCGACGGCGAGCGGGAGCACGCCGCCGGGGAAGAACACCGAGTTCCTGAGGGGGAGGATCGGCAGGACCGCCGGGATGTCCTCCCGGGCGATCAGGCCGGGCGGCCCCATCGCGGGGGCGACCTGAGCGCCCGCTCCGCCCTTCTTATCCTTGTCGGACATCGCCGTTTCCTCCGTCGATCTCGGATACCCGTCGTGGGTGAGCATATCAACTAAAAGCGGCAGCCAACGTCATCGCTTGGGGCGCCGGAGACGCCGCGCCGGCCCCCGTGGTCAGTAGAGCCCCTCGTTGAGCGCGGTCCTCCCCGGCTTCGAGATGGTCTTCCCGTCCGGCTCGCCTCCCGGCCCGCCGGGATCGCTGCGCACTGGGCCTTCGGAGGGCGCCCACAGGCCGGAGCGGCGATCGTCGTCACCGCTGCCGGAGACGCGTCCGCTCCGGCTCGGGATCTGCTCCGGGGAGACGTCGGGCCCGTCGGCGGGCGACCACGCGATCTTGCGATTCATCACCTCTCCATAAGGACTCGATCCGCGGCGGCAAGCCGCGGCGGGTCGAGCAGGCGTCGAGCAGGCGTGCGGCTCGCCCGGCCTCGCGCCGGCGGGCGCCGCGCGAAAGCCCGCTCGCGGTGCGTGAAAGTGCGCGCGCGTTCGGTTTGACCGGCGAGGGAGGGGCCGATAGCATCCCCGGGCCAGCGCCCCAGGCGTGGCGACCCGTTCCGGGCGCACCGTCGAGGGGCCGAGGTCCGCATCGGGGGAACGCATCGTCCGGCTCGGCCACATCAGCGATCTCCACGTCGCCGACCGCGGCAGGTATCCGCGGAACGGCTTCACCGCGCGCGACTGCGAGAAGCACTCCGCGAAGCTCGCGAAGGGGCTGCTCGACGCGCTGCGCGAGGTGAACGTCGACCACCTCGTCGTCACCGGGGACCTCACCTTCTCCGGCGAGCCGCGCGAGTTCGAGCGCGCCGCCGACCTGCTGCGGCCGTTCGCCGAGGCGGGGAAGCTCACGGTCGTCCCGGGGAACCACGACGTCTGGACCGAGGAGTCGGTCGAGACCGGCCGGTTCCTCCGCGCCGTCGGGCCGGACGGGAAGGGGATGCGGAGGGGCGCGCCCAGCTACCCGCACGTCGTGCCGCTCGGCGAGGACGCCGTCCTCGTCGCGCTCGACAGCGCCCGCTACGGCGAGGATCCCTGGCAGACCCCGGGCCGCCTCGGCTCCGAGCAGCTCCGGGCGGCGCGCGAGCTCGCCCGGATCCATTCGAAGCAGGGCAAGGTCACGGTCCTCGCGTTCCACCACCACGTCGTGCTGCCGCCGGAGCGCATGCCGTCCGACGCCCGCGTGGCGCGGATGCCCCTCGCCGACGCGGACCAGGTCGTCCGGCTCGTCGCCGAGCTCCCGTTCGCGGCGGTCCTCCACGGCCACCGCCACACCGCCTTCCGCGTCGATCTCCCCGGCGCGGCGGGTCCCACCCCGGTGCTCTGCGCCGGGTCCGCCTCGCGCGTGGCCGACGAGCCGGTCCGTCGGGCGCGCGCGTACGTGTACGAGCTCGATCGCGGCGGCCTGCGCGGCGTCGAGGCCCTCGTCTCCGGCACGGAGTGAACTCATGCGAAAGCTGCTCTTCGTGGCGCTGCCCTTCGGGCTCGCCGTCCTCGGCGCGGTCACCCTCGTCAACACGATGCGCGCGCGCGGGGAGGCCGCCGACGCGCGGCTCGAGCGCGCCCGGCTGAAGCGCGACTTCACCGAGCGGGCGCAGGCGGCGAAGGCGATCCCGGCCGACAAGCCCGCGGAGTGGCAGGCCGAGGTCGCCGCGCTGTCGCGCTGGTACTTCGAGGAGCTGCAGGGGATCCGGAACCGCCACCCCGGCGAGCCGGCCCGCCCGAACGGCGTGCAGGCCGCCGAGGAGGAGCAGAAGGGGAAGCTCAAGAAGGAGCAGCGGGAGCAGCTCGAGGACTTCCAGAAGTACGCGGAGTCGCGGCTCGCGATCCTGAAGGAGGGGCGCTACGCCGTCGTCGCGTCCGCCCCCGCGGAGGGGCTGCGCCTCGACCTCATCTCCGTCGAGTCGGGCAAGTCGCCCGAGGGCGCGCCCGGGCTCCGCATCGACTTCGCGCTCTGGGGCGCGCCGCGGTACGTGGAGCGCGAGCGGACGAACGACAAGACGGTGACGCGGAACGTGGTGCCGGTCGCCTTCAAGCGGATCGCGTTCGACTTCCTCGATCCCGCCGGCAAGGTCTACGGCGCCATGAACGGCGCCGGCGAGCCGTACCAGAAGCTCGCCGATCCGGAGCGGTTCGTGGACGACTTCCCCCCGGGCGTCCTCTTCGGCACCTGGTGGGTGGAGCCCTTCCCGCGCGAGGCGGCCACGGTGAAGCTCGACGTCGACGCGGACGTGCGCGAGCCGAGCGGCGCGGTCCGGCCCGCCCCCTTCACGGTGACGATGCCGGTGCCGGAGACCTGGAAGCTGCCGCCCGGGACCGCGTTCCAGGGCGAGGTCCAGATCCGCGAGGCGGCGCAGAAGCCGTAGCGCGGTGGCGGCCCGGAAGAAGACGCCGGGTCCGCCCGGAAGGAGGTCGAGGGCGGTGGCGGCGCGGGGAGCGACGGCGCTGCCGGATCCCTCGGGCGACGCGCCGCTCGAGGAGCTCTCGCGCGACGCGCTCTCGGTGCTCCTGTACGTGTGGCTCCTCCCGGAGGAGGCGCGCGCGCTCGTGAAGGAGCTCCGCCTCTCCGTGCCCGGGTTCCGCACGGACGCGCTCGGGGACGTGGAGCTCTGCGACGTCCTCGCCGACGAGATCCGCGCGGCGCCGGCGGCGCGCGCGCGCGTCGTCGAGCGGCTCCGCGCGGCCTTCGGGGGGATGCCCGTCCCGGACCTGCCGCTCGACCCCGCCGGCGCCGACGACCTGCTCGAGCTCGGGAGCTCGGAGCACGGGCTCACCTACGCGCTCTGGCGGGTCCTCGCCGATCCGGATCCCGCGGTCCGCGCGCGCGCCGCGCCGGTGCTCGAGCGCCTCGTGAAGAAGTACTACGGCCCGCTGCCGGAGGGGGCGAAGGCGCACCCGCGCAAGGAGGAGGACCCGGCGGAGACGATCGCCGCGCTCGAGAAGCGGCTCGAGGAGCGCGAGAAGGATCTCGAGCGGGAGCGCGAGGAGGCGAGGGCGCGCCTCGAGTCCGCCCGCAAGAAGCAGGACGAGCAGCGCGAGAAGCTCCAGGCCTGGCTCAAGGAGGCCCGCGCGCGCGCGGCGCAGGCGGTCGAGGAGACCGCGCGCGCCCGCGAGGCGGCGGACGCCGCGGCGAGGGCGCGCGAGCGCGCCGAGGCGGCCCTCGCCCAGGCCCAGGCGAC
>DASVZX010000021.1:0-25228 GCA_036391435.1 Anaeromyxobacter sp. | reverse complement strand
CCGTCCGTCGCCGGGGCGCCCTCCGCGCCGGCGGCGGTGCGGCGCGCCAGACGATCGCCGGGGGCGAACCGCTCGCACCCGTCGAAGACGCGCGCCTCGCAGCGCGCGCACTCGGCGGGATCCAGCCGGTCGCGGATGCGCTCGACGGCGACCGCGCGCCCCTCGAACACGTTCGACTCCCCGATGTCCTCGAGGTAGCCGCCCGCCCGCAGGACGTCCCGCGTGCGCGGCTTCAGCCCGACGAGGTAGAGGCCCCCGCCCATCCGGCGACGGCGCCGCGCCTCGCGCGCGAGCATCTCCGCGCCGGCGATGTCGGCGAAGTTGATCGCGTCGGCGACGACGAGGACGTGCTTCTGGCGCGCGTCGCGCTCGTCGATCTCCTGCAGCCGCTGCTGGACGTGGTCGATCGCGCCGAAGAACAGGGACCCGTGGACCTCGAGGATCTTGAGCTGCGCGCACTCGGGCTGCGGGCCGTCCGACGCGGGCCGGCCCGCCGGCTCCCGCCGGGTCGGCACGAGCGTGTGGACCGGCGGCCGGGAGGTGCGGTTGAGGTACACGGCGAGCGACAGGATGACGCCGACGTAGATCGCGAACTCGAGGTCGAGGAAGAGCGTGGAGAGGAACGTCGCCGCGAGGATCGCCGACTCGGAGCGGCTCGCCTTCAGGATCCCGCGGATGTGGTGGAAGTCGATGAGCCCCCACGAAACGAGGAACAAGATGCCCGCCATGGCGGCGACCGGGAGGTACGCCGCGAGCGGCGCGACGAGGAGGAGGATCACCGCGAGCACGGCGGACGCGAACGCGGCCGCGAGCGGCGTGCGCGCGCCTGCCTCGTAGTTGACGCCGCTGCGGTTGAACGAGCCGCTCGACGCGTAGCTCGAGAAGAAGCTCCCCACGACGTTCGCGAGCCCCTGCCCGAAGAACTCCAGGTTCCCGTCGATGCGCTGCTCCGAGCGGACCGCGATCGCGCGGCCGATGGACACGGCCTCGGTGAGCGCGAGCATCGTCACCGCGAGCGCGCTGCCGGCGAGGGTCTTCACCACTCCGACCGAGAGCACCGGGTGCGAGAGGGGCGGGAGCGTGCCCGGCAGCGCCCCGACCGTGTGGATCTGGCTCGCGACGCCGAACGTCGCGTCGATGATCACTCCCGCGACGCTGCCGACGAGCATCGCGGCGATCATGTAGGGGAACCGGGGCACGAAGCGCTTCACGAAGGCGCCCGAGAGGAGCGTGATCGCGCCGACCGTCGTGACGTACGGGTTCACGTCGCCCGCGTGGGTGACGAGCGTGTGGATGGTCTGCGAGAACGTCGCGCCGCGCGGGATCGCCACCCCGAAGAAGTTCTTCAGCTGGCTCGAGGCGATCAGGATCGCCGCGCCGGCGGTGAACCCGATCACGACCGTGTGCGAGATGAAGTTGACGAGAACCCCCATCCGCGCGAGCCCCATCGCGATCTGGATGAGCCCGACGAGGAAGGTGAGCGTGAGCGCGAGCGAGACGAAGTCCGGGCTCCCCGGCTCGGCGAGCGGGCTGATCGTGCTGAACACGACGATCGAGATGGCCGTGGTCGGGCCGGACACGAGGTGCCACGACGAGCCGAAGAGCGCCGCGACGGTGGCCGGGACGATCGCGGTGTAGAGGCCGTACTGCGGCGGGAGCCCGGCGATCGTCGCGAAGGCCACGCCCTGCGGCAGGACGATGATCGCGCCGGTCAGGCCCGCGACGAAGTCGCCGCGGAGCGTCTCCGCGTTCACGCGCGGCCACCAGCGCAGGAACGGGAGCGCGTCCCGGGCGGCGCGGCGGAGCCGGTCGCTCATGGCCGGCAAGCGATCGGCGCGGGGAGGACGAGGCCCGCCGCGCGGCGGGCGGGGGTGGGCGCGCCGTCCACCGGGACCTCGGCCACCCGTCTCATGCGGTCCCCCCTCTCCCGATAAAGAACGTGAATGGCAATGAAATAGGAAATTGATATTGCCACGTGGTGGCGCACTCATTGTAACGGTCGGGGCCGGAGCGTCAATCGGCAAGTCGCGCGATCGACGAATGGCGACGCATCAAGGGCGTTTATGCGGCCATCCAAGGAGTGTGTGTTGACACCCTCCCCCGCGACGGGCGCAGCATGGCGTCACCAACCGGTGCCACTCTCGACCCGCCACGGCGGGGAGGACGGAGGTCTCATGGCCAAGCCGAAGCGAAGCCGGCCAGACGCCGCCGCCGAGCGGCGCCGCCAGAAGCGTGGGGCCGGTCGATCCCCGGGGGCCGAACGGCCGCGCGTCCAGGCGCCGCCCGGGTTCGAGGAGGGCAGCCTCGCGTTCCCGTGGGCGAGCGCGCTCACGATCGGCTGGGGGTCGCCCGACGCGGTCGGGACGGAACCCCGCCGCAACCGTCCCGCGCCGCGCTCGCGTCGGCGCGTGGCCGAGTGAGGGCCGACATGGAAGCTTCCGCGACGATCGAGGCGGGTGGGGCCGTGGACCGGAGCCGGAGGAACCAGCTCTGGGCGTTCCTCGTGACGGGGTTCTTCCTCGCCGTGAGCGTCGGCGCCTACGCGGTGAACGAGCTCTACCTCTACCTCGCCGCGTACATCTGGTTCGGGTTCGTCTACGGCATGGCCCTGCAGTCGGGGCGGTTCTGCTTCTCCTCGGCGTTCCGGGATCTCTTCGCGGTCGGGGTTCCCCGCATGGTCGTGGGGATCATGATCGCGACGGTCGTCTTCGGGGCCACGGCGGCCGCGGTGAGCGCGGCGGGCATGAGCACGTTCCACGCCGCGCCGTTCGGCGTCCACAGCGTCGTCGCCGGCCTCATCTTCGGGGTGGGGATGGTCCTCGCCGGCGGCTGCGCGTCCTCGTCGTTCTACAAGGCGGGGGAGGGGAACCTCACGGCGGCGATGGTCGTCGTCACGATGGGGGTCACGCAGGCCCTCTTCGTCGACGCCGGCGGCTTCCTCGGGCGGCTCGTCCCCGCGTCGTGGCGCGAGGCCGCGCTCGCGCAGGGGCTGCCCGCCTCGGTGATGGCGAAGCCGGGCTGGTTCGACCAGTACACGGTGGGCTATCTCTGGCAGCGTCCGACCGCCCGCATCGCCGAGTGGATGCACCTCGGGTCGGACTCGTTCGCGGGCGCCTTCGTCGCGAACTTCCTCGTCGGGGTGCTGCTGCCGGCGCTGGTGGTCCTCGCGGTCGTCTACGCCTTCTGGGCGCGCAAGGGCTTCATGAAGAAGCGCAAGCGCGAGGGGAAGCCCGGCGGGGCGGGGGCGGAGCTCGCCGGGTTCTGGACGATGGTCACCTCGTCGCGCGGCACCGCGATCACGGGCGTCGTCCTCGGCGTCGCCGCCGGGCTGCAGATGTTCGTGACGAAGGGGCTGCGGCTGCGGTTCGGCATCGAGAACGCCGCGGGCATCCTGGCCGCGACCGGCCACGACGCGGGCGTCTCGCTGCGGGGCACGGTGCACGATCCCGGCCACTGGTCGGTCGCGACGCACAGCGCGCAGTGGGCGGCCTGGATGTTCCAGAAGCTCGGCTGGGACATGAGCCACAACGTCTACTTCGGGTGGAGCGAGGGCATCCCGAACCCGGTCTTCAACCTCGCGGCGTGGATGTCGATCGCCCTCGTCGGCGGCGCGGCGGTGATGGCGCTGCTGAACGACGAGTTCTCCTGGAAGAAGCCGACCCTCGAGCTCTCGGTGTTCGCGGTGGTCGGGGGCGCCCTCATGGGCGTCGGGGCGAGGCTCGGCCTGGGCTGCAACATCGGCGCGTTCTTCGCGCGGGCGGCGAACGGGGACGCCTCGGGCTGGCTCTTCGCGGTGGGGATGACGGGCGGGGCGTGGATCGCGGTGAAGTTCTTCAACTGGTGGACCGAGCGGAAGATGGCGAAGGAGGTCGGCCTCGCGACCGATCTCCAGCTCTAGCGGAGGAGACGCGTCATGGCGATGAAGTTCGAGAAGACGGCGGACGGCACGTACGCGCTCGACGTGAAGGGGTACGTGTGCCCGCACCCGCAGCTCTACACGAAGAGCGCGCTCTCGAAGATGAAGCCGGGGGACACGCTCAAGCTGATGTTCGACAACGCGTCCTCCGGCGAGTCGATCGCGTCGATGTGCGACAGGGACGGCGACGAGATCATCGAGCAGACGGCGAACGGCGGAACGTTCGTCTGGACCATCAAGAAGTCGTGACGGCGGATCGCCAGGAGCGGCCGACACCATGAAGAACAGCGTGTGGATCATCGCGGTCGTGACGGGGATCGTCGGCTTCCTCGTGGGGTACAGCGCGTCCGCGTACAGCGGCGCGAGGCGCGCCGCCGCGGTCGCCCAGGCGGGGGCAGCCGCCCCGGCGGCCAAGGCCGACGCCGGCGGCTACGCGACCGCCGACTCGGACAAGGCGAAGCCGGAGGCCGGCGGCTACGGCGGCGCGGCGAAGCCCGAGGGCGGCGGCGCGGCGAAGCCCGAGGCGGGCGGCTACGGCGGCGCGGCGAAGCCCGAGGCGGGCGGCTACGGCGGGGGGAAGCCGGCCCCGCAGCCGGCCGCGGCGGAGAAGACCGCGGCCGAAAAGCCGAAGGCCGCCGGGTACTGAGCGGCGCGCCTGCGAACGGGGCCGAGGCGAACGGATGCGCTGCGCACTCGTCATTCCCGCGTGGGCCCCGGCGGAGATCTTCCCGGCGAGGACGGCCGGGTCGCAGCTCAACTACTGGCAGCCGCTCGGGACGCTCTACGTCGCGTCGAGCCTCCAGCGGGCCGGCCACGAGGTGAAGCTCTTCGACGGCGCGTTCCTCTCCCACGCGCAGCTCGTCGAGGCGCTGGTGGCGTTCGATCCGCGCTGGGTCGGCATCTACGCGACCACCTTCGGGTGGCCGAAGGCGCGCCAGACCGCCGCCGACGTGCGGGCGCGGCTCCCCGGCGCGTTCCTGTGCGCGGGGGGCCCGTACCCGATCGCCGCGCAGGACGGCTGCCTGCGCGAGTGCGACGCGTTCGACGCGGCGGTCACGGGCGAGGGAGAGCGGACCTCCGTCGAGATGCTCGAGCGCCTCGCCCGCGGCGAGGGGCTCGCCGGCGTGCGGGGGCTGGCGCACCGCACGGCGGGGCGGATCGCGCTCGAGCCGCCGCGGCCGCTCGACACGAGCCTCGACGAGCTGCCGTTCCCGGATCGCACCCTGCTCGGCGACACGAGCCGGTACGCGCCGCCGCCCGCCATGTACCGGCGGTCGCCGGTCGCGGTCGTGCTCACGTCGCGCGGGTGCAACCGGCGGTGCATCTTCTGCTTCCAGCTCGATCGCGAGCGCCGCTCCGGCGTCCGCTACCGCACCGTCGAGAACGTGCTCGAGGAGATCGAGCGCTGCCTCGCCCAGGGCTACCGCGAGATCAAGTTCATCGACGACACCTTCGCGCAGGACCGGCAGCGCGCCCTCCTCCTCGCCCGGGAGATCAAGCGGCGCAAGCTCGACTTCACCTGGTTCGCCTCGGCCTGCGTGAACCAGGTCGATCCCGAGCTGCTCCAGGCGTTCCGCGAGGCGGGGTGCTGGGCCATCCTCTTCGGCGTGGAGAGCGGCGTGCCGAAGAACCTCGCCATGCTCCGCAAGGGCATCTCCCTCCCGCAGGCCCGCAACGCCGTGCGCTGGGCGAAGCAGGCCGGGCTGCACGTCCAGACGACCTTCGTGTTCGGGATCCCCGGTGAGACCTACGAGGAGGCGCTCCAGACCATCGACTTCGCCTGCGAGCTCGGGGCGGACGTGGCGAGCTTCCACGCGCTCGTCCCGTTCCCGGGGACCTGGCTGCACGAGCACGCGAGCGAGTACGGCACGGTCTCGAGCGAGCTCCAGGACTTCACCTACCAGGGGGCGGCGTTCGTCCCCCACACGATGACGCGCGAGCAGATCCGCGAGCTCCGCCAGCGGGCCTACCGCCGGTTCTACTCGCGGCCGGCGTTCCTCGCGCGCAGGCTGCTGCGCCTGAGAAGCGGCCGCGACCTCCGGGTGGCGCTCCGGAGCGCGAAGGCGCTGTTCTGGCTGTGGGCCGGGAAGGACGTCCTCGTCCCCTCTCCCCCCGAGCGCGGCGGGAGCGCACCGTGAGGCGCGAGGCGGCGATGCGCGAGGCGCGGACGCTCTCGATCGTGATCCCGAACCACGACGGGGCGGCCACGATCGGCGCCTGCCTGCGCGCCGCCTTCGCGTCGCGCGCGGACCGCTTCGAGGTGGTGGTGGTCGACGACGGCTCCCGCGACGCCTCGGCGGAGATCGTCCGCCGCTTCCCCTGCAAGCTCGTGCGGCTCGCCGAGCGCGGCGGGGTCTCGAAGGCGCGCAACGCGGGGGCGCGCGCGGCCTCCGGCGAGCTGCTCCTGTTCATCGACGCCGACTGTCTCCTCGCCGAGGACGCCATCGCGAGGGCCCGGGCCGCCTACGGCGACCGGCGGGACCTCGTGCTCGGCGGCACCTACACGCCGGTGCCCGCCGACGAGGACTTCTTCAGCCGCTTCCAGTCCGCGTTCATCCACCACTTCGAGACGAGGCGCGCGGTCCCGGACTACGTGGCGGCGCACGCGATGCTGGTCGACGCCGAGACGTTCCGGCGCTCGGGGGGCTTCGTCGAGGGTGCGTTCATCGGGGTCGCCGCCAGCGTCGAGGACGTCGAGCTCAGCCACCGGCTCCGGCGGGCCGGCTGCGAGCTCGCGATGTGCCCCGAGCTGCGCGTCACCCACGTGTTCCGGTTCTCGCTCGCGCGATCGCTGCGGAACGCCGTGAAGAAGGCGCGCTACTGGACGGCCTACTCGCTCGCGAACCGCGACGTGCTCGCGGACTCCGGGACCGCGTCCGTCGCGCTCAAGGCGAACGTGGCGATCGCCGCGGCGCTGGCGCTGCTCCTCGGCGCCGCGGCCGCCGCGGCCTCGGCCTGGCCGCTCGCCGCCGCCGCGCCGCTCGCCGCGCTCGACCTGCACGTGAACCGCGGGCTCGTCGCCGCGTGGGCCAGGGCCGGCGGGGCGCGCTTCGCCGCGCTCGCGACGCTGTACTACGCCACCGCCTACGCGGCGGCCGTCGCGGTCGGGGCCGCGGCGGGGGCCGCGCACCACGTCTGGAACCTCCGCTCGAAGGCAAGGGTCGCGTCATGCGCGCCGCGCTCAGGCACGTGCCATCTCTCCTCGTGAAGGCGCGCCCGGCGCACCTCACCTTCTTCGTGACGCGGCGGTGCAACGCGGCCTGCGGCTTCTGCTTCTACGCGGAGGAGCGCGACCGCGCGGGCGGCGCGCCGGAGCTCTCCCTCGACGAGATCCGGCGGGTCGCCCGGTCCATGGGCCCGCTCGCCTGGGTGCTCTTCTCGGGCGGGGAGCCGTTCCTGCGCGCCGACCTCGCCGCGGTGGGCCAGGCGTTCCACGACGCGAACGGCGCGGCCTTCCTCACCGTCCCGACGAACGGGCTGCTCCCCGACGCGATCGCGGCGACGACCGCGGCGCTGCTCCGGCGCTGCCCGCAAAGCGTCGTCGTGGTGAAGGTCTCGCTCGACGGCGTGGGGTCCCACCACGACGCGATCCGCGGCACCCCCGGCGGGTTCGAGAAGGCCCTGCGCACCTGCGACCGTCTCGCCGCCCTCGCCCGCGCGCACCCCCGGCTGGAGCTCGGGGTGAACACGGTCTTCAGCCGGGAGAACGAGGCGCGGATCGACGAGGTGCTGGACCTCGTCGCCGGCCTCGACGGCGTGCGCTCCCACACCCTCACGATGGCCCGGGGCGACCGCGGCCCCGGCGGCTTCGCCGACGTCGATCTCGAGCGCTACCGGCGCGCCACGGCGCGGCTCGAGGCGCGGTGGGGCCGGCGCTCGCACCGCTTCGCGGGCGCGGGGCTCAAGGCGGCGCAGGACCGGGTGCAGCACCGGCTCGTGCTCGAGACGCTGCGCTCGGGGCGCCGGCCGGTGCCGTGCTCCGCCGGCCGCCGGTCGCTCGTCCTCTCCGAGCGCGGCGACGTGCTCGCCTGCGAGGGGCGGCGGGGGGAGCCGCTCGGGAACGTCCGCGACGCAGGCTACGACGTGCCGGCGGTGCTGCGCTCGGCGCAGGCGCTCCGGATCCGCGGGGAGATCGAGGCCGGCGCGTGCACGTGCGCGCACGAGTGCAACCTGCTCGTGGACGTCCTGCTCAACCCGGCGATGTACCCCCGGCTGCTGCGCGAATGGGCGCGGCGCCCGGGACGACGCGGCAGCGAGGAACCGGCGGCGGACGCGCTCGCGTCCGGCGCCGCGCACGATCCACGAGCAGACAGGAGGCAGTTCGCATGAGCGAGACACTGGGCATCTGCGTGGCGACGAAGGGAAGGATGGAGCACGTGATCGGGCTCGCCCGGGCGGCGCGGAAGGCGGGCAAGGAGGTGAAGATCTTCTTCACCGGCGAGGGCGTGCACCTCACGAAGGACCCGCGCTTCCCCGAGCTGATCGACGTCGCGAAGAGCGGCTCGACCCAGGCGCACGGCCAGGTGGCGGTCTGCGAGGTGAGCTTCATGGCGAACGGGCTCACCGGGAAGGAGCAGTCCGGCCTGCGGGACAAGGACTTCGTCACGCAGGGGCGCAACGCGGAGATGGTCGAGGACTGCGAGCGGTACGTGGTGCTCTAGGAGGCAACATCATGGGCAAGGCGAAGGGCAAGAAGGTGGCGGTCCTCATCAAGGACAAGGCGCGGCAGTACGAGGGGCTGCGGTCGAGCCTCGGGCTCCTCCTCGAGTCGCACGTGGTCAGCATGTTCGTGCTGAACCACGAGGTCACCATGACCGAGGAGTACCAGGACAACATGGGGTTCATCGACGAGATGGGCGGCGCTCGCTACAGCAACGACCCGGCGAACGTCGAGAAGTACGGATTCCAGAAGATCGCGCTGGAGGAGATCCCGGCGAAGCTCGCCGAGGCCCAGCTCGTGATCGCGTTCTAGGAGGCACGACATGGACTACCTCCACATCCTGCGCACGAAGCCCGACGACACCACCCGCCGGCTCATCGACGCGACGTCCAAGGACAAGAAGGTTCGCGAGGTCCCGCTCTTCGAGGGCACCCCGGACTACGACCGGCTCGTGAAGGACATCTTCGAGGCGCAGAAGGTGATCTGCTGGTGGTAGCGGCACGCACCGGCGAGGTGCTCGACGATGCTCCGCCCCAGGCAGGAGTTCCGGTACACCGCGCTCGCGGCGCAGTGGGACGCGCCGGGAGCGCGGGGTGCCGGGCTCCTCGACGCGACGCGGGAGGCGCTCGCGGCGCTCCGCCCGGGCGACCTCGACGAGCTCCGGCCCCTGGCCGAGGCGCTCCTCGCGCGCCTCGGGCGGCCGGACGAGCGCGCCGCGGCGCGCCGCGCGCTGTTCGCGCTCCTCGACCGCGTGCGCCGGCGGGCGTTCACGGCCGTCCTCGAGCCCGAGGCGGTCGAGCCGTGGACGAAGCTCGTCCTGCGCGTCGTGCGCGAGGCCGACTACGCCTTCGGCGACCTCCTGCGCTCGCGCGAGGAGAGCGACCCGCGGACGGTGGCGCTGCGCGTCCTCGCGCCGGAGCCCTGCGAGCTCACCGTCGCCGACGTGGCCCGGCGCACCCGCGCGATCGCGCGCGGCCTCCTCGCGCTCGCCGGCGACGATCCCGGCGCGAAGGTCGCGATCCTGTCCGAGCCGAACCTCGACGCGGCCCTGTGCGACCTCGCCTGTCTCTCGAACGGGCTCGTGGACGTCCCCCTGCCCGCGAACGCCGTGGCGGAGCAGGTCGTCTGGATGCTCCGTCACTCCGGCGTGCGGGTCCTGCTCGCGTCGGACGACGAGCAGGTCCTCAAGGTGCTGCCCTCGCTCGCCGCGCTGCCCGAGCTCCGGGACGTCGTCGTCTTCTCGCGGGCGGCGGCGGAGCGGAACGGGCTCCTCTCGCTCGAGCAGATGGTCGCCCAGGCGACCGAGTCGGACGACGAGGCGCGCGCGGCGCGCGCCTCGCGGGTCCGGGCGACCGACGTCGCCACGGTCATGTACACCTCGGGCACGACCGGCCGCCCGAAGGGGATCGTCTTCACGCACGAGAACGTCGTGTCGAAGCGGTTCTGCCGGGCCTTCGCGCTCCCCAACGTGAGCGAGGGCGACGTCTTCCTCTGCTACCTGCCGCTCTATCACACCTTCGGGCGCTTCCTTGACCTGTGCGGCTCGCTGTTCTGGGGCGCGACCTACGTGTTCGCGCGCTCGACGGCGCAGCCGACGCTCCTCGAGGACCTGCGGCGGGTGCGGCCGACGGTGTTCATCTCCGTCCCGAAGAAGTGGATGGAGCTGCACGAGGCGGCGGTGTGGGAGGCGGGGAGCGACGGCGTCGCGGAGGTCGCGCCGCACCTGCGCGCGATCACCGGAGGGAGGCTGCGGTACGGGATCTCCGCGGCGGGCTACCTCGACACGTCCGTCTTCCGCGCGTTCCACGCGGCGGGGACGGCGCTGTGCTCCGGCTACGGCATGACCGAGGCGACCGGCGGGATCACGATGACGCCCCCCGGCGACTACGTGGACGACTCGATCGGCGTCCCGCTCCCGGGGATCGAGTGCCGCATCGCCGACGGCGAGCTCCTCGTCCGCGGCCCGTACGTCTCCCCCGGCTACCACCGCCCCGGCCCCGACGAGCAGGGCGCGGACGCGGACGGCTGGTTCGCGACCGGCGATCTCGTCGCGAGAGATCCCTCCGGCCACCTGCGGATCGTCGGGCGCAAGAAGGAGATCTACAAGAACCGTCAGGGCCAGACGATCGCGCCCCAGCGCGTCGAGACCCTGTTCCGCGACTTCGAGGCGGTCTCGCAGGCGTTCCTCGTCGGCGACCAGCGGGAGTACAACACGCTGCTCGTCTGGCCGAACCCGGCGTCGCCCTCGATCGCGGGGCGGCCGCCCGCCGAGGTCCGCGAGCTCCTCTCCTCGATCGTCGCGAGCGCGAACCGCTTCCTCGCCCCCTTCGAGCGGGTGGTCGCGTTCGACGTGCTCCCGCGCGCGCTCGACGAGGCGCACGGCGAGCTGACCCAGAAGCACTCCTTCAAGCGCGACGTCATCCAGCGGAGCTGGCAGGCCTCCATCGACCGGATGTACGAGCGGAAGCACCTGGCGCTGCCGATGGAGGGGTTCTTCCTGCGCGTGCCGAACTGGGTGCTGCGCGAGATCGGCGCGCTCCGCCACGACGTCTCGATCGAGGGCGACGTGCTGCGGGCGGGGCGGCGCACGCTCGCGGTGGGCGCCGTCGCCGAGGCCCCGGGGGCGGTGCGCGTCGGGGATCTCGCGTACGCGACGGACGGCTCGGTGGTGGACCTCGGCGCGCTCCTCTCGCGCCCCGACCTCTGGCTCGGGAACGAGGGGCTGCGGACGTTTCTCGGGGAGGAGGCGTTCGCGTCGCTCGCCTCGCCCCGCCGCAAGTACGGCGGGACCCTGCGCGTCGACCCGCGCTGGTGGCCGCCGCCGACCTCGGACCGGCTCGGCCCGCTCCTCGAGCTCATCGAGACCGGCGAGCCGAGCGTGCGCAGCATCCACGCCGCGGGCGAGCTGCTCCGCGGTGAGCGCCCCGAGGCGCGCCGGGCCGTCCTGCACCTGCACCTCGGCCTCGCGACCGAGCAGGCCGAGTACGCCGTCCTCTGCCGGGCGCTGCTGCGCCGCGCCGCGGACGCGCCGGACGAGGACGTCCGGCGCCGCGCCTTCCGCGCCCTCGTCCCGAACGAGCTGCCCGGGGAGACGCTCGAGACCCTGCGCCTCTTCCTCGACCGCATGGGGAAGTTCGCGCTGCGGGACGAGGACCTCACCGACCTGGGGGAGCGCGGGCTCTCGCAGGCGCAGCTCGAGCTCCTGCTCGAGCACGTCTCCTCCGAGGAGGCCAACGCCCCGCCGGCCAGCCCGTCGGACCGGCGCGTCATCGTCGGCGCGATGCGCCTCGCGACGGCGACGGCCATCGCCCACCCGGCCTGGTTCTCGCGGGTCCGGGTGCCGCTCGCGCGGCTCGCGCTGCACGTGGACTCCGAGATCGCGGCCCGCGCCCGGGAGGAGCTCGACCGGCTCCGCCGCGGGTTCTGGAACTGGGTCGGGCCCAACCTGCGGCGGGCGATCGACCCGGGCTCGGGCGCCGCCTACGGCTGGAGCGACGTCGTCGCCTTCGACGAGAACGTGCCGCCCGCCGAGGCCGAGCTCCTCCTCCAGGCCATGGAGGACTCGACGCTCGTGCGGGGCTCGGCGTTCCTCCTCGGGCGCGGCGCCCTGATCTCGCTCGCCGATCTCCCGGCGCGCGGCGCGACGGTGAGCCTGCTCGGCCGGCGGCACGGGAAGAACGTGTACCGGCTGTCGCTCCGCACCCGCGCGAACGAGGCGCTCGACGTCGCCATCAACGTGGCGGAGGAGATGGACTTCGCCGAGTTCAAGGAGGAGGTGGCCTGGCTCCTCGCCGCGGGCGCCGCGCCGCCGCTCGTCGAGCAGTTCGGCGGCTGCTTCCCGGAGTGGGGGATCTTCACGGAGGAGTTCATCCCCGGCGAGACCGTCGAGCGCCAGGTGGCGCGGCTCGTGCGCCAGGGCGAGACGCGGCGGCTCGCGCTCCTCTGGCCCTTCCTCGCTTGGACGGCGCTCGACGGCCACGTCCGCTTCTGGGACCGCGCCGGCCGGCGCCTCGCGCTCCGCGAGCCGTCCCCGGCCGCCTTCATCGTCCCGTCGCACGACTACCAGACCGGCGCGCGGATCGTCTCCATCTCCGACCGGGCGCCGTGCGCCACGCTCGACGAGCTCCTCGACGGCTTCCAGGAGGCGTTCGTCGCGCGGATCGAGGGCGCGCGCCCCGAGCTGCGCGGCGCGGTGGACGACCGGATCCTGCTCTCGGCGGTGGTGGAGGCGCTCGGACCGGAGCGGGGCGTCGCGCTCCTCGCCGCGGCGGCGCCCGAGTCGCGGCGCGGCGTCGCGATCGAGACCTTCCTCGAGCGGCTCCGCCAGGACGGCTTCACGCCGCGCCGCGTCTTCTTCGCGATCCAGCGCTACCACCGCTGGCTCGAGGTGAATCCGGCCGCGACCGTCGAGGCGCGCGGGCGGATGCTCGGCGAGCTCTGGGGGACCTACGGCCTCGCCGACGAGGAGCAGGCCTGGCCCGACGCGCGCCTGCGCTTCTTCAGGCGGACGGTGTTCGAGGACGCGCGGCCGGAGCTCGCGGCGGGGCTCGATCGGCTCGTGCGGTGGGCGCGGACGGCGCCGGCCGACGCCGACGCGACCGACCTCGAGGAGCAGGTCGCGGCCCTGCGCGGCGCGGTCGTGCCCACCGCGGAGGAGGACTGGTTCCTCGCGCGGATGACCTACCGGCACCTCGCCCCGACCGACGACGTGGCCCTCATCTCGATGCCGTCGCGCGGGACCTACGTCACCGAGGTCGTGACGGCGGTCGACGACGCGGAGGGGAACCGGCTCACCGTCCGGGGCCCGGTGTCGCCGCGCGAGGTCGCCCGCCTCCTCCACCTGTTCCACGACGCGAACCTGCACGTGATGTTCACGGCCGAGCACGAGTTCCTGCTCTGCCTCGACGCGAGCGAGCTGCCGATCGGCGGGCTCTTCTACCGGCGCCTCGACCGGGACCGCGTCCACATGGAGAAGGTCGTCGTGGGGCGGCGGCACCGCGGCGGCGGCGCCGCCGACGCCCTCATGAACGAGTTCCTCCGCCGGCTCGAGGCGCGCGGCGTGAAGCGCGTCGAGACCGGCTGGTTCCAGCCGGAGGTGCTCGGCCGGTACGGCTTCCGGACCGACCCCACCTCCGGCGGCCTCGCGCGCGACCTGGGGCCCGCGGCGGAGGCGCCATGACGACCCTCGCGGCCACCAAGCTCATCGACACGACGCTCCGCGAGGGCGAGCAGTTCGCGAAGGCCGCCTTCCGGACGCAGGACAAGATCGAGATCGGCCGCGCGCTCGACACCTTCGGCGTGGACTACGTCGAGGTGACCTCGCCCGCCGCCTCGCCGCAGTCGCAGCGGGACGCGGCGCGCATGGTGCGGCTCGGGCTCGGCGCGCGCGTCATCACCCACTCGCGCTGCAACCTGGACGACGTGCGGGCGGCGGTCGACACCGGCGTCGGCGCCATCGGGTTCTTCTTCGCGACGAGCCGCATCCTGCGCGAGTCGTCGCACGGGAAGTCCATCCAGCAGGTGATCGACGCGATGGGCCCCTCCATCGAGCTCGCGCGCTCCGCCGGCATGGAGGTGCGCTTCTCGGCGGAGGACGCGTTCCGCTCCGAGGTGCTCGACCTCCTCGCGGTGTACCAGGCCGCCGAGCGGATGGGGGTGAGCCGCGTCGGCGTGACGGACACGGTGGGGATCGCGACGCCGCGCCAGGTCTACGCGCTCGTGCGCGAGGTCCGGCGCGCCGTCCGCTGCGACATCGGCTTCCACGGCCACAACGACACCGGCTGCGCCGTCGCGAACGCGTACGAGGCGGTGGCGGCCGGCGCGACGCACGTGGACGTCTCGGTGCTCGGCATCGGCGAGCGGGTCGGGATCACGCCGCTCGGCGCGTTCGTGGCGCGCCTGTTCTCGCTCGAGCCGGAGGCGATCGCGCAGCGCTACCAGCTCGGCCAGCTCCGCGAGCTCGAGCGGCTCGTCGCGCGGATCACCGGCATCGAGATCCCCTTCAACAACGTGGTGACCGGCGAGACCGCCTTCTCGCACAAGGCGGGCATGCACCTGAAGTCGATGATGGCGAACCCCGGCTCGTACGAGGTGATCCCCCCGGAGCCGTTCGGCCTGTCGCGCCGCCTCATCCTCGGGAGCCGGCTGACGGGCAGGCATGCGATCGCTTATCGGGCGCGGGAGATGGGGATCACCTTCGGCGAGTCCGAGCTGAAGGCGATCACGAGGCAGATCAAGGAGCTGGCGGATCAGGGCGAGCTCAGCGAGGCGCAGATCGACGACGTGCTGCGGGAGTGGGTGACCGCGTGAGCGCCCGCCCCGGAGCGGGTCATCAGCGGCGTTGATGACCCGTATAAAGGATGGCGATTTGACGGACCCAGGGTCGGACAGGGGATACTTTGTCGCACCCGAATTGCGCGTGACAAACGCGCGCAGGCGGCGCCGGCCGATGTCGCGCCTCTGGCGCCTTGCAGCGGGAGGTCTGGTGGTCAGCCGCAGCCCGAGTTCCCGCCGCTCCGTCTCGCTGATCGCCGTCGGCGCGGTCGCGGCGCTCGCGGTCGGCTGCTCCGGCACCCCGAACATCCGCATCGACGCGCCCGAGGCGCGGCTCTCGCCGATGCTCGCGGGCGCCTGCTCGATCTTCATGACGATCGCGAACCCCGGCGACGGCGACGACGCGCTCGTGGACGCGCGGGCGGACGTGCCCGGGGCGGTGACGCAGATCCACGCCGTCCGGGACGGACGGATGGTGCAGAGCAAGAAGCTCGTCGTACCCGCGAAGGGCGCCCTGGAGCTGAAGCCGGGGAGCCCCCACATCATGGTGTTCAACCTGCCCAGGGACAGCGGCGCCGGCTTCGAGTTCACGCTCCACCTCCGCTTCCAGCGCTCGGGGGAGAAGCTGACCTCGGTGAGGATCACCGGCTAGCGAACGACGGGCGCAACGAGGAGCAGTTCAACGCCGAACCGGGAGCACGACATGAAGAAGAGCTCAGCCGTCGCCGTCGTCGCATTCACCGCCCTCGCCGCGTTCGCGGCGTACATCGCGTTCCCCACCCTGCCCGCGAGGGCGGCCGTCGCCGCCAAGGGCAAGTACACCGCCACCGTCTACGTCGCCGGCCACGGCGGCCACTTCTCGAAGTCCGACGTGGTGGTCGACCCGAACGACGCCGAGAACCCGATCCAGGTGAAGAGCCTCGATCAGGTGAACGTCGGGACGACCGAGACCCACAAGCTGCACGACGGCCGGATCGACGGCACGACGCTGTACTGGTCGACCTACGCCCTCGACAAGGAGGGCAAGCTGCACGTGGGCAAGACCGATCTCAAGACCGGCAAGGTCGTGAAGGACGTCGCGTTCGCGCCCGATCCGCGCGCGCCCGCGAAGACCGGCCCGGCCTACTGCGCGTCGGGCCAGACGAAGACCTCCTTCATGCCCGTGTTCATGGGCAGCGAGGGCTACGTGGACGTCTTCGACAAGAAGACGCTCCGGCACAAGCACCGCGTCTTCTTCTCCGACCTCGGGTACAAGCCCGGGAGCTACATGTTCGTCCACGGCAGCAGCTCGCACGACGGCAAGCACTTCCTCGCGACCGTGACGCTGAAGGGCGAGGACGGGAAGATGAACGGCAAGCAGGACCTCATCCTCGTCGACCTGCCCGCGCTCGAGGGCGGAAAGTGGAAGGAGCTCAAGCGGGTCACGCTCACCGGCGAGCCCGGGAAGACGATCGCCTTCCGGCAGTACTTCACGAACGACGACAAGCGGATCTTCCAGGCCGGCGCCGACCGGATGTGGGTGCTCGACGCCGCCACCCTGGCGCTCATCGACGAGAAGATGACGAAGGACTTCGGCGAGAACCACGACGTCGAGCCGACGCCCGACGGCCGCTACGCCCTCCTCACCCTCCGGACGACCACCGGCTCCTGCGACGAGAAGGGCAACCCGGTCCCGGACAAGAAGATCACCGACGGCAGCCTCATGCTCTACGACGCGACCGCCAAGGCGCTCGTCGGGAAGCCGGCCTCGGTCTGCTTCGCCTGCCACAAGGACGCGGGGCAGGGCGCCAAGAGCGCGGTGCTGTGCGGCATCGCCGCCGACTTCCACAAGTAGCCGTCTCACCCTCCGCGCGGGCGCCGCGCGGAGGGACTCCGGCGCGCGCACGCTCGAGCCGACCGCCATGGCGAAGGAATTCACGCAGCTCTCGCACGCGGTCCGGAATCTCCGGCGGAGGCCGACGCGGACGATCATCCTGATCGCCGCGATCGGCCTCCTCGTGTCGGTCCTCGTCTTCGCGCTCTCCTTCGTCCGGCGCGTCGAGTCGAGCATCCGGAAGGCCTCCGACCGTCTCGGGGCGGACCTCATCGTCGTGCCCACCGGGTCGCGGGGCGCGGCGGAGGACGTGCTGGTCGAGAACGCGGTCAAGACCTTCTACATGGACGGCGCGATCGCCGACCGGGTGCGCGCCATCGAGGGCGTCGCGCGCGTGACGACGGAGACGTACCTCGCGACCCTGCCCGGCGGCTGCTGCGACGTGCCGGAGTCGAGGGTCGTCGCGTTCGACCAGGACAGCGACTTCGTCGTCGCCCCGTGGCTCCCGCGCAAGCTCGGCAGGAGGCTCGGCCCCGGGGAGGCGATCGTCGGGACCGAGTCCGCCTTCAACATCCAGGTCGGCCTCACCGAGATCCAGGGGAGGCTCTTCGGGCAGGTGTTCCGCATCGTGGGGGTCCTCGAGAAGACCGGCACCGCCCTCGACAACGCCATCTTCGTGGACGAGCGGAACGTGGACGCGCTCCTGCGCAAGACGGCCGCGCGGCCTCCCCCCGGCTCGATCTCGGTGATCTTCGTGAAGGTCGCGGAGGGCGTCGATCCGGCGAAGGTCGCCGGCAAGATCGAGGACACGATCATCGAGGTCGACGCGGTGGCGAGGCGCGACGTCGGCCAGTCGATGCTCCGCGCCTTCGGCGACGTGAGCCGCGTCTTCCTCGTGACGTTCGTCCTCGCGGCCGTGCTCGCGGCGAGCCTCGCATGGGCGGTCTTCTCCGGCGTCGCGAACGAGCGGATCCGCGAGGTCGGGCTCATGCGGGCGATCGGGGCGAAGGAGGTGCACGTCGTCCGGCTGCTCCTGCTGGAGGTCATGATGATCGGGGCCCTCGGGAGCCTGGCCGGCGTGCTCGCCGGGACGGCGCTCTCGGTCGGCCTCGCGAACGGCTTCGCCATGCTCCGCAGCGCGTCGGCGGGGCTCGGCGTGCTCGACCGCCTCGTGATCGCGGCGCTCGGCCTCGCAGCGGGGACCGGGATCTGCGTCGTCGGCGCCCTGTCGCCGATCCGGAGCACGCGCAGGACCGAGCCGCTCCTCGTGCTGAAGGGCGACTGACCGTGCGGCTCGTGGCCGAGGACGTGACGAAGACCTTCGGCGCGAACGGCGCCGCGGTCCCGGCCGTGCGCGGCGCCTCGCTCGCCCTCGAGCGCGGCGACTTCGTGGCGATCACCGGCCACTCGGGCTCCGGGAAGACGACCCTCCTCTCGATCCTGGGCGGCCTGTCGCCGCCCACGTCCGGGAAGGTCCTCCTCGACGGCGCGAACCTCTACGACCGCGACGGCGACGGGCTCTCCGAGTACCGCTGCGAGCACGTCGGGTTCATCTTCCAGTTCGCGAGCCTGCTCACCGCGCTCACCGCGAAGGAGAACCTCCTCCTCCCCGGCCGCTTCCGGCGCGCGCCGCTCGGCGCCGAGGCGCTCGAGGCGAGAGCCCTCGCGCTCCTCCGCGAGGTCGGGCTGCAGGACAAGGCGCACGCCTACCCCGCGCAGCTCTCGGGCGGCCAGCAGCGGCGCGTCGCGATCGCCCGCGCGTTCATGAACGACCCCAGGGTGATCCTGGCGGACGAGCCCACCGGCGATCTCGACGAGGAGACCGAGGCCGAGGTGATGAAGCTGTTCCGCGCCATGAACGAGCGGAGCGGCACCGCGATCGTGCTCGTCACGCACGACCTCGAGCTCGCCCGGCAGGCCGGCCGCAGGCTGCGGATGGTGCGGGGGATCCTCGAGGAGGCGTGACGCGTCCGGCGGCCGGCCGCGGCCGGTCGCGGCCGGCAGGAGCGCGCCGGGCGGCACGGATCAGCAGGGGCGCTCCGCTCCCGGGAAGACGCGCGGGAGGAGGACGCTCTCCTCGAGGTGCAGGTGCTCGACGACCTCGTCCTCGAGCGACTCGAGCTCCTCCATGAGCGCCTGGTAGGTGCGCCCGCCCCAGGTCGGCACGGCGAAGTCGTCGGCGAGCCAGCGCATCCGGGCGAGGAGGAGGGTGATGGCGCGGTGCCGCGCGCGGATCCGCGCGGCGGCGGCGCGGGCCGGCTCGGCGGCGGTCGCGGCGGCGAGGAGGGCCGGGAAGAGCTCGCGCTCCGCCTCGTCCGCGTGCGCCTCGAGCACGTCCGCGAGCTCCTGCCCGACGTCGCACAGGACCCCGAGCTTCGCGTTGCGGCCCCGGTGACGGCCCGCCGTCTTCGCGAGGAGGGCGACGACGTACGGGAGGGCGTTGCGCTCGTGCGCGTGGCGCGCCGCGATCACCGTCACGAGGTCCGCCGGGGTGCGCTCGCGCGCCGAAACGGCGCGCGGCGCGCCCGCATCGCCGACGCGGGGGGCGACCTCGCGGGGGGACGGGGAGACGGGGCCGGCAACGTCGTGGGGCAGCATGTCCTCTCCTCCTGCGGACCCTCGCTTCGATCGGGCCCACGCGCACCACGGTAGGCCCGCGGCGCCCGGGCCGACACTCAGACGACGTTGGGCGATGCATCAGCGACGCTGGGGGCCCGCGCGTGGTATAAGTAGTCATTCAATCTGGCGCAGATGTAGATAAGGAAATCTTATGTCCGGCATGAAGGACGCGACGGTGCGGCAGCTCCAGATCTTCGACGCGGCGGCGCGCACGCTCTCCTTCTCCCGCGCCGCGGAGGTGCTGCGCCTCACCCAGCCCGCCGTCTCGATGCAGATCCGCCAGCTCGAGCACTTCGCGGGCGTGCCGCTCTTCGAGCGCACCGGGCGCCAGCTCCACCTCACCGACGCGGGCGAGGAGCTCGTGCAGCACGCGCGCGCCGTGCTGCGCGCGCTCGACGGCGCCGACGAGGCGTTCTCGGCGATGAAGGGGCTGCGCGGCGGGCGCGTGAAGCTGGCGGTCGTGAGCACCGCGAAGTACTTCGCGCCCCGGCTCATCGCGCGCTTCCTGCAGGCCCACCCCGGCGTGAACGTCCGGCTCCAGGTGGACAACCGCGACGCCACCGTCCGGACGCTCGCCGGGAACGACGTCGATCTGGCGCTCATGGGGCGGCCGCCCGGCGAGCTCGACCTCGTCGCCGCGACGTTCGCCGAGCACCCGCACGTCATCATCGCCCCGCCCGACCACCCGCTCGCGCGGCGGCGGCGGGTCGAGGTGGAGGCGCTCGCGGACGAGACCTTCCTCGTGCGCGAGGTGGGGTCCGGCACGAGGACCGCCATGGAGCGCTTCTTTCAGGAGCGCGGGGTCGCCCTGCGGGTCGGGATGGAGATGCCGAGCAACGAGACCATCAAGCAGGCGGTGATGGCCGGGCTCGGGCTGTCCTTCATCTCGCTACACACCATCGCCCTCGAGCTCGCGACGCACGCGCTCGGGATCGTGCACGCGCCGGGCCTGCCGGTGATGCGGCAGTGGTACGTGCTGCACCGGACCGAGAAGCGGCTCTCCCCGGCCGCCGCCGCCTTCAAGGCCTTCGTGCTGCAGCACGGGCGGGGATTCCTCGACCGCTGGCGGGGCGGCGCGTGAGCGGCCGGGCCGGCGCCCAGGGTCCCGCGCGGGGCGCCCGGGCCCGCACAATCGGCCCCTGCCCGCTTAGCACCCCCGAATTGCCTTATAAGCCCTGAAATAACTTCCTGAATTGTCCTCGGCGCCGCGCTCGCCGTACCGTCGTCTCGTACCGGGAACGAGGCGACCGATGAGCACGACCCGCATCGCCGCGAACATCCTGGCGGCGGACCTCGCCTGCCTGGGGCACGAGGTCGCGGCGGCGGTCCGCTCCGGCGCCGACCGCGTCCACGTGGACGTGATGGACCTCGGCGGCGCCGACGTCACCGTCGCCCCGCGCGTCTGCCGCGCGCTCAAGACCGTCACCGGCGCGCCGCTCGAGGTGCACCTGCTCGTGAAGCCGGCCGAGCGGCTCGTGGTGGCGTTCGCGGACGCCGGCGCGGATCTCGTCGTCTTCCATCCCGAGGCGAGCGACGACGTCCGCCGCACCGGCACGGTCGCGCGCGAGCACGGGTGCCAGGTCGGGCTCGCGCTCGCCGCCGGCACGCCCCTCGACGTCCTGGACGGCCTCCTCGGCGAGGTGGACCTCGTCCTCGTGACGGGCGCGACGCGCCCCGGCGGCGAGCCGCCGGCCCGGTCCGTCCTGCGCTGGATCCGCGCGCTGCGCGCGCGCCTCGCGGAGCAGGGCCGGACCATCGCGATCGAGGTGGACGGGGGCGTCGACGCCCGGAACGCCGCCGCGCTCGTCGCGGCGGGCGCGGACGCGCTCGTCGTCGAGTCGGGCAGGTGCCGGTCCACCGATCGCGCGAGCACCATCGCCGCGCTGAAGCGGCTCGCGAGCTGAGGACGCCATGTCGCGTACGAGGACGCTCGAGGCGCACGTGAACGAGGAGGAGCGGAGGGGGCTCCCCGGGGGGGTGGGCGGCCTGCTCCTCGATCTCGCCTCGGGCATCAAGGCGATCTCGGCCGTGCTCGCGCGCGCCGTGGTGTGCGGCGCGATCGGCGCCTTGGGCGGCGACGACCCGCAGGCGCGGCTCGACCTCCTCGCCAACGACCTCCTCCTCTCGGCGTGCGCGACCGGCGGTCACGTGGCGGCCGTCGCGTCCGAGGAGCTGCCGGAGCCGAAGCTCGTCTTCGGGCGCCACGCGAGCCCGCTCGTCGTCGCGCTCGACGCGCTCGACGGCTCGTCCAACCTGTGCGTGAACGTCACGGTGGGCACGATCTTCTCCGTGCTCCCCCGGCCCGAGGGCGTCGAGCTCGGCCCGGCCGCGTTCCTCCAGGCCGGGCAGCGCCAGCTCTGCGCCGGGTACGCCCTGTACGGCCCGTCCACGATGCTCGTCGTCACGACGGGGGGCGCGGTGAACGGGTTCACGCTCGACGCCGGCGCCGGCGAGTTCGTCCTCACGCACCCGGCGATGCGGATCAGCGAGGACACCCGGGAGTTCGCCATCAACGCCTCGGCGGCACGCCACTGGGACCGGCCGGTCCGGCGGTACGTGGACGAGTGCGTCGCCGGCGGGGCGGGCCCCCGCGGGGCGGACTTCGACATGCGCTGGGTCGGCTCGGTCGTGCCGGACGTCCACCGGGTCCTCGTCCGCGGCGGGACGCTCATGTACCCGGGCGACGGGGTCGCGGCGGACGGCGGGGCGGTTCCGGCCACGGGCGGCGCGAGCCTGCGCCTCGTGTACGAGGCGAACCCGGTCGCCCTGCTGGTGGAGCACGCCGGCGGCGGCGCCTCGACCGGCCGCGGGCGCGTCCTCGAGCTCGTCCCGAGAGACCTCGCCGAGCGGGCCCCGGTCATCCTCGGCCCCGCGCGCGAGGTCGAGCGCATCGTCTCGTACCACGCCGATCCGGACGGCAGCCGCGATCGCCCCTACACGAGCCCGCTCTTCAACGCGCGCTCCCTGCTGCGCGAGACGTGAGGGCCGGCCCCCGTGACGGCCAGGCACCCCGTCGTCTCCATCACCGGCTCCTCCGGCGCCGGCACGACGACCGTCACGCGGACCTTCCAGCACATCTTCCGGCGCGAGGGGATCGACGCCTGCATCGTGGAGGGAGACTCCTTCCACCGCTGGAACCGCGCCGAGATGCGGGAGCGGCTCGCCGAGGCCCAGGCGCAGGGGCGCACGCTCTCCCACTTCGGGCCGGAGGCGAACCTCTTCGAGGACATCGAGGCGCTGTTCCGCGGGTACGGCGAGACGGGTCGGGGCCGCGCCCGCAAGTACCTCCACGACGCCGACGACGCGCGCCGTCACGGACAGGCGCCCGGGACCTTCACCGAGTGGAAGGAGCTGCCGCCCTCGGACCTGCTCATCTACGAGGGGCTCCACGGCGGCGTGGTGTGGGGGGACGTCGACGTCGCCCGGCACGCCGACCTGCTCGTCGGCGTCGTGCCCATCATCAACCTGGAGTGGATCCAGAAGATTCACCGCGACCGCTCGCAGCGCGCCCAGTCGATCGAGGCGGTCGTGGACATGATCCTGCGACGGATGCCGGACTACGTCCGCTACATCTGCCCGCAGTTCTCGCGGACGCACGTGAACTTCCAGCGCGTGCCGACGGTGGACACCTCGAACCCCTTCGTCGCGCGGTTCATCCCGTCGCCCGACGAGAGCTTCGTCGTGATCCGGTTCCGCGACCCGAAGGGGATCGACTTTCCGTACCTGCTCTCGATGCTGCACGACTCCTTCATGTCCCGCCCGAACTCGATCGTGGTGCCGGGCGGGAAGATGGAGCTCGCGATGCAGCTGATCTTCACGCCGATGATCCTGCAGCTGATGGACCGCAAGCGCCGCGCCGCCTGAGCGGCGCGGAGGGAGACCCCCATGCAGCCCGCCCTGGAGATGCAGCAGCTCGTCCCGCCCACCCCGGCCGCCCCGCGGGAGCCGCTCGGGATCGGACCGCTCGAGCGCGCCAACGCCCTCCGCGCCCTCGCCGTCGACGCCATCGAGAAGGCGCGGTCGGGCCAGGCGGGCACGGCGCTCGCCATGGCGGACGTCGCCGAGGTGCTCTGGACGCGCTACCTGAGGCACGACCCCGCCTGCCCGACGTGGTGGGATCGCGACCGGTTCGTCCTGTCGAGCGGCCACGGCGCGCCGCTCCTCTACGCGCTCCTCCACCTCGCGGGCTACGACCTCCCGCGCGCCGAGCTCGAGCGGTTCCGCCAGCTCGGGTCGGCGGCGCCCGGCCACCCGGAGCACGACGTCACCCCCGGCGTCGACGCGACGACCGGGCCGCTCGCGCAGGGGCTCGCGAACGCGGTCGGCATGGCGCTCGCGGAGAAGCTGCTCGCCGCCGAGTTCAACCGGCCCGGCTTCCCCCTCATCGACCACCACACCTACGTGTTCCTCGGCGACGGCGATCTCATGGAGGGGCTCTCCCACGAGGCCGCCTCGCTCGCCGGCGTGCACCGGCTCGGGAAGCTCGTCTGCTTCTGGGAGGACGACGGCGTCTCGAACGACGGCCGCGTCGCCGGCTGGCTCCGCGACGACACCGCGGCGCGCTTCGAGGCCTACGGCTGGCAGGTGCTGCGCGGCGTCGACGGCCACGACCCGGACGACATCGCCGCGGCGATCGCGGTGTCGCGCGCCGACCGGCGGCGGCCGTCGCTCGTCTGCTGCCGCACCGTCGCCGGGCGCGGCTCGCCGAACCGCGCCGGGACCCCGGAGGCGAACGCCGGACCGCTCGGCGCCGAGGAGGCGCGCGCGACCCGCCGCGCGCTCGGCTGGACCACGCCGGCGTTCGAGGTGCCGCAGGAGGTGCGCGACGCGTGGGACGCGCACGCGCGCGGCGCGACGCTCCGCGGCGAGTGGCAGGCGCGCTTCGACGCCTACGCGAACGCGCACCCCGCGCTGGCCGCCGAGCTGCGCCGCCGGATGATGGGCGAGCTGCCGATCGCGTACCCGCGGGCGATGGCGGACGCGCTCGCCGAGTCCGCCACGCGCCGGGAGGTGGTCGCGACCCGCAAGGCCTCGCACGACGCGATCGAGTTCCTCGCGCGGATGCTCCCGGAGCTGGTGGGCGGCTCGGCGGACCTGACCGCCGCGAACCTCACGCGCTGGAGCGGCGCGGAGCCGGTCGGCCCCGACGCGGCCGGGCGCTACGTCCACTGGGGGGCGCGCGAGCTCGGGATGGTGGCCGCGCTGAACGGGATCGCGCTGCACGGCGGGTTCCTCCCCTTCGCGGGGACGTACCTCGCCCTCTCGGACTACGCGCGGAGCGCGATCCGCATGGCGGCGCTGATGAGCGTGCGCGCGGTGTTCGTGCTCACGCACGACTCCATCGGCGTCGGCGAGGACGGCCCGGCGCTCCAGCCGGTCGAGCAGGCCGCGAGCCTGCGCCTCGTCCCGCGCCTCGACGTGTGGCGGCCCTGCGACGCGTTCGAGACGTTCGCCGCGTGGCGCGCGGCGGTGGAGCGCCGCAACGGCCCGAGCGCGCTCCTCCTCTCGCGCCAGGCCGTCGCGGCCCAGCCGCGCGATCGCGCCGCGATGCAGGCCGTCGAGCGGGGCGGCTACGTCCTGGCCGAGGCGGAGGGCGGGCCCGCGCGCGCGGTGATCATCGCCACCGGCTCCGAGGTGGGCCTCGCGATGTCGGCGCGGCGCCTCCTCGCCGAGGAGGGCGTCCCGGTGCGGGTCGTCTCGATGCCCTCCACCTCGGTGTTCGACCGGCAGGACCGGGAGTGGCGCGCCGCCGTGCTGCCGCCGGGGGTCCCGCGCGTCGCCGTCGAGGCGGGCGCGTCCGACCTCTGGCGCAAGTACGTCGGGCTCGAGGGCGCGGTGATCGGCGTCGACCGCTTCGGCGAGTCGGCGCCCATGACGGAGCTCTACGCCGAGCTCGGGCTCACCCCGGAGCGGATCGCGCGCGTGGTCAGCGCGCTCTCGCGCCGGC
>DASVZX010000020.1:0-4225 GCA_036391435.1 Anaeromyxobacter sp. | reverse complement strand
CTCGCGCGCCCCCACGAGCTCGCGCGGGCGCTCGAGGCGCCCGGGGCCGCGGAGGCGCTCGGCGACGCGCTGCGCGGCGCGCTCCCGGCCGCCGCGCGGGCGGCGCTCCTCCCGCCGGTCCTCGGGCTCGATCCGGCGGCGCGCGTCGCCGAGCGGATCGCGTCCACGGCCGGCGTGCCGGTCGCGGAGACGCTCTCCGACGTGCCGAGCGTCCCGGGCGTCCGGCTCCAGCGCACGCTCGAGGACCGCCTCCGCGACGCGGGCGTCGTCACCGTGACCGCCGAGCTCGCCGCGGGGTGGACCGTGCCGGGGGAGGCGGTCGACGCGGGCGGCACGAAGGTCCGCGCCGCCGTCTGGGTGCTCGCGACCGGGCGGTACGTCGGCGGCGGGATCGCCCGCCGCGGGACGCTCGTCGAGCCCGCGCTGCGGCTCCCGGTCCAGGCGGCGGAGGGGGGCGAGGCCGGCGTCCACCTCGCGGCGCGGCCGGCGGCGTCGCTCACCGTCCGCGACCGCCGCGCCCCGCAGCCGCTCCTCTCCGCGGGGCTCCGCGTGGACGAGGGGCTCCGGCCGCTCGACGAGCGCGGCCGGCCGGTCCACCCGCGGCTCCTCGCGGCGGGCGCGGTCGTCGGCGGCCACGAGCACGCGACGGACGGGACCGGGCTCGGCGTCGCGATCCTGACCGGATGGCTCGCGGGGCGCGCGGCGTCCGCGGCCGCGCGCTAGACTGTCTCCGTGCCCTCCGTCCGCGCGCTCGCGTACCTCGGCTGGCGCGCCCTCGTCGCGCACCCGCTGAAGCGCGCCTTCCGGCAGCCCGGGACGGGGCTCGAGCGGTTCTCGGCCGCGTACGTCTCGGAGGGGCTCGTCCCGACGCGCACCGAGGACCGCGCGGTCGGCGAGGCCGCCGCGGCGTGCATCTCCTGCGGCCTGTGCGAGCTCGGGTGCGACCTCGCCCGGGCGAACCCGGCGATCCGCGCGCTCGGGCTCCACGCCGCGTTCCGCCTCTACTCCCGCAGCTCGACCGGGCTGCCCCTCGCACGCGAGGCGCTCGCGGCCTGCGCGGGGTGCACGGGGTGCGACGCGCTCTGTCCGACGGGCGTCCCGATCTCCCGGATCGTCGCCCACCTCCAAGCCGCCGCCGGCCGCGCGCACCGCGAGCGCGCGCCCGCCCCGCCGCCCCCGACCTCGTGAGCGCCAAGCCCTTCCTCATCGTGAACCCGCGGAGCGCGGCCGGCCGGACCGGCCGCCACTTCGACCAGATCGCCCGGGCGGTGCGCGCCGCGATCGGCGACTTCGAGTGCGCGTTCACGAGGGCGCGGGGGGACGGGTCGCGGCTCGCCCGCGAGGCGGTCGCGAGCGGCGGCAAGCTCGTCGTCGCGGTCGGCGGCGACGGGACCGCGAGCGAGGTGGTGGACGGGCTCGTGCTCGGCACGCCGCACGACCCGGACGCGCTGTTCGGGTTCATCCCGCGCGGGACCGGCGGGGATCTCCGCCGCACGCTCGGGCTGCCGCAGGACCTCGACGGGGCCGCGCGGGCGCTCGCGGGCCGGCGCGCGATCGTCTGCGATCTCGGCCGGGTCGAGCTCGTCGGGAACGCGGGCGCGCGCGAGGTCCGCCACTTCGTCAACGTCGCCGGCTTCGGCATCGACGGCGTCGTCACGGACTACGTGAACCGCGGCCTCAAGCTCGGGGGCGGGAAGCTCTCCTTCATGCTCGCCTCGGCGCGGGCGCTGCTCGGGTGGTCGGACCAGCGCGTGCGCTGGCGCGCCGACGGCGGGGCGTGGCAGGAGCAGGCGATCACCGCCCTCACCGTGTGCAACGGCCGCTTCTTCGGCGGCGGGATGCTGGTCGCGCCCGACGCGAGGATCGACGACGGGCTCTTCGACGTGGTGATCTGGTCCGGGCTGGGCATCGCCGACTTCGTCACGAAGCGGTCCATGCTCTACGACGGCACCCACGTGAAGCTCCCGAACACGCGGGTCGTGCGCGCGCGCACGGTCGAGGCGGAGCCGGTCGGGGAGGAGCGCGTCCTCCTCGACGTCGACGGCGAGCAGCCGGGTCGGCTCCCCGCCCGGTTCACCATGCTTCCCGGGGCGCTCCGCGTGCGCGTCGCCGGACGTGAATAGCTTCCCGACCATGATGACGCCCCTCGCCTCCGTGCTCCTCGCCGCCGTCCTGGCGGCCCCCCCCTCGGGGAGCCGCGTCCCCGTCGTCCAGCACGAGGAGGCCGCGCCCGCCCGGGCCGCGGTGCACCTCGAGAGCGCCGAGGACCTCGCGCGCCTGTGCGGCGCGCTGCTGCCCGCCGAGCGCGTGCGCGCGGCCGGGGACGCGGTCGAGCGCGGCGAGGCGGAGGAGCGGCACGAGACCTCGCGCGGCGCGGCCCTGAAGGAGCGCTACGAGGCGCGGATCCCGGCGGCGAAGCTCGCCTTCGCGCCGTACGACGGCCCGGAGCGGCGGCTCGCGCTGCAGGAGCCGGTGCAGCTCCCGGTCGCGGACGGGGCGGCGCGGCTGTGGCCGACCGAGGCCCGCGATCTCGCGGTCGAGGCGGACGTGGCGGCGGCCCGGAAGATCCTGGACGCGCAGCGGCGCGGGGCGCTCGCGCTCGAGGTCGCCTTCGAGCTGCCCGAGGACGCCACGTGCGGGACCGGCGCGCGCGGCAAGAAGTTCACGATCCCGGTCGAGCCCGTCTCGTGGCGCTGGCTCGACGGCGACGCCGTGCTCGCCCAGGGGGGCGCCGCGGCGGAGCGGCCGCTCGTCACCGCGGCCGAGGGCGCGCGTCCCCGGATCGACGTCGGCGACCCGATCAGCGGCCCGCTCGACGCGAGCAAGCTCGTGCTCGCGAAGGGCGGCGAGCTCGAGGCGTGCTACCGCGAGGCGCTGAAGCGGAACCCCTCGGCGGACGGCGTGCTCGTCGCCGAGATCGGCGGCGCGCGCACGGCGATCTCGGCCGACTCGGTCGGGGACGAGCAGCTCGCGGTCTGCGTCCGGGAGGCGCTCGGCGCGCTCGCGCACGGGGCCCGCGCGGCCGTGCCGATCCGGTTCGAGCTCGCGCCGCCGGGCGCGCCACCGCCGGCGAGGTAGGTCGGCCGTCAGCTCGCGACGGCCTGGTTCACCGGCGCGAGCGCGTCGAAGCGGCGGTTGATCGCGGCGACGAGCGCCATGAGGTCCGCCGCCTCGTCGCGCAGCGTGCCCGCCGGCCCGGCATCCGCGTAGAGCAGGGCGACGGCCCGGCCGCGCAGGAGCACCGGCGCGACGAAGATGTTGAGCGGCGGCGGGCCGCCGAGCCGCGCGAAGAACACCGCGTTCGCGCGGCCGACCTTGAGCGGCGCGAGGACCGGCGCGCGCAGCTCCGCCGCCGCGCCGAACGGCTCCTCCCGCTCGAGGCCGAAGTCGACCCCGCGCACGTCGCGGTCGAGCCGCCGCCCGGCCGCGAGCCAGGCCACCGCGCGCGACCCCTGGCACTTCAGGAAGACCGCGCGGGCGGCCCGGCCGCCGGCGCCGCGCACGAGGAGCGCCGAGAGCATGACCGGGTCGTCGTTCTGCTCGATGAGGTCGAGCGCCTCCTGCTGCCCGAGGAGGCGCGGGCCGGCGTCGCCCGCGTCGCCGGGGAGCGTCGCCACGCCGACCTCGCCGCCGCGGGAGGTGGCGGCGCTCTCGAGGTCGTCCGCGACCTCGAGGCCGCGCAGGTTCTTCTCGATCCCGTAGAAGCGGTGCATGAGCGCCCACACCCGCTTCTCGGGCGCGAGCACCGCCTCGACGCTCTTGCCGGTCGCGAACCCGATGTCGTCGAGCTTCGCGAGGTTCCTCGGGTCGGCCATCACGACCTTCAGGCGGCGGTCGTCGGCCTCGAGCGGGACGAACCCGAGCCGCTCGACGAGGGCCGCCGGCACCGACTCGACCGCGCCCTCTTCCGGCTCGATGTCGCCCGCGAGGCAGGGGACGCCGTAGGCCTTCGTGAGCGCGGCCGCGAGCTGGGACTCGTCGATGATCCCGAGCTCGAGGAGGTTCGAGCCGATCCGGCCCCCGAAGATCGCCTGGCTCTGCAGCGCCGTCGCGAGCTCCTGCGGCGTGCAGGCCTTCATCTCGATGAGGATGTCGCCGATCCGTCCGGCAGCCATGCGGGCTCCCCCGGCGCCCCCCCCACATCGGGACGCACAGGCAGCGTACCTTCGGGGCGGACCCGGAGTCAGCCCCCGGGGCACGGGACGGGGGGCGGGGAGGGGGAGGG
>DASVZX010000019.1:0-2732 GCA_036391435.1 Anaeromyxobacter sp. | reverse complement strand
TCCCCGCCGAAGGCCGACGACTCGGAGAAGCGCGGCCGCGCCGAGCCGCGCCAGAGGGATCCCGAGGAGGCGGCGGCCCGCGCCGAGCGCGCCGCGGAGGCGAAGGCGCGGCAGCGGCAGGCGCGACAGGCCGCGGCCGCCGAGAGCGCGGCCGCCGAGCCCGACGGCGGCCTCACGCAGGCCCAGATCGAGAGCGTCCTCCGCTCCACGAAGCCCGCGTTCGACGGCTGCATCCAGGCGGCGCGCGGCAAGGAGGCGCTCGACGGCCGCCGCGTCATGCTGCGCCTCGACATCCAGTCGAGCGGGGCGGTGACCTCCCCGACCCTCGACGACGTCACGCTGGACGGGACGGACCTCGGCACGTGCCTCAAGAGCGCCGCGCGGCTCATGGTGTTCCCGAAGTTCAAGGGGGACGCGATGCGCGTCGAGGTGCCGCTGGTGATCCGGTAGCGCGGTCACGCCGCGAGGCGCGCAGACGAGGACGGCCCCCGCGCCGGAGCGCGGGGGCCGCCGTGAACCGGACGAGCGATCGGGCGGGCCGGGCTACACGAGCCCGTGCGCGACCATCGCCTTCGCCACCTTGATGAAGCCCGCGGTGTTCGCGCCGACGACGTAGTTGCCCTTGGCGCCGAACTCCTCCGCGCTGTCCCAGCAGTTCTGGTGGATGTTCTTCATGATGTTCGCGAGCCGCTTCTCGGTGTACTCGAACGTCCAGCTGTCGCGCGTCGCGTTCTGCTGCATCTCGAGCGCGGAGGTCGCGACGCCGCCGGCGTTCGCGGCCTTGCCCGGGCCGTAGGCGATCTTCGCGTCGAGGAAGATCTTGATGCCCTCGGGCGTCGTCGGCATGTTCGCGCCCTCGCCGACCGCCATGCAGCCGTTCTTCACGAGGAGCGCGGCGTCCTTGCCGTTGATCTCGTTCTGCGTCGCCGAGGGCATCGCCACCTGGCAGGGGATCTCCCAGATGTTGCCGCCGTCGACGTACTTCGCGTGCTTGCGCACCTCGACGTAGTCCTTGATCCGGCGGCGCTCGACCTCCTTGAGGCGCTTCACCACGTCGAGGTCGATGCCCTTCTCGTCGTAGACGTAGCCGTTCGAGTCGGAGCAGGCGACCGTCCTGCCGCCGAGCTGGGCGATCTTCTCGATGGTGTAGATGGCGACGTTGCCCGAGCCGGACACGACGCACCTCTTGCCCTCGAACCCCTCCTTGCGGACCTTCAGCATCTCGTCCACGAAGAAGGTGGCGCCGTAGCCCGTCGCCTCCGTGCGGACGAGCGAGCCGCCGTAGTCGAGCCCCTTGCCGGTGAGGACGCCCGCCTCGTACTTCGAGGTGAGCCGCTTGAACTGGCCGAACAGGTAGCCGATCTCGCGGCCGCCCACGCCGATGTCGCCGGCCGGGACGTCCGTGTACTCGCCGACGTACCGCCACAGCTCGGTCATGAAGCTCTGGCAGAAGCGCATGACCTCGTCGTCGGACTTGCCCTTCGGATCGAAGTCGGAGCCGCCCTTGCCGCCGCCGATGGGCAGGCCGGTGAGGGCGTTCTTGAAGATCTGCTCGAAGCCCAGGAACTTGATGATGCCGAGGTACACCGACGGGTGGAACCGCAGGCCGCCCTTGTACGGGCCGAGCGCCGAGTTGTACTGCACGCGGAAGCCGCGGTTGATGTGCACCTCGCCCTTGTCGTCCTGCCAGGGGACCCGGAAGATGATCTGCCGCTCCGGCTCCACGATGCGCTCGATGATCTTGCGCTCCTTGAACTCCGGGTACTTCGCGATCACCGGCCCGATCGACTCGAGCACCTCCCTCACCGCCTGGTGGAACTCGACCTCCCCCGGGTTCCGCTTCAGGACGTCCTGATAGATCTGCTCCAGCTCCGTCTTCAGCATGGCGACTGCTCCTCGGGCTTCGGGCGCGATCCCTCTGCCCACCGGGGCACGGCGGAATTGCCGTGCCCGAAAGTGCGGCAGTCTGCCCGATCGAGACGCACACATCAAACCCGGACGGAACGCGAAGGTGCGGCAAATTCGCGCGGTGGGACGCGAGGATCCGATCGCTGCCCGGAGGCCGTGCAACCGGCGGCCTCTCGCGCGCGGCGGCGGGTGCTCGTCGAGCGAGCAGCGGGTGGAGGCGGCGGGAAGGCGCCGCGGGGGCGATCCTGCGCCGACACGCGCGGACCCGTCGCGGCCTCTCGACGCAGGGCGGATCGAGGCATCTATTCGAGCGGGGAGGTGCGCCATGACGATGCCCCAGGTGGATCTCCGGCGCGTGCCGCTGTCGGCGGTGATGACGCGCGGCCCGGCCACGGTGGAGGAGGTTGCGCCCGTCTCGGACGCGGCGGCGGAGATGGCGGCGGGAGGCTTCCGCCACCTCCCGGTGGTGGACGCGACCGGTGCGCTCGTCGGCATGATCTCGGAGCGAGATCTCCGCGCCCGGCTCGGGACGGACGTCGCGCGGTTCGCGGACGCGACGGCGGACGCGCTCGCGGAGCCCGTGCTCGAGGCGATGACGCCCGACCCCGTCTCGCTGCCGCCGACCGCGACGCTCGCCCAGGCGCTCGAGGTCTTCGCGGACGAGCGCGTCGGCGCGATCCCGGTGGTGGACGACGCCGACCGGCCGATCGGGATCGTGTCGTACGTCGATCTGCTGGGGACGATCCGCGAGCTCTCCGAGCTCGCGGCGCGGCGGGCCGTCGCCCCGTCGCCCCGCCGCCGCCGCGCGCACGTGCGGCGGCCCC
>DASVZX010000018.1:0-25621 GCA_036391435.1 Anaeromyxobacter sp. | reverse complement strand
CGCGCCGGGGCGGGGCCCGACGATCGCGGCGAGGACGAGCACGCTCCCCGCCGCCAGCGCGAGCACCGCGCCCGCCGCCGCGTCCTTCGCGATCCGCGCGCGCTCGCTCCAGCGGGGCGACGCGAGGTCCACCGCCGCCTCGAGCGCGGAGTTCATGGACTCCGCCGCGATCACGCCCGCCACGCAGGCGAGGAGCAGCGCGCGCTCGACGGGCTCGAGGGGCGCCCGCGCGGCGAGCGCGGAGGCGAGGACGCCGAGGCCGAGGTGGATCCGGAGGTTGCGATCGCGGACCGCGCCCTCCGCGAGCCCCGCCCAGGCGAACGCGAAGCTCCGCAGGAGCCCGTGGCGGCCGCGCTCGGCGGGCGCGCGCTCCGTCCCGGGCTGCTCCTCGGCGGGAGGCACCGTCAGATGTTCTGCGACAGGATCAGGTGCACGTACTGCGCGCGCTCGAACGCGCCGGGGTCCTGCACGGCCCGCTGCGAGAGCGTGCCGCGGAGCTCGGCGAGCGACGAGGTCCCGCGCTTGTCGAGCCACTCCTCCATCCCCTGCAGCAGCTTGCCGAGGTGGGGGATCCCGTTCTTCACGAGCGCGGAGGCGAGCTGGACGGCGCTCGCGCCGGCCAGGATCTGCTTCAGCGCGCCCGCCGCGTCGTACACGCCGGTCGAGGCGGCGAGGTCGGCGCGGACGCGGCCGTGGAGGAGGCCGATCCACCGCAGCGGCACGAGCGCCTCGCCCTGCGCCGAGAGCGTCATGGTGGGCGTCGCCGCCATCCGCTCGAGCGAGAGGTCGGGCTGCAGGAAGCGGTTGAAGAGCACGAGCCCGTTCGCGCCCGCCTCGTCGAGCCGCGCCGCGAAGTGCGCGAGCGACGTGAAGTACGGCGAGAGCTTCACCGCGATCGGGATCTTCACCGCGGCGCGGATCGCGCGGACGATCTCGAGGTACCGCTTCTCGATGTCGGCGGAGGAGACGTTCGGATCCGCCTCGACCGCGTAGAGGTTCACCTCGAGGGCGTCGGCGCCCGCCTGCTCGATGTCGCGCGCGTAGCCCGTCCAGCTCCCCGGGGCGCAGCAGTTGAGGCTCGCGATGACGGGGATCTCGATCGCGCGCTTCGCCCGCTCGACGAGCGAGAGGTAGTCGTGGGGCCCGACGCGCTGCGGGGGGAAGTACGTGCGCGCCTCCGGGCTCGACTCGGCGCCGCGGGAGAGCTCCTCCTCGAGCGCGCTGTTCTGGGCCTCGAGCTGCTCCTCGAACAGCGACCGGAGCACCACGGCCCCCGCGCCGTGCCCCTCCGCCATCTCCAGGTTGTCCACCCGGTTCGAGAGCGCGGAGCTCGCGAGCACGAGCGGCGTCGGGAGGTGGAGCCCGAGGTACTGCATCGAGAGGTCGGCCATGCGGGATCTCCGGGGTGAGGCGGCGATTATAGGAGCGGCGAGCGCCCGGCGACACGTTCTCGCCGCGGCCCGGGCGCGCCGCGGCGCGGCGCCGGGTTACGGATGGGCCGGCGCCGGCGGCCGCACCGTGAGGACCGGGCAGTGCGCGCGGCGCACCACGCGCTCGGCGACCGATCCCATGAGCGCGTGCTCCAGCCCGGTGCGCCCGTGGGTCCCGACGACGACGAGGTCGATCCCGGAGGACTTCGCGAAGGACACGATCTCCGCCGCGGGCTCGCCGATCGCCTTCTGCGCCGAGACGCGCGCGGCGCCGACGAGCTTCTCCGCCTGGGCCCGCCACTCCTCGAGGTGACGCTCGGCCTGGTCCGCGAGGTCCTGCATCATCTTCGGGCTGGCGACCACCGAGCCGTCGGGGAACGTGTAGCCGGGGATGGGGTAGGCGTGGAGCAGGACGAGGGAGGCGCCGAAGCGGCGCGCCAGATCCGCGGCGACCTCCATCGCCGCGCGCGAGGCGTCGGAGAAGTCGATGGGGCAGCAGATCCGCTTCCAGTCCGCGTTCGCCATGGCGCACCCCCGGGGGCGAGTCTAACGCCGGGCGTCCGCCCTGTCGTAGGATGCGCGCCCCGTGGCCCCGAATGCCCCCGACGAGCGCGCCCGCGGCGTCGCGTACGCCGTGTCGACCTACCTCGCCTGGGGTCTCCTGCCCCTCTACTTCAAGGCGCTCCGCGCGGTCCCGGCGGTCGAGGTCCTGGCGCACCGCGTGGTCTGGTCGCTGCTGCTCGTCGCCGTTCTCCTCGCCGCCCGGCCGGGCGCGCGCGCCGCGTTCACGGCGCCGCTCCGGCGGCTGCCCATCCTCTCCGTCACGACGGCGCTCATCGGGACGAACTGGCTCGTCTACATCTGGGCGGTGCAGTCCGGCCGCGTCCTCGAGGCGAGCCTCGGCTACTTCGTGAACCCGCTCGTGAACGTGCTGCTCGGGGTGGCGTTCCTCGGCGAGCGGCTCTCCGGCCGCCAGCGGACCGCGGTGGCGCTCGCGGGGGCGGGCGTCGCCGTCCTCGTCCTGCGCGCCGGGACGTTCCCGTGGGTCGCGCTCGTCCTCGCCGCGTCCTTCGGCCTCTACGGCCTGCTCCGCAAGCGGGCGGCGATCGAGCCGGTCGGCGCCCTGTTCGCGGAGACCGCGCTCCTCGCCCCGGCCGCGGTCGCGCTCCTCGCCTGGCGCGCGGCGACCGGGGTGGGCGCGTTCGGGACCTCGGCCGGCCTGTCGCTCCTCCTCGCCGCCGCGGGCCCGATCACCGCCCTGCCGCTCGTCGCCTTCGGCCTCGCCGTCCACCGCCTGCGGCTCTCGACCATGGGGCTCGTCCAGTACCTCACGCCGACGGGCCAGTTCCTGCTCGCCGTCTTCCTCTACCGGGAGCCGTTCGGGCCCGCGCACGCCGCGGCGTTCGGGCTCATCTGGACCTCGCTCGCGCTCTACTCGTGGGACGCGCTCCTCCGGAGCCGGGGAGCGCAGCCGGAGGCCCGCGCGGCCGGGCGCCGCCCGCCGGGGGCGCCGGCGGGATCCCTCCCCGGGCCCGGTCCGGTTGGGCCGCTCCCCTCCCCCCGCGGCGGGCGTAAAGATGAGACGAACCCGACGGTCAGCCGGAGGAGGCGACCATGATCCCGGAGACGATCGACCGGTATCTGAAGGACCATCACCTCGCCTACGAGCACACGGTGCACTCGCGGGCGGTGGCCGCGCAGCGGCTCGCCGCGGCCGAGCACGTCACCGGGGACCGGATCGCGAAGCCGGTCGTGGTGAGCGTGGACGGCGTGCTCGCGCTCGCCGTGGTGAGCGCGACCGAGAAGGTGGATCCGGAGGCGCTCCGCCGCGCGACCGGCGCGACGAGCGTCGAGCTCGTGCCGGAGACCGCGTTCGAGGGGCGCTTCGAGCCCTGCGAGGTCGGCGCGGAGCCGGCGCTCGGCGTCTTCGGCCTGCCGATGTACGTGGACGCGAACCTGGCGCGCGAGCCCTGGATCGTCATGCGGGGTGGCACGCACGAGGACGCGCTGCGGATCGACACCTCCGAGTGGCTGCGCTCGGAGAGCGTGACGCCCGTCGAGCGGCTCGGGCGCTGGGCCTTCTAGCGCCGCTTCTCGTACGTCCCCATCGCGGTCGCCTGCGCGAGGACGTGCCCGCGCATGGCCTGATCGAGCTTGGCCCGCGCCGGCGTCGCGAGATCGCCGAGCGGCGCGTCGAGCGCGTAGAGCCGGAAGAAGTAGCGGTGGCGGCCGATCGGCGGGCACGGGCCGCCCCAGCCCGTCCGCTTCCAGTCGTTCAGCCCCTCGCGCGTCCCCGCGGGCAGCCGGTCGCGCGCGATCGCCTCGGGGAGGCCGGCCGACGAGGGCGGGAGATCGTAGAGCACCCAGTGGACCCAGGTCCGCTGCGGCGCCGCCGGGTCCGGCGCGTCCGGATCGTCGACGACGAGCGCGAGGCTCCGCGTGCCGGCCGGCACGCCGGACCAGGCGAGCGGCGGCGAGAGATCCTCGCCCTCGCAGGTGTGGCGGGCCGGGATCTCCCCGCCCTCCCCGAACGCCGTCGACCGGATCTCGAACATGGCCCCTCCTTTGCCCCCGCCATACTAGACTCGCGTCCCCGATGCTCCTACCCGTGCAGAGCCCCCCGAGCGCCGCGCCCCCGGGTGCCCCCCCTTCGGCGCCCGCCCCCTCGCTGCTGCCCCGCGAGCACGGCGCCTGGGGGCAGCTCGCCTTCCCGCTCGCGACGGGGCTCAACATCGGGCGGCCCGGCCCGGCGGCCTTCCTGCTCGGCGCGGCCGTGGTCGCGGCCTTCTTCGGGCACGAGCCGCTCCTCGTCGTGCTCGGCCAGCGGGGGGGCCGCGCCCGGGACGCGGGGGGACGCCGCGCGCTGCGCGCCCTCGCCGTCGCGGGGATCGCCGCGGCGGCGCTCGCGGTTGCGGGCCTGTGGCTCTCCGGCCCCTCGGCGCGGCTCGCGGTGCTGCCCGCGCTCACCCTCGGGGCGGCGGCGATCGTCGCGGCGAGCGCGCGGCTCGAGCGCACGACCGCCGGCGAGCTCGTCGTCGCCTCCGCGCTCGCGTCCTGCGCCGCGCCGGTCGCGCTGGCGGGCGGGGCGACGACGCTCGCGGCGCGATCGGCGGCGCTCGCCTGGGGCGCCGCGTTCACGGCGGCGATCCTGCCCGTCCGGGCGGTGCTGCAGCGCACCCGCACGCGGGGCGACGTGGACGTCCGTCCCCTCGCGGCGCTCGCCGTCATCGGCCTGCAGGGCGTCGCGATCACCGCGGCCGCGCACGGCGTCGTCGCCTGGGCGGGCGCGCTCGGCATCCTGCCGATGTTCGCCGCCGGCCTGGCGATCACCGCCCTGCCCCTTCGCGCGCAGCGGCTCACCGAGGTGGGCTGGGCCATCGTGGGCGCCGGCGTCGCGACGCTGCTCGCGCTCGTGTACGGCCTCCGCGCGGCGTAGCCGGCGCGGCTACGCGGGCAGCTCGACGGTGAACGTCGCGCCCTGCCCCGGGGCGCTCCGCACCCGGATCGTCCCGCCGTGCGCCTCGACCAGGCGGCGCACGATCCAGAGCCCGAGGCCGATGCCGGCGAAGGGGTGCGCCGACGCCGCGCGCTCGAAGCGTTCGAAGATCCGCTCCTGGTCCTCGGGCGCGATCCCGATGCCGCGATCCTCCACCTCCAGGATCGCCCGGCCCGCGTCGCGCCGGACGCGCACGTCGACGGGCGCCTCGCGCCCGTACTTCAGCGCGTTCGAGAGCAAGTTCGAGACGACCTGGTCGAGCCGCGCGGCGTCGAACGCGCACCGGACCTCGTCGGGCGCCTGGAGGCGGAGATCGATCCCGGCGTCCACCGCCTCGTCCCCGACGCGCGCGACGACCTCGCGGACCAGCGCCGAGAGGTCGCCCGGCTCGCGCGCGATCTCGAGCCGCCCGGCGGTGATCCGGGAGACGTCGAGGAGCATGTCCGAGAGCCGCCCGAGCCGTCCCGCCTGCCGATCGATGATCCGCAGCCGCTCCGCGAACGCCTGGGTCCGTCCCTTCGCCACGTCCCGGCCGAGCAGGTGCACGGCGAGGCGCAGGGTGCCGATCGGGCCGCGCAGCTCGTGCGAGGCGACCTGCATGAACTCCTCGCGGGCGCGCGCTGCGCCGGTCGCCTCGCGGAGGAGTCGCTCGTGCTCGACCGCGAGCGCGGTCCGGTGCCCCACGTCGGTCGCGAGGGCGAGGTCCGGCGCACCGTACCGCCGCAGCGGATCCGTCGCGGCCAGGACGATGGCGCCGAGCGCGCGCCCGCGCAGGCAGAGGGGCGCCACCGCCGCCGAGCCGACGGCGCGCTTTCCGGCGCCGTCCTCCGGGAAGTCGTGCACCGCGGCCGCCGACCCGCACTCGCAGGCGTGCTCGAGCCGGAGGAGCGGATCGGCGCGCAGGTGCGCCTCGACCGCGGCGCCGAGCGCGCCGGGCCCCGCCTGCGCGGCGATCGCGACGTCGCCCGACTCGGTCGTGACGAAGAGGCCGGCCCAGTCTCCGAGCGCGGGCACCGCGAGCCGCGCGACCCCCGCCAGCATCTCGCCCTCGCTCCGGCTCTCGGCGAGGTGCGCGGACAGCTCGTCGAGGAAGGCGAGCCGCGCGCGCGCCGCGACCGCCTCGGCCCGCGCGACGCGCTCCGAGACGAACAGCCGCGCGCGGTCGAGCGCGTGCGCGCACTGCGCCGCGAGCGCGTGCGCGAGGGCACGGTCGGCGTCCCCGAAGCTCCGCGCGCCGTCGAACTCGACGGCGAGCACGCCGAGCGTCCGGCCGCCGAGCGCCAGCGGCAGGGCGACGATCGCCTCCGCGCGGAGGTCGTCGCGGAACTCGGCGAGGCCCGGGTATCGCGCGAACAGCTCCTCGCGACTCTCGACGAACACGCCGGCGCCCGTCCGGAAGGCCTCGCCCGCCGGGTTCGACAGGCTCGCGGACGCCGCCCGGCGCGCGCCCGCGTCGCTCACCCCCACGCACCGGAGCACGCTCAGGGCGCCGCCGCCGTCCACGAGCACGAACCCCCGGACGCCGTCGAGCGCGGCGATGCCGGCGCCGAGCGCGGCGTCCGCGACCTCGTCCGGCGTGCGCGCAGCGGACAGCGCCGCGGTCGCGGCCTGGAGCCGAGCGATCCGCGCGACGCTCGCCTCGGCGGCCCGGCGCGCGCTGCGCTCCGCCTCCCACGACACGTTCGCGAACGTCGCGAGCCGATCCCGGCGCTCCAACTCGGCCCCCCTCCTCGCTGGATTCGCGAGTAGACTCCGAGCATAGGCCCGTCCACAAGGTCCGCAAGGACGCAGGGGCGGTGCCTCGAACGTGGCAAATCGTCGCAATTCGGTGTGAAATGGCCCGGACATGCGACAGCTCGGGCCGGTCCTTGACTTCCTGCGGGCGCTCTGGGCGCTCGACCACGCGCTGCAGTCCGCGTCCAAGCGGATGGAGTCGACGCTCGGCGTCACGGGTCCGCAGCGCTTCGTCATCCGGATGATCGGGCGCTTCCCGGGCATCTCCGCGGGCGAGGTGTCGCAGCTCCTCCACGTCCACCCGAGCACGCTCACCGGCGTCCTGAAGCGGCTCGAGCAGCGCGGGCTCGTCCTGCGGCGCTCCGATCCCGCCGACGCGAGGCGGGCGCTCCTCGAGCTCACGGCGCGGGGCCGCCGCGTCGACGCGAACCGGGCGGGCACCGTCGAGGGCGCCGCGCGCAAGGCGCTCGGGAGGCTGCCGCGGGCGGCGATGCGCCAGACGCGCGTCCTCGCCGAGGCGATCACGGCGGAGCTCGATCGGCTCGGCGAGTAGCTTGGACGCCGGGCGGTTGCTAGATTCTGCCGGTGCGCGTCCTCCTCTCGAACGACGACGGCGTCCACTCCGCCGGGCTCGCCGCGCTCGCGGCGGCCTTCGGCGACGACGAGGTCTGGATCGTGGCGCCCGACCGCGAGCAGTCCGCGTCGTCGCACGCGATCTCGCTGCACCGGCCGCTGCGGCTCCTCGAGGTCGGCCCGCGGCGCTTCGCGGTCGACGGCACGCCCACCGACGCCGTCTACATGGGGCTGAACCACGTGCTCAAGGGGGCGTGGCCGGACATCGTCCTGTCGGGCGTGAACCACGGCCCGAACCTCGCGAACGACGTCCACTACTCGGGCACGGTCGCGGCCGCGATGGAGGCCGCGCTCCTCGGGGTCCACGCGATCGCGGTCTCCCTCGCCGGCGCCCCGCCGCACGACTTCTCCGAGGCGGCGCGGTTCGCCGCCGCGCTCGCCCGGCGCGTCGTCTCGAATCCGCCCGCGGCGCCGCTGTTGCTGAACGTGAACGTTCCACCCGGACCCGTGCGCGGGTACCGGTTCGTCCGGCTCGGGCGCCGCACGTACGGGAACGAGGTCGTCGAGAAGACCGACCCGCGCGGCCGGAAGTACTACTGGATCGGCGGGGAGGGCGGCGCGACGAACGAGGACATCCCGGGCTCGGACTGCAACGTGGCGACGAAGGACCGGCTCGTCTCGGTGACGCCGCTCCACCTCGACTCGACCCACGACGCGGTGCTCTCCGAGCTGCGGAGCTGGACCGTGCCGGGCTTCACGAAGGAGCCGGCGTGACGCCCTCGGCGAGGGTCGCGGCGCTCGCGGCGCTCGCCCTCGCCGGCTGCCCCGCCCCCCGCGTCTCGCTCCGACCGCCGCCCGTCCCGCTCCAGGCGGCCGCGCACCACGACGAGCCCGCGCTCGCGGGCGTCGTGCACGTCGTCCGGCGGGGCGAGACCGTCTGGCGGATCGCGCGCGCGTACGGCATCGACCCCGCGGACCTCATGGAGACGAACGGGATCGCCGATCCGCGCGCCGTGGAGGTGGGGACGGAGCTGTTCGTGCCCGGCGCGACGCGCGTGGTGGAGATTCCGCCGGCGGGGGCGGAACCGGCTGGACCGACCGCGACCCCGATCGCGACCCCGACCTCGACCGCGACCGCGACCTCCGCCGCGAGCCCGACCCCGAAGCCGGCCTCGACGGCACCCTCGACCCCCGCCATCTCGCCCCCGCCCCGCGCCTCCGCAGGGCCTCGCGAGGACGCGCGCCTCGCCTGGCCGCTGCAGGGCGTCCTCTACGGTCGATACGGAGTCCGCGCCGGGCACCGGCACGACGGGATCGACATCGCGGCGCCGGAGGGGACGCCGGTCCTCGCCGCGGGGGCGGGCACCGTCATCTACGCGGGGGAGCAGGCCGGCTACGGCGCGCTCGTCATCCTGAAGCACGAGGGAGGGCTCGTCACCCTGTACGCCCACAACTCGAAGCTGCTCGTCGGCGAGGGGGAGCGCGTCCGGCGGGGGCAGCCCATCGCCCGCGTGGGCGAGAGCGGGCGCACGTCGGGGCCCCACCTCCACTTCGAGGTGCGGGAGGGGACGCGGCCGAAGAACCCGCTCCTCTTCCTGCCGTAGGTCGGCTCGGCGCGGGCGGCGGCTGCCGGCGTGGTAAGGTCGGCGCCATGGAAGCCGTCCGCGCCCGCATCCGCGACGTCCCCGACTTCCCGAAGAAGGGGATCGTCTTCAAGGACATCACGCCGGTCCTCCAGGACCGCAGGCTCTTCCGCCAGGTGATCGACGCGTTCGTCGCCCGCTGGAAGGACGAGCGGATCGACAAGATCGTCGGGATCGAGTCGCGCGGGTTCCTGTTCGCGGCGCCGCTCGCCTACGCGCTCGGGGCGGGGCTCACCATCGTGCGCAAGCCCGGGAAGCTGCCGTGGGAGGTCATCTCCGAGGCGTACGCGCTCGAGTACGGCGAGGCGGCGCTCGAGCTGCACGTCGACGCGGTCGGCCCCGGCGAGCGCGTGCTCGTGGTCGACGACGTGCTCGCGACGGGCGGGACGGCGGAGGCGGTGGGACGGCTCGTGGTGCGGCAGGGCGCGACGCTCGTCGCCTACTCCTTCCTCGTCGAGCTCTCGTTCCTCTCCGGCGCGAAGCGGCTCGGGCCCGGCAAGGTCCACGCCCTCGTCTCCTACTGACCGGACCGGTCGGCCGCGTTACAGGATCCGCGTGGCGACCCCGGGCGCGCCGGACACCCTCAAGTTCCTCGGCACCGCCGGAGCGCGGTTCGTCGTCTCGACGCAGCTGCGCCACTCCGGCGGGCTCGTCTGGACCGTCGGCGGCGTGCAGATCTGGGTGGACCCGGGGCCCGGCGCGCTGGTCCGGGCGCTCTCGTCGCGTCCGCGGGTCGATCCCGCGAGGACGGACGTGCTCGTCCTCACGCACCGGCACCTCGACCACGCCGGCGACGCGACGGCGGTCGTCGAGGCGATGACGAAGGGCGGCTTCGGGCGGCGCGGCACCCTGCTCGGACCGCGCGACGCGCTCGAGACGGAGCCGGTGGTGTTCCGGTACGCGCAGGCGTTCGTCGCGCGGCGCGCCCTGCTCGAGGCGGGCGGCCGCCACGTCCTCGCGCCGGGCGTCGTGCTCGAGATCCCGCTCGCGCACGACCACGGCGTCGAGACGTACGGGTATCGCCTCTCCGCGCCCGGGCTCGTGGCGGGCCACGTCGTCGACACCTTCTGGATGGACGCGCTCGTGGACGCGTACGCGGGGGTGGACCTCCTCGTCGTGAACACGACGCGCGAGAAGGGCCGCGACCGGCGCTACCTGCACCTCGGCGCCGACGACGCCGAGCGGCTCGTCGGCGCGATCCGGCCGCGCCTCGCCGTGCTCACCCACCTCGGCATGCAGCTCGCCCGCCCTCCGGAGGGGATGCGAGGGAGGGTGCGCGCGCGCTCGGAGCGGATCGCGCTCGGCATCTCCGAGCGCACCGGCGTCCTTACGGTCGCGGCCCGCGACGGCTGGCTCCTCCGGCTCGACGACCTCGGCGCCGCCGCGGGGGCCGCGCGCGACGCCGCGCCACCGCCCGGCTAGGGTCGCGCGCGTGCCCGTCCTCGTCGCCACGGCCGCCGCCGCCGCCTCCCTCGCGGCCTGGGCCGCCCTCGTGGCGCTCGGCGTGCGGACGCGCCGCGCGATGCTGACCCTCGACGCCGGCGCGCCGGACGCGCCGGGCGCGCCTCCCGGCGTCACGGCCGTCGTCCCGTGCCGGGACGAGGCGCCCGCGGTCGAGGCCTGCGTCCGCAGCCTGCTCGCGCAGGATCTCCCCGGCCTGCGCCTCGTCGCGGTGGACGACCGCTCCACGGACGCGACCGGCGCCATCCTCGATCGCCTCGCGCGCGAGGACGCCCGGCTCCAGGTCGTGCACGTGACGTCGCTCCCCGCCGGGTGGCTCGGGAAGAACCACGCCTGCGCGGCCGGGGCCCGCCGCGCCCGGGGCGAGTGGATCCTCTTCACCGACGGCGACGTCGTGTTCGAGCCCGACGCGCTCCGCCGGGCGCTCGGCGTCGCGCTCGGGCGCGGGCTCGGCCACCTCGCGGTCGTGCCGCGGTTCGTCGCGCCCGGCTTCGCGGAGCGCGCCTTCGTCACCCTCTTCGGCGCGCTCCTCTCGCCGGCGCTCGGCCTGTGGGAGCTGCCGCGCGCGGGGACGCGGGCCTACTTCGGCATCGGCGCGTTCAACCTCGTGCGCCGGGCGGACTACGAGCGGGCGGGGGGCCACGCGCGGATCGCGATGGAGGTCGTGGACGACGTGAAGCTCGGGCTGCTCCTGAGGCGGAGCGGCGTCCCGCAGGGTGTCGCCGACGCGGGGGGCCGCGTCTCCGTGCGGTGGCAGCGCGGGTTCCTCCCCTCGGTGCTCGGCCTCGTGAAGAACGCGTTCGCCGCGGTCGAGTACCGCCTCGGCGTGGCCGCCGGCGCCTTCGCGGGCAGCGTCCTGCTCGGCGCCGTCCCGGTGGCGGTGGTGGCGCTCGGGCCGGGCGCCGTCCCGCGGGCCGTCGCCGGCGCGGCGCTCGCGGCGTCCTTCTACCACCACGGCGTCTCCGCGCGCCGGCTCGCCCGCGGCAGCGGCGCCGAGGGGGTGCTCGCGCCGGCGTGCACGCTCGTCCTCGGCGCGGTGGTCCTCGGGAGCGCGCTCGCGGCGCGCTGGCGCGGCGCGGTCGTGTGGCGCGGCACGTGGTACGGGCTCGAGGCCGTGCGCGCCGGGTGCCTGCGCGCGGACGACCTGCCCGCGACCGGGGCGGCGGGGTGGCCGCCCGCGTCCGACGCGCTGCGGGCGCGCGCCGATCGGGCGGCTTGGACCCGGGTTCGGTGATAGCTTTCTCCGCCGATGCTCGGACCCACCGATTACACGCCGGCGGCGGTCCTCGACGCCTGGGACGAGACCCCCGCGTTCCGCGGGATCCGGCTCTCGCTCCCCGCGCCGCTCGGGCGCCAGCACGTCCGCCCGGGCCAGCTCGTGAAGATCCAGGCCCCGCGGGTGGGCGAGGGGTTCTTCGCGCTCGCGAGCGCGCCGGATCCGGGCGCGACGGCGGAGCTCCTCCTGAAGCGCGGCGGGCGCGTCGCGGACGCCGCGATCGCGGCGGCGGCGCCCGGCGGCGCGCTCGCCGTCACGCACCCGTTCGGCAACGGCTTCCCGATCGAGGACGCGGAGGGGCGCGACCTCCTCCTGTTCGCCGCCGGGTCGGCCATCGCGCCGATCCGCGCGCTCGTGCAGCACGTCGTGATCCACCGGAACCGCTTCGCGCGCGTCACCCTCTTCTACGGGCAGCGGCGGGGGGCGGAGTTCGCGTACCGCGCGGAGCACCTCGACTGGGAGCGGCGCGGGATCCGGGTCGTGCTCTGCCCCTCGGGCGAGGACGACGCCTGGCAGGGGGTCCGCGGCCGCGTCCAGGAGGTCGCGCGCTCGCTCGCGTTCGGCGGCTCCGCGCCGGGCGACGCGGTCGCGTTCGTCGCGGGGATGACGGCGATGGTGGACGACGTCCGCGCGACGCTCGCCGGGGCGGGGATCCCTCCGGACCGGGTGCACGCCAACTTCTAGCGGATCGGGGATCGACCGCGCGAGGTGCTTCTCGAACGCGCGCCGGACGCGATCGGGCACGGGCGCCTTCGTCCACCCGGGGACCTGGATCGCGCACACGACGATCCGCGACACGGCGGCGGGCTCGGAGCTGCCCGGCCGCAGGACGCGGTAGCGGCTCGAAGTCGTCTCGATGCGGACGACGGGCAGCGCGATGCCGAGGGTCTCGCCGATGTCGTGGTAGGCGACGCCCACCTCGTCCCGGAAGAAGTCCTCGAGCGCGCGCGGTGAAGGCCTGGGCCGCTCCTCGCGCTCAGGCGGTCGGCTTGAAGGCGCGGAACGCGAGCATCGTCGTCGTGTCGCGCACCCCGGGCACCTTCTGCACCTGGTCTGGGATGAGGTCGCCGAAGGCGTCGTACGTCGTCGCGTACAGCTTCACGAGGAGGTCGTAGGTCCCGGTGATCGAATGGATCTCCGAGACGCCCTCGAGCTCCATGAGGGCGTTCGCCACCTCCTCGAGGCGGCCCAGCTCGCACTTCACGAGGACGAACGCGGCCTTCATCGCGACCTCCCGCCGGCGGTTGTACCACGCCCTCGGGATCGCCGGTCACGGCCTGTCAGGGCCAGCCGGGACGGTCGCCGTGCCAGTCGGCGGTGACCTCGAGCCACATCGCGAGCCCCGCCCAGGCGCCGTAGGGCGCGTACCGGCGCCGGATCGCCCGGTCGGTGGGCGCGCGCCTGCGGCCCCGGAGCCGCGCGAGCTTCGCCCGCGTCCACGAGTCGAGGGCGAGGTGGTCGTGGCGCCCGAGGAGGCGCAGGAGGTGCTCCGCCGCGTACGGCCCGAAGCCGCGGATCGCGCGCAGGCGGCGGAGCAGGTCCTCCGTGCGCTCGCTCGACCCGCGGAGGGCCTCGAGGTCGAGGGTGCCGCCCGCGACGTCGGCGGCGAGCGCGGCGAGGTACGGGGCCCGGTACCCGGCGCGGAGCTCGTCCCGGTGGAACGACGGCGGCCGGGCGGCGAGGGCGGCGGCCGACGGGAACGTCCGGGCGCCCGAGGGCGCGGGATCGCCGAGGCGATCGCACAGGCGCGTCACCATCGCGCGGGTGAGCGCCCAGGAGCAGTTCGTCGTGCAGAGCGTCTTCACCGCGTCCTCGAACACCGTCGGCGAGCGGAGCAGGCGCCCCGCGCCGCGCGCGAGCGCCCAGCGCAGGTCGGGGAGGTCGCGCCGGGCGCCCGCCGCCCGCTCCGCCTCGAGCGCGGCGGCGCGCGCCCGGAAGGGGCCGAGGTCCTCGTCGAGCGAGAGGCAGGCGCGCAGGAGCCGGCGGGCCTCGTCGGCCTCCGCGGTCGAGAGCCGGCCGCGGGCGAGCGCGCGGAACGCGAGCCCGCGCTCCGCCTCGGCGACCTCCGCGTCGACGACCCGCCCCGTCGCGAGCGCGAGGGGCCGCGCGAGCACGCGGCGCTCCGCGTCCCAGCGCCAGGGCGGCAGGTCGTAGAAGCCGTGGCTCGTGACGGTGAGCGCGAGGTCGAAGGGCTCGGGGGTGAGCATCGAAGGGGGGCGTCCGCGCCGCGGCTTTCCGGCGCGACCCCGCCGGGGGCGTAGCCGCGCCGCCACGTGGGACGGGAGCATCGACCGGAGCAGCGCCACGCGCAACCGGTTCGCGCGCTCCGCCTCCCCGGCGGATCTCGCGCGCGCCGGGCGAGGAGGAACCGCCATGGCACGAGACCGCGAGCCGTTCGATGTCGAGGCGATGGAGGGCGACGAGGGGGAGCCGGAGGTCGGCCGTCACCGGGACGTCGGCCGCGCGTGCCTCCAGACCTCGATCGCGGAGGTCGAGCGGACCGCGCCGGTCACCGTCCCGCCGGACGCGCCGGTCGCGCGGGCGGTCGAGCTCATGCGCGCGCGCAAGGTCTCCGCCGTGCTCGTCGTCGAGCGCGCGAGGGCGCGCCGGCTCGTCGGGATCTTCACCGAGCGCGATCTCGTGACCCGGGCGCTGCCCGCGCGCGGCTGGGCGAAGGCGCGCGTCGAGCGGTTCATGACCCGGGCGCCCGAGGCGCTGCGGGCGAGGGACCCCATCGCCTACGCGGTGAACAAGATGACCCTGGGCGGGTTCCGGCACGTGCCGGTCGTCGACGACGCGGGGCGGCCCGCGGGGATGGTGTCGGCGGGCGACGTCCTGCAGTTCGTGGTCGAGCTCTGCCCGGAGGAGATCCTGAACCTGCCGCCCGAGCCCGAGCTCGCGGTGCACGCCAGGCCGGAGGGGGAGTGAGAGCGATCCCGTGCACGTGACCGCGCCCGGGCCCGGTGCTCCGGGCGCGGTCGCGTCCACGGGACGGCGCGCGACGGCCTACGGCGCGCCGTCGATCGCCACGATGTTGATGCCGTAGCAGGACAGCGCGAGGAGGCTCGTGCGCTGCCACTTGCGGTCCTTGGTCGAGAGGAAGCGCAGCCGGTACCGCTTCGGCTCGGCCGTCTGCTGGATCCGCTCGATCCAGTGGATGAACGACTTGAACCCGGACGAGTTGCAGAACTCGAGACCGGTGAGGTCGACCCGGATCTCCTGGGCGTTCGCCTCGAGGACGTGCGCGTGCACGGCGTCGACGAACGGGTTCAGGACGACGGCCGGGTTGACCGTGCTGATCGTCCCGCGGAAGTACACCCGGATCCCCTGGGCGTCGAACCCCAGGTACGCGGAGTACTTCTCCTCCGCGACCTGCAGGGCGGGCATTCGTGCGGCGAACGACGGGTTAGCCATGGCTCCCTCCCACTGCCGGGAGGCGCGGTGCCCGGAGCGGGCCGGCGGCCTCCACGATGACCCTGCCCGCCTCGCGGCGGACGCTGATCTCGAGCTGCGCCTCGAAGCGGACCCGCGCGAGCCCCAGCCCTCCCCGCGTGCTCGCGGGGTGCTCGCGCATCATGCGGACGTAGTGCGCGAGCGCGTCCGGCTCGCCGTTCATCCGCTCGATCCGCCCCTTCAGCTCCTGGTAGTCCTCGTCGCTGCAGCGGTTCGTCACGCGGATGGCGATCGCGTCCGCCTCGCGCGACACCTCGAGGCAGAGCTCGACCTCCTCGCCGTGCGCGTGCGGCACCGCGTTCTGCATGAGCTCGTGGACGGCGAGCGCGACCTGGGCCTCGCGGTCCTGGCCGGGGCACGCGCACGCGCAGAACGACTCGGTGAAGCGCCGGATCTCGTCGATGAAGACCCAGGGCGGGCTCATCCGGACCATGAGCTGGATCGGGAAGTCCCTGCCCCGGAGCGCCTCGAGCGTCTCAAGCTGGCTCATTCTTCCGCCTCAGGACGACGCCGGTCATGTCGTCCTCCTGTTGATGGGAGAAGCGCTCCACCGCGCCGAACACGTCGGTCAGCGCCTGGGACGCCGACGGGACCCCGTCGCGCGCGAGCAGGTCGCGGATGCGGTCCTCGCCGAAGAGCGCCGCCCCGCCGTCCTTCGCCTCGAGGAGCCCGTCGGTGAGGAAGAACACGAGGTCTCCCTTGTCGAGGCGGAACTCGTACTCGGGCATCGGCGGCGGCTCCACGTTCGCCGACAGGCCGACCCAGGGCCCGGCGGGCTCGATCACGTCCACCCTGCCGGCGCCGCGCGCGATGAACACCGGCTGGTGCGCGCCGGCCGCGACGAAGCGGCCTTCGCCCATGTGCCGCGCCGCCATGAGCGTGAGGTAGTCGTCGCGCCGCATGCGCTTGCGGACGTTCTCGTGGACGACGCGGTTCACCGCGGCGATCACCGATCCCGGGGTGCAGTGCGGGTCGTCGGCGATCGCGGCGTAGGCGGCCGCCTGCGCCATCATCATGACGAGGCCGGAGTTGATGCCGTGTCCCGAGACGTCGCCCACGAGCACCCAGAACGTGTCGCCGAAGGCGAGGATGTCGTAGAGATCGCCGCCGACGTCCTCCGCCGGCTTCATCCGGGCGGCGATCTCGAACCCGGGCACCGCCGGGCTGACCGGGAGGATCGCGGTCTGGATCTGGTGCGCGATCTCCACCTCGCGCCGGAGCGCCTCGGTGCGCTGCAGCTCGTCGCGCGCGCGGGAGACCTCCTCGACCATGACGTTGAAGGTGGAGACGAGCTGGCCCAGCTCGCCCGAGTACTCCGTGCGCAGGCGCGTGGAGAGATCGCCGCCGGCGACCCGGCTCATCGACCCGGCGACGTCCCCGAGCGGCCGCGCCGCCTGCCGCAGCGACAGCACCGCGGCGCCGGCGGCGCCCGCCATGACGAGCCCGAACAGCCCGAGCAGCCTCCAGCGCAGCCCCCTGAGGCCGCCCTGCGCGTCGGCCTCGTCGACGAGCATGACGGTGGACCACCCCGGCGGCTCTGCGGACGCCTCGGTGCGGACCGCGAGGACGGGGTCGAGGCCGTCGCGCTCGACGCGCGCGAGCGCGCCGGCGGCGTCCCGCCCGGCGGCGGCGAGCACGGGCTTCACCGACTTGACGTCCACCTGCGGCAGCGTCAGGACGAGCCGGCGGTCGCGGTCGGCGACGACGGGGACGTACCCGCCGGCCTTGCCGTTCACCTCGTCGAGCAGCCGGGGGATGGCGTCCGGCGCGAGGGCGGCCACGATCCAGCCGGTCATCTCCCCGAGGAAGTCCTTCACGGGCCCGGTGATCACGACCGTGTCCCCCCCGCTCGCGGCGCCGCGGAGCAGCGTCGACTCGGGGGTGAGCGTCACGGAGATGTCGTCCTCGCTCGCGCCGACGCGGAGCGCCGGGACGTCGATCGTCGTGCCGCGCAGCGCCTGCAGGAGCTCGCCGCGCGCGGCGTTCCCCTCCGCGTGCCGGACGAGCGCGACCACCTTGTGGTCGAGGTTCAGGAGCGCGACGGCCTCGATGGCGCCGCCCTGGTCCTGGATCGTCTTGCGGAAGTGATCCTCGGCGAACTTCGGGTCGCCGGAGTCGAGGGTGATCTGCATCGCCTCGGCCTCGGCCCAGTTCCGCACCGTGAGCATGCGCTCGCGCTGGAACCGCCCGACGGAGTCCTGGACCTCGCGCGCCCGGTTGGAGAGGTGCGAGTGGATCGCGTCCCTCACGACGGAGCTCGCCACCCGCTCGAACGCGAACACCGCGACCCCGAGCGCCAGGACGAGAAGCCCGAGCGTGGTGAGGAGGATGCGGAGGCGGAACGAGCTGCGGATGCGCTGCGCGAGCGTCATGTCGTCCCGACGATCAGAGCCCCAGCTGCGCCGAGTAGTACTTGAGGAACTCGTAGATGTTCGCCGCCTGCTCCTCGTTGATGCCGGAGTTCGGGCGGCGGATCATCTTCTTCATGTAGCGCTTCCATTCCTGGGCGCCGAAGCGGGCGTTCACCGATCGCGCGAGCGGGTGACACTTCGCGCACTTCACCGAGTACATCTCGTAGTTCTTCTTCTGCGCGTCGGGGAACTTGGAGGTGTCGATCGCGCCCGGGCCGTTGTCGCGGGGGTCCGGCTTGAAGTCCGGGCCGTAGTCGACGCCCGCCAGAAGGGCCACGAGCGCGCTGCCGACGAGGAAGAGTTTCATCAGAAGGCCCCCCCCAACCCTGCGTGGTACGCGTGAAAGTCGCCGAAGTCCGTGGTCTGCCACAGCTCCCACGAGAGCTTCACGTAGAGCGCCGCGGCGGGCGTGATCACGATGCCACCCGTGTGGCGGACGAACTCACTCTTGGACGAGAGCTCCGCGACCGAGCCGGGCAGCGGGGTCCCGCTGCGCTTCAGCTCGTCGTACCGGTACACCGCGGAGAGGTACCCGCCGAGCGGCACCTCCGCCTCGCCGTAGTACCCGCTCTTCTGGAACCACGAGTCGACGAGCTGGTAGGGATACCCGGTCGCGGCCGTGTCGAGGTCGGTCTTGCGCGAGGCGTACTCGCCGCGCAGGATGAGCTTCCCGAACCGGAGCGTCGCGTCGACCGACCAGATCTCGTAGGCGCGCAGCGCGTCCTTGTCGTAGCGCCCCGCGGTGTACGATCCGCCCAGGTTCGCGTCTCCGATGAAGGACCCCGGGTTCGCGGAGTACGACAGGGCCAGGCGGCCGCCGCCCGCGGGCACCCGGTTGTTGTCGTTGTAGGGGACGGAGCGCATCGCCATCCAGTCGATGTCGTTGGAGCCGCGCAGACCCGCCACCCCGTAGACTCCGTACCAGACCTGGATCTTCTCGCCTAGCCATCGAACGCCGTACACGAGGGCCCCGGTGTCGACGTAGGGCAGCGGCAGCACGCCGAGATTCATCGCCGAGCGCGAGCCGAACGCCATGCGCCCCATGTCGTAGATGAGGGGAGGCGAGGCGGTCTTGTACGACCCCGGATCCACGCGGTTCGAGAACTCGCCGAACGGGACGGAGATCCTGCCGAACTGGACGTTGAACCAGCTCTTCGGCTGGTAATCGAGGGCGATCTGCTCGGCGTCGATGCCGTGGCAGCTGATGCAGGCCTTCGTGGTGAACGAGAGGTCGTCGTTCACGTCGATGCCGATGCGCATCGACGCCATGGGCGCGACGCCCTGCGGCGACCGCGCGCCCACGGAGCGATCCGGGATCCCGTAGTAGTCGACGTACGCCGACCCCGAGTAGATGACGCCCTCCACGGCGCCCGCCGCGGCCGGCGCGAGCAGGGCGGCGACGAGCAGGGGGATCCGGCGGTGCTCAGTCATGGGGTGCCCCGTTCGCGATCCAGGCCTCGATCGCCGCGAGATCGCTCGGATCGAGCGCGACGTCGCCGAGCGGCATCACGGTGGCCAGGCCGCCGACGCTCCCCGCCTCGCCGCGCAGCTTGAGGAGCAGGTAGCTCGCGGCGGGGTCGAACGGCTTCACCAGCATCACGCCGGACGCCTGCTGCGACCCGACGCCCACGATCGCGTCGTAGGCGCCCTCGGCGTCGAGCCGCGGGAACACGGCGGGCGAGCTGCCGCCGTGGCAGGCCGCGGAGGCGCAGCGCGGCTCGAGGATGTTCTGCGCGATGGACGAGAACGTCGCCGACACGAGCGTGGCGCCGGGAGCGGCGAGCCCGTGCACCACGTCCACCGAGGTCGTGCCGGTCGCGTGGCACGACGTGCACTGCTCGACGCCGCCGAGCGTGTGCAGCGCGGTGTGGGTCTCGGTGAAGCCGTTCGCGTGGCACCCGGCGCAGGCCGCGTGCATCGGGCCCATCGTCGGCTCGCCGGGCACGTGATCGCGCGTCCCCTGGTGCATGATCGTGCCCGTCTCGTTCGCGATGGTCGGGGGCGCGTTCGCCGGCATCACGTCGAGCCGGTAGCTCTGCCCCTCGTGGCACGTCGTGCAGTTCTTCAGGTTCCCCGGGAAGCTCCCCTCCCCGAACCAGAACGGCGCCTTGCCGACGCCGTAGATGACGAGGGGCTCGATCGCCTCGAGGGACGCGGCGCCCTGGTGCGTGCCGGTGTGGATCCGGTGCACCATCACCTTGAACTCGATGGTGCGCTCCTCGATCCCGTCGAACGTGGCGGCGAGGTTCACGTTCTGGCCGGCCGCGGGCTGCCGCTGCGACCAGTCCGTGCGGTTCGCCGTGTGGCAGATGATGCAGTACTCGGGGCGGTTGCGGAGCCCGCCGTGCCCGTAGATCCGCTGGTGGCAGCGCTCGCACTTCTCCTGCGCCACGACCTTCCGCCGCGGGACCGCGGCGCCCGGCGCGGCCGGAGTCCAGCTCCCCGTCGCGGTGTCGACGTAGGCGATCGGGTTGGCAGGGGACTCGGTCGTCGCGAAGATCTCGCCGGTGAAGGGCCACGGGAACACGTCGTTCAGGGCGTCGTAGTAGGGCAGGGGCGTCCCGGCGCCCACACCGTAGCGGCGCCGGCCGTCCATCCCGACGGTCCAGGTCCCGCTCGCGGTGGCGGGCAGCTTCGAGGCGAACTGGTACGTGTAGACGCCGTTCGCGTCGGCGACGAGCGCGAGCACGGACGGGTTCCCGGCGTCCCCGGAGGTCACGGGGTAGCCGCCGTAGCCGGGCACGGTCGGGCCGGAGAGCGTGATCGCGAGGAACGTCATCTTCCGCGGCGTCGGGCTCGCGAACGGTCCGGTCTCGGTGGCCTGCGAGGGCGCGCCCGGGGACGGGACGATCGGCCCGACGCGGTCGGACAGCCTGAAGCGGATGGTGGGCGCCGTGTCCGGCTTCATGTTGTCGACGCTCACGAGCTCGAGGACCGGCCGGTCGTACTGCGCCGCGTTGTACGGCGCGACGTGGATCTCGGCGATGGGGGCGTAGACCTTCGGCTGGGTCGCCGTCGCCGCGACGTGGCAGCCGCGGCACCGGGTGTCGTCGGCCTGCGGGCCGCCCGGGTGCGCGAGCTTCGCCGCGTCGGTGATGGGGGCCGAGTCGAACCAGGCCTCCGGGTGGCAGCCGGAGCAGGTCCGCCGCGAGATCGCGTAGATCACCTCGGACCCCTGGGGCGCGCCCTCGTGGCACACGCCGCAGTCGCGCAGATCGCGCGGGAACGCGCCGCCCGACGGCACGGCTCTCGGCGCGAGGGTCGGATCCGTGGGGTAGTCGTTCAGCACCCAGCCGAAGATCCGCTCGGCCCCGTCGGCGCCGACGACCGAGTACTTGCGGCCGACGATGGCGGCGTTGCGGGGGGGGACGCCGCCGTGCCAGGGCTCGAACGGCAAGGGGAAGGTCGATCCGGCCGCGAGCGGCGGCGCGGGCGCCGTGCTCGTCGACGCGTAGAGCGTGGGCAGCTCCTTGCCGCGGTGGAGCCGGTGGATGAGCCGGCCGAGGTCGAGCGGATTCGGATCGACGCTCCGCGACGCCGGGTACTGCGCGGCGGGGTCGGCCGTGTCCGGATCCGCGTTCTGCCAGGTGTGGCAGGTCGTGCAGATCTTCACGCCGACGCCGGCGCCGTGGGGCGACCGGACCGCCTCGTGGCACGTCCGGCAGCGCTCGTGGAGCGCGACGTCGCGCGGCGCGGCGGTCCCGCCGTCGGGGCGGAAGTCGAAGGTCGCGGTCCCGTCGGTGGTGGTGGCGCCCGGGAGCCACGCGCCGGCGCGCAGCGTCCGCGCGGGATCGAGCCCGACGGGGATCGCGTTCGCGTACGTGTACGTGAACGTGCCGTCCGCCCCCGCGAGCGCGCCGGTGGACTCGGCGCCGGGCTGCCGCACGTTCGTCAGGACGGCGGTGAGCGGCGTCCCCGGTCCGCCGGGCGGGAGCGACGGGATCGTCTGCGCGCCGGTGAGGAGCAGGCTCTCCCACGCGGCGAGGCCGTCCACCGGGTGCACGCCGAGCGCGGCGAGCGTGAACGCCGGCTGGAGCGCCGCGACCTCCGCGGCGGTCGCCACCGGCACGCCGCCGCGCGTGATCCGCAGCGTCGCCACGACGTGGCCCGTGCCGTCGACGCGCGCCGCGGTGATCTCGAGCCTGTCGCCGCCGACGGCCTGCCCCGAGCTCGACGGCGCTCCGGTGGAGGGCTGCTTACAGCCAGTGAACGCCGCGAGCAGTAACGCACCGGCGGCGATCGCGCGCGCGGAGGACCGCGCCGCTCGCTCGTTTCCTCGCATCACCGCCAGGCCTCGCGTTCCGGGTCGGCCGATACTCCCGGCGACCTCGCGAGCATGTTACGCGGCGCAGGATTGTGGGTGTCAATCCGCAAGCTTGCGCCTAACGTCACACGACGGTGGGATGTGGGTCAATTTTAACGCCCCCGGGTTTCCGCCCGCGCGGCCGCAGGATCTGCGCGACAGGCGCCCACACGCCGGAAAGCGCTCTGGCGAAGCGTGGATGCGCGGTCGCGAGACGGCGTGCGCGACGCGTGGAGGGACGGCCGCGGCGCGCTTTCGCGAACGACGCCGCGCCGCGGCTGGCCCGCTAGTCGTTCGGCGCGCCGTTCGCGATCCACCCCTCGATGGCGGCGATCTCGCTCGGCTCGAGGGCGGCGTCGCCGATCGGCATCCGCGTCGCGACGCCGCCGACGCTCGCCGCGTCTCCGCGGATCTTCAGGAGGAAGTAGCTGTTCGCGGGGTCGTTCGGCTTGACGAGGGCGAGGGCGGACGCCTGCTGCGACGGGACGTTCACGATGGCGTCGCGGGCGGCGTCGGCGTCGAGCCGGGGGAACGCGGCGGGCGGGTTCCCGCCGTGGCACGCCGCCGAGGCGCAGCGCGGGACGATGACGTTCTGGACGATCGAGGAGAACGACGTCGAGACGAGCGCGGCGCCCGGCGAGGCGAGGCCGTGGACCACGTCCACGGAGTACGGGCCGCGCGCGTGACACTGCGCGCACTGCTCGATCCCGTTCGCGGTGTGCGCAGCGGCGTGCGCCGGCGTGAAGCCGTTCGCGTGGCAGCCGAGGCACGCCGACTGGATCGGGGGAACCGCGGGCTCGCCCGCGACGTGCGCCGCCGTTCCCTGGTGCAGCACGGTCCCGGTCTCGTTCGCGATCGTGGGCGGGGCGTCCTCGGGAACCGCGTCGATCTCGTAGGTCCTTCCCTCGTGACACGTCGTGCAGTTCGCGAGGGCGCCCGGGAAGATCCCCTCGTCGAAGAAGAAGAAGCTGCCGTACCGGCCGTAGACGACGAACGGCGCGAGCGCCTCGAGCGACGCCGCGCCGGTCCTGCCGCCGGTGTGGATGCGGTGGACGAGGACCTTGTACTCGATCGATCGCTCCTCGATCCCGTCGAGCGTCGCCGCGAGGTTCGTGTTTCCGTTCGAGACGTAGGCGACCCCGGGGCGCTGCCCCCGGTCCGTGGCGGAAGGGGCGTGGCACACGAGGCAGTACTCGACCCGCGCCCGCACCGTGCCGTGGACCTCGATGGGATCGTGGCAGCGTTCGCACTTCGCCTGCGCCACGACGCGGCGGCGCGGCACCGCCGCGTCGGGGACGCCGGCCGTGTACGTCCCCGTCGAGGTGTCGACGTAGACGAGCGGGTTCAGCGGCGGCTCCGACACCGCCTCGCCCGTGTACGGCCAGCGGAACGCGTCGGCCGCGGGGTCGTAGAGCGTCGTCGAGGCCACGCGGCGCCTCGCGTCGATCCCCACCGCCCAGGTGCCGGACGCGTCGGCGGGCAGCTTCGACGCGAACTGGTACGTGAAGATCCCCAGGCCGTCGCGGGGGTCGATCGCGTCCGGAGCGAGCGCGTAGATGCTCGGGTTCGGGGCAGCCTCGGAGAGGAGCGGCGTGTACCCGTACGCCGGGGCCGTCGGGCCGTTGACGGTGATCGACATGAAGCCGTTCGGGTAGGCGAGGCTGCGCATCACGGGGCTCGCGAAGGGCGAGGTGGTGTCGTACGCGGGCACCGCCGCGCCGATCGGGGTGATGTCGCCGAGGCGATCGTGCAGCTTGAACCTGATGGTCGGGCCGGTGGGCGCGCCGGGGCGCACGTTCGCCACCGAGACGATCTCGAGCTTGGGCCGGTCGAAGTACGGCGAGTGTTGGGGCTCGACGTGGATATCGGCGATCGGCGCGTAGACCTTCGGGTGCGCCGCCGTCGCCGCCACGTGGCAGCCGCGGCACCCGAGGTCGTCGGCCTGCGGGCCGCCGGGATGCGCGAAGTGCACCGCGTCCGTGATCGCCGCCGACTGGAACCAGGCCTCGGGGTGGCAGCCCGAGCAGGTCCGGCGCGAGACGGCGTACAGGGTCTCGCTCGCCTGCGGCGCGCCCCGGTGACAGACGCCGCAGTCGCGGAGGTCGCGCGGGAACGCGACCCCGACCGCGACGGTCCGGGGGGCGAGCTGGTTCTCCGTCCGCGCGACGATCGCGCCGAACTCGATCTCGCGGCTCGCCGCCCCGACCACCGAGTACTTCCGGCCGAGGACGGCCGCGTTCCGCCCCGGGAAGTACGGCAGCGGCAGCGCCGCCGACGACGGGAGCGTCGGGGCCGGGACGGAGGTCCCGCCGGCGGCGGCGGCGTAGAGCGTGGGGAGCTTCTTGCCGCGGTGGATCCGGTGGACGAGCCGCCCGAGCTCGAGCGGGTTCGGATCCGTCGCGGCGGTCGCGCCGTCGAGCGCGGCGGGATCGACGGTGTCCGGGTCGGCGTTCTGCCACGTGTGGCAGGTGGTGCAGATCTTCACGCCCACGGCGCCGTCGTGCGAGACGACGACGGCGTGGCATCCCTGGCAGTTCTGGTAGAGCGCGACGTCCCGCGCCGCAGCGCCGCCGGCGGTGGGGGCGAGATCGAACGTGGAGGTCCCGTCCGCGGTCCCGTTCCCGAGGAGCCACGCCCCGACCCGCAACGTCCTGGCCGGATCGAAGCACTGGCGGTCCGCGGGGAGCGGGTTGGGCGGGGCGGGGCAGCGGGCGGGGAGCGCGTTGGCGTAGGTGTACGTGAACGCGCCGTCCGCGCCCGCGAGCGTCCCGCTCGCCTCGGATCCGGGCTGCCTCGCGTTCGCGAGGGCGCTCGCCGCCGGCGTGCCCGGCCCGCCGGGCGGCAGGCTCGGGATCGTCTGACGGCCCGTCGGGAGGAAGCTCGTCCACGCGTCGAGGCCGTCCGCCGGGTGGGTCGAGAGCCCGGCGACCGTGAACTGCGGTCGCAGCGCGCTCGCCTCCGCGACGGTCGCGACCGGGATGCCGCCGCGCGTGATCCGCAGGGTGACGACGACGTGCCCCCCGGCGTCGACGCGAGCGCCTGCGATCTCGATCTTCGGGCCGCCGACGCCCGCGCCCGATAACGCCGGGGCGCCCATGGAGGGCTCCGTGCAGCCGGCCGTCACCAGCAGCGCCCCAGCGACCGCGAGCGCGCGCGCGGACAACCGCGCCGCCCGGACGTGTCCTCGCATCACGGCCACCCTCGCGTTCCAGGTCCGCCGCGGCTTGCGGGGACCCTCTCGATGTTACGTCGCGCGGGATTGTGGGTTTCAATCCGCTCGTTTGTGATCAAACGTCACACGATGCGTCGACGCGGGCAATTTTTCCCGCTCCGATCTGCCCGCAGGCAGCGCCGCGTCCTGCGCGAATCCGCGCATGCGCCATTCGGCCTCGCGTCTATCGGGGTACGCCCGAGGCGTGCGCTCGATTGCCGCAGCCGCGCTTCCCCGCCGTGCCGCGCGCACGACGGCGACCGGCGGCCGCCCTCCACGCGGCCCGCGGACCGTCGCCTTCGCGAGGAGGGCGCCGATCCTCTCGCACGCGCTCCTCGAGTCGAACGAGCCGGAGCGCGCTGCTCCTCGCCGACGGAGCGGACGGGCGCGTCGCCGACCGGCTCGCGCCCGGCAAGGCGATCGAGGCGAGCTCGCCCGCCCTCGACGATCTCGCCGGCGCCGGGACGCGCGCCGCGGGCCGGGACGATCTCCGGCCTCCGGACGCGCTGGCGAGTTCGTGTCCGTGGGTACACCTTCTGCTACCCTGCGCCGCGCCGATGACCCCCCTCTCCCTCTCCGTCTCCCTCGCAGCGGCCGCGCTGCTCGCCGCCGCCCCTCCCGACGCCGCCG
>DASVZX010000017.1:0-20748 GCA_036391435.1 Anaeromyxobacter sp. | reverse complement strand
GACCCGGCTCGTGCGGCGCGATCGCTCGCGGCGGCGCGGCGCGCTCTCGGTGCGCCGGACGCTCCGCCGGAACCTCGGGCTCGGCGGCGTCCCGGCCCGGCTCGTGTTCCGCCGGCGCAGGCCGGAGCGGCCGGACGTCGTCGTGCTCTGCGACGTCTCCGAGTCCGTCCGGCACGTGACGCGGCTCATGCTCCTCTTCCTCTACGCGCTGCAGACCCTGTTCACGCGCGTCCGCACGTTCGTGTTCGTCTCGGACCTCGCCGAGGTCACGGCGGCGCTGCGCGCCGAGCGCGATCCCGCGCGCGCGGCGGACCTCGCCGTGGCGGCCCGCGCCGTGAGCCTCGCCGCGAACTCGAACTACGGGCGCGCCCTGCGGACGTTCCACCGGGACTTCCTGCCGGCGATCACCCGGCGCACGACGGTGATCGTCGTCGGCGACGGCCGCAACAACTACAACGCGCCCGAGGCGTGGGTGCTCGACGAGATCCGCCGCAGGGCGAAGCGGCTCCTCTGGATCTGCCCCGAGGAGCGCGGCGCGTGGGGCCTCGGCGACAGCGAGATGCCGCTCTACGCCGCGCGCTGCGATCGGGTCGCGACCGCGGCGACGCTCGAGGAGCTCGAGGAGATCGCCGAGGCGCTCGTGCCGCGGCGGTGAGCGCGGCTGGCGTCCCGTCAGGGGGCGCCGGGGTCGAGCCCGTCCGCCGCCTCGTCGCGGTCCGGCCCGGGCGGCGCCGCGGCGAGCGGCGGCCGGGCGGCGATCGCCCGCAGGAACACCCGCGCCTCGCGCACGCCCGCGAGCCGCACCGGCGCCCGGCTGGGCGCGGGGCCGACGTGGATCGCGAGGTGGCCCGCCGGGAGGGCCGCGAACATGTCCTCGTCGGTCCGGTCGTCGCCCATCGCGAGGATGATCGTGCCCGGCCTCGCGCGCCCCAGGATGCGGGTCACCGCGCGTCCCTTGTTCATCCCGTGCGGGCGCACCTCGACCACCGCGTCGCCGGGCAGGATCTCGACCGGCAGGTTCGCGAGCACCGTCGAGAGGTGGAGCGTCAGCTCCTTCGCCTGCGCCGCGCCGAGGTCGGGATCGGCGCTCCGGTAGTGCCACGCCGCGCCCGCGGTCTTCTCCTCCACGAGCGAGCCCGGCGTCCGGTCGGCGAACTCGCGGAGGATCGCGAGCACCGGCTCGCGCCAGGGCGTCGCCGCGGTCTCCGCCTGGGCCCAGGCCTGGCCGCGGAAGCGGGTCCAGAGCCCGTGCTCCGCGTGGAGGCCGACGGGGAGCGCGCCGAGCCAGCGCTCCAGGCCCCCGCGGCGCCGCCCGCTCACCACGTGCACCTCGGTGCCGGGGCGCGCGGCGAGCGCGGCGAGGAGGTCGAGCAGCTCCCGGTCCGGGGCCGCGAGCTCGGGCGTCGGCGCGAAGGGGACGAGCGTCCCGTCGTAGTCGAGGAGGAGCGCGAGCGGCCGCGCCTCCCGGGCGCGGCGGAGCGCCGCCTCGACGACCGGGCGCGGGGAGGGCAGCACGTCCGCGCGCGACGCCCTCGGCACGCGCTCGAGCGCGGCGACGAACGTCCGCGCCCACCAGTGGACGTCGTGCGACGCGACCCGCTCGCGCAGGAGCGCCATGCGCGTCCGGCGCTCGTCGGGCGGCATCTCGAGCGCGCGGTGCAGCGCGTCGGCCATCGCCTCGACGTCGTACGGGTTCACGAGCACCGCCTCCGACAGCTCGGCCGCGGCGCCCGCCAGCTCCGAGAGGACGAGCACGCCGTCGCCGTCGGGGCGCGACGCCACGAACTCCTTCGCGACGAGGTTCATGCCGTCGCGGAGCGGGGTCACCGCGAGCACGTCGGCGGCGCGGTAGAGCGCCACGAGGTCCGCCTCCGGGAGGCCGCGGTGGAGGTAGTGGATGGGGGACCAGGTCGAGGTGGCGAACTCGCCGTGGATCCGGCCGACGAGCGCGTCCACCTCGTCCCGGAGATCGCGGTACGCGCCGACGTTCTCGCGCGAGGGCACCGCCACCTGCACGAGCCGCACGCGGCCGCGCAGCTCCGGCTCGCGGCGCAGCAGCGCCTCGAAGGCGAGGAGCCGCTGCGGGAGGCCCTTCGTGTAGTCGAGCCGGTCGACGCCCACGACGAGGCGGGCGCCGTCCGCGCGGTGGGGCGCCACCTTCGCGAGCACCTCCTTCGAGCGCGCGAGCGCGTCGAAGCGCGCGGCGTCGATCCCCATGGGGAACGCGCCGAGCCGCACCTCCCGGCCGTGCCAGCGGAGCCGGTCCACCTCGGTCGCCGCGCCGAGGAGCCGCAGCGCCGAGGACGCGAAGTGGCGGACGTACGAGGCGGTGTGGAAGCCGACGAGGTCGGCGCCGAGGAGCCCCTCGAGCAGCCGCTCGCGGTGCGGGAGCGCGCGGAAGATCTCGGAGGAGGGGAACGGGATGTGGAGGAAGAACCCGATGCGCGCGTCGGGCACCCGCTCGCGCAGGAGCGCCGGCACGCGCATGAGCTGGTAGTCGTGGATCCAGACGAGGTCGCCGGGCCGGTGGCGCGCCGCGATCGCGTCCGCGAACCTCGCGTTCACCGCCTCGTAGGCCTCGAGGTCGCCGAGCGCGTCCGGCAGCCTCGCCACCGCGTAGTGGAAGAGCGGCCACAGCACCGCGTTCGCGTACCCCTCGTAGTACCGCGCGATCTCCTCCGCCGAGAGCGGCAGCGCCTCGAGGCGCAGCGCCGCGAGCCGCCGGTGCACCTCGGCGCGCTGCCCGGGCGAGAGCCCCTCGAGGTGGCCCGGCCAGCCGATCCACAGCCCGCCGAGCCGCTCGTGCGGCCCCCTCATCCCGGTCGCGAGCCCCCCCGTGCTCGGCTCGACGGAGACGCCGTCCGGCGTCGCCTGCACCGTCACCGGCAGCCGGTTCGACGCGATGATCAGGCGTGGCACGACATCCCCGGCGCCGTCGGGCGCCCCCCGGGCAAGTTAGGCACCGGGCCGGGAGGCGGCGCGGTTGACTCCGGGGGGCCGCGTTCCTTACGTTGCCGCCGCCGTGTCCGCCCTCGTCCCGCTCGGGTCCCGCCCGCCCGCCGCCGCCGCGCCCTCCGGGCCCGCGCGGAAGGTGTTCGTCCACACCTTCGGGTGCCAGATGAACGACTCCGACTCGGAACGGATGGTCGAGCTGCTCGGCCGCCACGCCTACGCGCGCGCCGCCTCCCCGGACGAGGCCGACCTCATCCTGCTCAACACCTGCGCGGTCCGCGAGAAGGCGGAGCAGAAGCTCCTCTCGGCGCTCGGGCGCTACCGCGAGGTGAAGGCGCGCCGCGGCGCGCTCATCGCGGTGTCCGGGTGCGTCGCCCAGCAGGAGAAGGACCGGCTCCTCGAGCGCGTCCCCTACGTCGACTTCGTCTTCGGGCCGGACCACATCGGCCGGCTGCCGGAGCTGATCGCGCGGGCCGAGGCCGCGCGGGAGCGCTTCGCCGAGACCGGCTGGATGGACTCCGAGGCCTACGTCTTCCCGCGCGCGGATCCCGAGGCGGCGCGCGGGCGCGCGACGGCGTTCGTGACCGCCATGAAGGGCTGCGACAACGTCTGCGCCTTCTGCATCGTCCCGCACACGCGGGGCCGCGAGGTCTCCCGGCCGTACGCCGAGATCGTCGGGGAGTGCGCCGCGCTCGCCGGGGTCGGCGTGCGCGAGGTGACGCTCATCGGCCAGAACGTGAACTCGTACGCGGGCGGCTGCGGGTTCCCCGACCTGCTCCGCCGCGTCGCCGCGATCCCCGGCGTCGCCCGGATCCGGTTCACGACGAGCCACCCGCATGACCTCTCCGACGCGCTCGTCCGGGTCTTCCGCGACGAGCCGAAGGTGATGCCCCACTTCCACCTGCCGGTGCAGTCGGGCTCGGACCCGGTCCTCGCCCGGATGCGGCGCGACTACTCCGTCGCGGCGTACCTCGAGCGGTTCGACGCGCTCTCGGCGGCGCGGCCGGGCATCGCCGTCACGACCGACTTCATCGTCGGGTTCCCCGGCGAGACGGACGCCGACCACGAGGCGTCGATGGCGCTCCTCGAGCGCGCGCGCTTCGAGCAGAGCTTCAGCTTCCTCTTTAGCCCTCGGCCGCGCACGGTCGCGGCGCTCCGCGCCGGCTCGGCGCCGGAGTGGGCGGAGGTGCCGCGCGAGGTCGCGGTGGCGCGGCTCGAGCGGCTCCAGGCGGCGCAGCGCCGGATCGCCGCCGGGATCCTGGCGGCGCAGCTCGGGCGGACCGTCGAGGTGCTCGTCGAGGGCGCGTCGGACCGGCCCGGCGAGCGGCTCGGGCGCACGCCGGAGAACCGCGTCGTGCACTTCCCCGCGGCCGCGGAGGAGGCGCCGGCGGGCGCGCTCGCCCGCGTGCGCGTGACGCGCGCCGGCGGCGCGTCGCTCTCCGGGGTGCTCGCGTGACGGCGCGCGGCCGCGCCTGGCCCTTCGCGCTGCTCGCGCTCCTCTGGGCGGCCGTCCTCTTCTGGGAGTCGTCGCGCGCGAACCCGTTCCCGTTCCTGCCCGCGGGGCTCCTCGCGCAGGACAAGCTCCTCCACGCCGGCGCGTACGCGGTGCTCGGGGCGCTCGTCGCGGCCGCGCTCCGCGCCGGGGGCGCCGCGGCGCGCCGCGCGGTGGCGCTCGCGGTGCTCGTCGCCGCCGTCTACGGCGCGACCGACGAGTGGCACCAGGCGTACGTCCCGGGGCGCGACGCCGATCCCCTGGACTGGGCGGCCGACGCGGCGGGCGCGATCGCGGGCGCGGCCGCGGCGGTGCTCGCCTTGCGGGGCCGTATCGCGCGGGCTAGCATCCGCGCGTGATGCCGACGATCCTGCCGTACGGCGGCAAGGCCCCGCGCCTCGCGGCCTCCGCGTTCCTCGCGGCGGGGAGCGTGGTGGTGGGCGACGTCGAGATCGGCGACGGGTCCTCGCTCTGGTTCGGCACGATCGTCCGGGGCGACGTGAACCACGTCCGGATCGGCGCGCGCACGAACGTGCAGGACCTGGGCGTCGTCCACGTCACGTCGAGGACGCACCCCACCGTCATCGGGGACGACGTCACGGTGGGTCACCGGGCGGTGCTGCACGGCTGCACGATCCGGGATCGCTGCCTCGTCGGCATCGGCGCGATCGTGCTCGACGGCGCCGTCGTCGGCCCCGACGCCATGGTGGGCGCCGGCGCGCTCGTTCCGCCCGGGATGGTGGTGCCGCCCGGGACCCTCGTGCTCGGCGCGCCCGCCCGGGTGAAGCGGCCGCTCACCCCCGACGAGATCGCGTTCCTCCGCACGTCGGCGGCGAACTACGCCGGGTACGCGGCGCGCTACCGCGGGGAGGCGCCGTGACGGCCCTCGAGGCGCTCGCGCGCGCGCCGCTCTTCAAGGACTTCACCGAGACCGGGCTCAAGATCTTCGCGGCCGTCTCGCAGGAGAAGGCGATCCCCGCCGGGAGCCCGATCTTCGTCGAGAACATGGTCGGCGAGTCGCTCTTCATCGTGAAGAGCGGGACCGTCCGCGTCACGCAGCGCGCCGGCGACGGCGAGCGGGAGCTCGCGGTCCTCGGCCCCGGCGAGCACCTCGGGGCGGTCGCGATCCTCGGCAAGAGCGTCCGCCTCGTCTCCGCCGTCGCGGCGACGCCGTGCGAGGTCGTCGAGATCACGCAGCGTGACTTCGTCCGGCTCCAGCCGCAGAAGCCGCAGGCGTGCCTGAAGCTCGCGCTCGCCATCGCGGCGGACCTCGCGGCGAAGGTCGCGGAGAACCGGGACGCCCTGCGCGAGCTGCCGGCCCGCAAGCCGGGGGCCTGATCGGACGGCGGCGCCCCCGGAGATGACGTCGCGGGGAAGCTTGGACCGGCGCGCACCGTTGCACCCGAGCACGCCGTGCCGAGCCCGGCCCGGCTTCTCCCCGGGCGCGTGCACGGGCCCGGGCGCGTTCACGGGCGCGTGACGTCCGACCGAATCCGGGGTAATCGAGGGGGCGGATGCTCGAACGGCTCGTCGACATGCTGGGGGGACACGGCCTCCACGTCGGCTTCGCGTTCGTCTTCACGACCCTGCTGCTCTGCGGGTTCGGCCTCCCCATGCCGGAGGACGTGGTCCTCGCGACCGGGGGCGTCCTCGCCTGGCTGGCGTCCGACGTCGGGGACGTGACCCTGGGCGCGATGGTGCGCGACCGGGGGCTCCTCACCATGGTCCTCGTCGGGCTCCTCGGCATCGTCGGCGGCGACACCATCATCTTCCTCGCCGGCCGCCGGTTCGGGCACCGGGTCGCCGACGTCGCCCCGCTCCGCCGGATCGTGACGCCGGCGAAGCTCGAGGCGGTCGAGAAGCAGATCCGGCGCCGCGGGAACCTCGTCGTCCTCATCGCCCGGTTCCTCCCCGGGCTGCGGGCCCCGACGTTCTTCACCGTCGGCCACGCGCGGATGCCGCTCTGGGAGTTCGTCCTCTTCGACGGGGCCGCCGCCCTCATCTCCGCGCCGCTCTGGGTCGGGCTCGGCTTCTGGCTCGGCTCGGATCTCCAGGAGCTCGCTCGCGAGGCGTCGCGGTTCAGCCACTACATCCTGCTCGCGGTCGGGCTCGTGCTGTTCGCGCTGTGGGTGCGGTGGTGGCAGGCACGCCGCGCGGCCGCTCCGCCTTCAGCGGCCGAGGCGGAGCGGGACTGACGAGCGCCGCGGCGCCGGGCCGCGGCCTACCGCGCCTCGTCGGCCTTGCCGAACAGCCGGCGCAGGAGGCCCGCGAACCCCTGGCGCGGCGGCGCCTCGGCGGGGGCCGGGAACTTCCCGGTCTCCAGCCTGGCCGCGTCGCCCGCGCCGTCCTCGAGCCGGCGCTGCGCGGCGGAGGGGCCCTCCGTCGTGGAGATGACCGCCTGGACCTGCTTGCCCGTGTCGAGCTCGCGGGCCGTGACGGTGAGGAGGCACTCGGCCCCGAGCTCGAAGGTGACGGCGATCTTGACCATCCCCCGCGGGCCCGCCGGGAGCCCGTCGAGCCGCAGCGTCCCCAGGTACTCGCACTCCGCCGCGAAGGGGCTCTCGCCCTGCACGACGACGAGCTCGAAGTCGGTCTGGCCGTCGCGCGAGGTGGCGAGCCCGTACTGCTTGCGGGCCGGCAGCGCGGTGTTGCGCGCGAGGATCGTCTTCACCCGCCCGCCGGGCAGGCCGATCCCGATCGACATCGGGAGCACGTCGATGAGGACGACGCCCTCGGCGCTGCCGAGCGAGTGGGCGAGGAGGGCGGCGCCCATCGCGACCGCCTCGTCCGGGTGGACCGCGCGCGACGGCGGCTTGCCGAAGAACGCAGCGACCTTCTCGTGCACGAGCGGCATGCGCGACTGGCCGCCGACGAGCAGCACCTCGTCGATGTCCTTCGGCCCGAGCCCCTTCGCGAGCAGCACCTCGTGGCACACCTCGAGGGTGCGGTCGACGAGCGGGGCGGCCATCGCGACGACCTGCGCGCGCGTGAGCGTCGTGTCGAGCGACACGGGCTGGCCGTCCTTCACGGCGAGGAAGGGGAGGTGGATCGCGAACTCGGCGCGCTCGGAGAGGGCGCACTTCGCGCGCTCGGCGGCGTCCACGAGCCGGGAGAGCGCCACGCGATCGCCGTCGAAGGGCGCGCCGGTCTGCTCCTCCCAGACCTCGAGGAGCCGCTCGACGATCCGGTTGTCGAAGTCGACGCCGCCGAGGAAGGTGTCGCCGCCGGTCGAGATCACCTCGTAGACGTTGTCGCTCAGCTCGAGCACGGACGCGTCGAAGGTGCCGCCGCCGAGGTCGTAGACGAGCACGCGCTCGTTCAGGTGGCGGCCGAAGGCGTAGGCGAGGGCGGCCGCCGTCGGCTCGTTCAGGATCCGCTCCACGTGGAGCCCGGCGAGCGCCCCGGCGTTGCGGACCGCGGCGCGCTGGCGCTCGTTGTAGTAGGCCGGCACGGTGATGACCGCCCGGTTCACCTCCTCGTCGAGGTGGTTCTGCGCGACCTCCCTCACCTCGCGCAGCACGAGCGCGGACACCTGCTCGAGCGAGAGCGTCTCCGGCCCGAGCCGCACCGCGGCCTGGCCGCTCGCGTCGGGCACGATCTCGTAGGGGAACTTGGAGCGGATCTCCTGCACCACCTCGGACTCGAAGGGGCGCCCGACGAGCCGCTTCGCGCCGTAGACCGTCGCGCTCGGGTTCGTGAGGAGCTGCGCCTTCGCGAGGTGGCCGACCACGATCCGGTGGCGGGAGTTGAGCGCCACGATCGAGGGGACGGTGTTGTGGCCCTCGCGGGAGGGGATCACGTACGGGCGGCCGTCCCTCACGATGGCCGCGCAGGAGTTGGTGGTGCCGAGGTCGATCCCGACGATCGCGCGCGAGCGCCGGGCGATGCGCTGCGGCGTCGCGGGCAGCCCGATGTCGAGGTGGCCGGCGCCGGCGGCGAGCTGCTCGACCCGGTGCGGCGCCGCGAGATCGGCCTGGGCCGCGTCGCCGCGGACGGGTTCGGGCGTGCGGGCGGGGGAGGGCAAGGGGGTCGCCGCGCGCGGCGCCGGGATGATCGGGGTCGGGGCGCGGGTCGGGGCGGGGGTCGTGCGGGGCCGCGGCGCCACGGGCGCGGGCGCGACGAAGCCGGGCGCGACGCCGCGCGTCTCCTTGAGCGACACCATCCGCTCGACGAGCACGCGCGACGCGTCGTCGAGCTCGGTGAACTGCACCCCCATCCCGGGCGCCGTCGGCGGCGAGGCGGTCGCGCTCTCGGCCTGCACCCAGCGGACGACGCCGGCGCCCTTGAGGACGACCTCGCCCCCCTGGAGCCGGAGCTCGAAGGTGAGCCGCGTCCCGATGGGCCTCGGCTCGCGGGTGCGGATGAAGAGGCCGCCGCGGGAGATGTTGACCGCGAACTTGTCGACGAACTCGTCGACGGTGCCGTAGGAGAGCCGGACGGCGAGCCCGATGGGCGTCCGCTCGCCGGAGCGCTTGTCGTGCGGGCCCTCCACCAGGCGGAATCATCTCTTACCGTGGGTCGGGGCGGCAAGCTCGCCTTGACGCTATCGAGCGCCATCGCTTATACGTCCGCATGCTCGACCGCGACGATCTGCGACTGGCGCTCACGTTCGACGACGTCCTCTTACTTCCCGCCGAGTCCGACGTCCTCCCGAAGTCCGTCGAGACCGCGACCCGCCTCACCCGGAACATCGGCCTGAACATCCCCCTCGTGTCCGCGGCCATGGACACGGTGACCGAGTCGCGCATGGCGATCGCCATGGCGGCCGGCGGCGGCATCGGCTTCGTCCACAAGAACCTCTCCGTCGAGGAGCAGGCGGCCGAGGTGGTGAAGGTCAAGAAGTACGAGTCGGCCATCGTCGGCGACCCCATCACCATCGAGCCGGACGCCCCCATCCACCGCGCCCTCGGCCTCATGCGCGAGAACGGGATCAGCGGCATCCCCGTCGTGCAGAAGGGCAAGCTCGTCGGGATCCTGACGAACCGCGACCTCCGGTTCGAGCGCAACCTCGAGCAGTCGGTCGAGCAGGTGATGACGAAGGACCTCGTCACCGCGCGGGTGGGCGTCACGATCGAGGAGGCGAAGGACCTCCTGCACCGCCACCGCATCGAGAAGCTCCTCGTGGTGAACGACGCCTTCGAGCTGAAGGGGCTCATCACCATCAAGGACATCGAGAAGATCTCGAAGCACCCGAACGCCGCGAAGGACTCGCTCGGGCGCCTCCTCTGCGGCGCCGCGGTGGGCGTCGGCCCGGACCGCGAGGCGCGGGTGCACGCGCTCCTCAAGGCGGGCGCGGACGTCATCACGATCGACACCGCCCACGGCCACAGCCGCGGCGTCATCGACGCGGTCCGGGCGACCAAGGCGAACTTCAAGAACGTCGAGCTCATCGCGGGGAACGTCGCGACCGGCGAGGCGGCCGAGGCGCTCTGCCGCGCGGGCGTCGACGCGGTGAAGGTCGGCGTCGGCCCGGGCTCCATCTGCACGACCCGCGTCATCGCGGGCGTCGGCGTCCCGCAGATCACCGCGGTCGACGAGTGCGCGCGCGCCGCCGAGAAGTACGGCGTGCCCGTCGTCTCCGACGGCGGCGTGAAGTACTCGGGCGACGTCGTGAAGGCGCTCGCCGCGGGCGGCTCCACCGTCATGATCGGCTCGCTCCTCGCGGGCACCGAGGAGGCGCCGGGCGAGGTGATCCTCTACCAGGGGCGCAGCTACAAGCAGTACCGCGGCATGGGGTCCCTCGGCGCCATGAAGAAGGGCTCGAAGGACCGCTACTTCCAGTCGGACGTCACCGACGCGGACAAGCTCGTGCCGGAGGGGATCGAGGGGCGCGTGCCGTACAAGGGCACCGTGGAGATGACGATCCTGCAGCTCGTCGGCGGCCTGCGCAGCGGCATGGGCTACCTCGGCTGCAAGACGATCGCCGAGCTCCGCGTGAAGCCGCGCTTCATCCGGATCTCCGCGGCCGGGCTCAAGGAGAGCCACGTCCACGACGTCATCATCGAGAAGGAAGCGCCGAACTACCGGGCGGACTGAGCCGGCGAGCGAACGGGAGCGGGCGGCGTGGACATCCACTCCGAGAAGATCCTCATCCTCGACTTCGGGTCGCAGTACACGCAGCTCATCGCGCGGCGGGTGCGCGAGCTCGGCGTCTACTGCGAGATCCACCCCTGCACGATGAGGCCGGAGGCGATGCGCGCCTTCGCGCCGAGGGGGATCGTCCTCTCCGGCGGGCCCGCCTCGGTGCTCGCGGAGGGCAGCCCGCGCGCCGACCGGCTCGCCTTCGAGCTGGGCGTCCCGGTGCTCGGCATCTGCTACGGGCTCCAGCTGATGGCCCACGAGCTCGGGGGCAAGGTCGAGAAGCCGGAGCACCGCGAGTACGGGCCGGCGACCATCGAGACGCGCCCGGGCGCCGAGCTGTTCGAGGGGCTCCCCTCGACGCTCGACGTCTGGATGAGCCACGGCGACCGCGTCGAGGCGCTGCCGCCCGGGTTCGAGCCGATCGCGTCCACGCCCTCCGCGCCCTTCGCGGCGGTGGAGGACCGGCGCCGCCGCTTCTTCGGCGTGCAGTTCCACCCCGAGGTGGTCCACACGCCGCGGGGCAAGGAGATCCTCCGGAACTTCGCCCACGGCGTCTGCGGCTGCTCCGGCAGCTGGTCGATGCGGGCGTACGTCGACATCGCCGTCGAGCAGATCCGGGCGCAGGTGAAGGGCGGCCACGTCATCTGCGCGCTCTCCGGCGGCGTCGACTCGGCGGTGGCGGCGCTCCTCGTGCACCGGGCCATCGGCGACCGGCTGCGCTGCATCTTCGTCGACAACGGCGTGCTGCGCGCCGGCGAGCGCGAGCAGGTCGAGGACGTGTTCGGGAGGATGTTCCACCTGCCGCTCGTCACGGTGGACGCCTCGCGGCGGTTCCTCTCGAAGCTCGCCGGGGTCACCGACCCCGAGCAGAAGCGGAAGATCATCGGCCGCGAGTTCATCGCGGTGTTCGAGGAGGAGGTCGACCGCCTCGCCGTGCACGGCGAGCGCGCCGGGTTCCTCGTCCAGGGGACGCTCTACCCCGACGTCATCGAGTCGGTGTCGTTCAAGGGCCCCTCCGCCACGATCAAGAGCCACCACAACGTGGGCGGCCTGCCCGAGGTGATGAAGCTCGGGCTCGTCGAGCCGTTGCGCGAGCTGTTCAAGGACGAGGTGCGCCGGCTCGGGCTCGAGCTGGGGCTCCCCGCGCAGATCGTCCAGCGCCAGCCGTTCCCCGGGCCGGGGCTCGCGATCCGCATTCTCGGCGAGGTCACCGAGGCGCGGCTCGCCGTGCTCCGCGGGGCGGACACGATCGTGCAGGAGGAGATCCGCGCGGCGGGCCTGTACGAGAAGCTCTGGCAGGCGTTCGCCGTGCTCCTGCCCGTGCGGAGCGTCGGGGTCATGGGCGACGAGCGCACCTACGAGTCGACCTGCGCGATCCGGGCCATCGAGTCCACCGACGGCATGACCGGCGACTGGGCGCGCCTTCCCTACGACCTGCTCGGCCGGATGTCCTCGCGGATCATCAACGAGGTCCGCGGCATCAACCGCGTCGTGTACGACATCTCCTCGAAGCCGCCCGCCACCATCGAGTGGGAGTAGGTCGCACCGTTCCCTAGTTTGCCCCGTCGCGGCGCGAGGATATCATCGCGCGGAACGGAGGCCTCGATGTCGCGAACCCTGAGGGCCGGGTGGGCGTGTGCGCTCGCCCTCGTCCTGGCGAGCTGCCAGGACTACAACTTCAACCCGGTCGGTCACTGCCTCATCCAGCCCGGCACGAAGCAGGTGACGCTCTCGAGCATCTCGAGCGCCGACGTGCTGTTCGTCGTGGACGACTCGGGGTCGATGGCCGCCGAGCAGCAGAAGCTCGCGTCGAACTTCGCCGCCTTCATCGACAACCTCGACGCGGCGAACGCGGCGCGGGCGGCGGCGGGCCTCGAGCCGTTCGACTTCCACATCGCGGTCACCACGAGCTCGGTGTTCTGGAACTACGAGACCGCGACGACGTGCTCGTCGAGCTGCACCGGTACGGCCGGGCAGCTCGTGTGCTGCAAGAACGTCGACAACACGCCGGCGAGGCAGCCGAAGCGGTGCGGCTCCGACGCGGACTGCGCCGGGCTCGCCGGGACCACCTGCGGCATCAACTGCAACGGCTTCAAGGGCGAGAACGTCTGCTGCAACCAGGCGACCGGCGCGTTCCCGCTCGGCTCCGTGGAGGTCACGATCCCCTGCTCGCGCGAGGGGATCCAGTGCGGCTCGCTCGAGACGCACTACGCCTTCGCCAGCTGCAACGCGGGCGTCGCCGTCGATCAGTGGCCCTTCCCGCAGGGCGACTTCGTGTCGTGGACGAGCACCTCGACCACGAACCCGCGCGTCCTCCACTTCGACAAGGAGCTCTACACCGGGTCGACGAACAAGCAGGGCTTCACGCGCACCCAGCTCATCGACTTCTTCTCGGGCGGCACCTCGGGCGGCGTCACCATCCAGGGGAACGTGATGGTCGGCACCTGCGGCTCCGGCGAGGAGCAGGTGCTCAACGCGGCCAAGCGGGCCATCGAGAAGGCGCTCGGCCAGACGCAGAAGGACACCTACGCGCGGACCGGCACGGGGACGCCGCTCGCGCCGGTGCAGACCTGGAACGCGACGACCCGCACCGCCGGCAGCGCGGCCGACTGGCTCCAGAGCACGAACTCGAAGCTCGTGCTCGTCTTCGTCGGCGACGAGGACGACTGCTCCTCGCCCCAGGACCCGAGCGGCGGCGTCGTGATGCTCGCCGAGCCCGCCGGCGCCGACGCGTGCACGCGCGACGTGTCGACCGCCGCGCCGCTCGGCCAGAAGGAGTACACCGTCGACTCGTTCGCCGACTACTTCACGAGCCTCGGGCGGCCCCTCGGCGCCGCGTTCATCTTGCCGGCCGCCCAGACCACCTGCTCGGGCGACACCTGCACGGCGGGGCCGACGGTCTGCTGCTCGTTCGGCTGCCCGGAGGCGCCTTCCGTGTGCACCAACAGCTCGACCTGCGGCGCGCAGGCGCCCGGGTACCGCTACCTCGCCGAGGCGAACGCGCTGCGCACGCGCGGCGCGGACGTCGTGCTCGGGTCGATCTGCGACAGCAACTTCGGGACGATCCTGAACAGCATCGCGGACCTCGTGAAGCCGCCCACCGGGCTCGCGCTGCCGTCGCTGCCGGCGCAGGGCGACGTGACGGTGCTCCGCATCGCCGAGTCGTCCGGCCAGACGCGGAAGGTCTGCGGCCGGCCGGCGCCGCCGGCGTCGTACCCGAGCCTCGCCGCCGCGCAGGCCGCGACGGATCCCGCGACGGGACGGCCGTGGGACTGGTGGTTCACCCAGGGGGCGGACGTCATCACCGTCACGGCGGCGGTGCCGCAGCCGTGGAATCCGGTCGCGGTCTCCCAGTTCGTCTACATCAACCCGAGCGGCAGCTGCATCGCGAACCCGGGCGAGACCTACTCGGCCGACTACCTCGGCCAGGTCCCGGCCGGCGGGTGCTGGAACACGGTGCCTACGGATCCGACGTACTATCCGCCGGCGGCCGGATCGACCGAGACCTCCGGTGACGCGATGTGTCGCGCGACCCTCGGAGGCGCGGCGGGCTCCTGGACGTGCTACGGCGGCGTGAACGCCGCGCAGGCCTGCGTCGCGACGACCCAGACCTCGCCGGGCACCTGCATCTGCGGGTCGGCCGCCGCCAACTGCCCCGCGGGACGGCTGCCGTGACGTCCCGGACCGCGCTCGTCGCCGCCGCGCTCGCGGTCCTCGCCGGCTGCGCGAAGCTCGACAGCGTCCCGCGGAACGCGATCCAGGACTGCAACCTCACCGTGACGCCCGGCGTCGCCGCGACCGACATCCTCTTCGTCGTCGACGACTCCACGTCCATGGGCAACAAGCAGACGCTCCTCAAGAACGGGCTCTACCAGTTCATCCAGGCCCTCAGCTCGTCGCCGATCGCGGAGAACTACCAGATCGGCGTCACGACGACCTCCGTGCTCGGCTGGAACGACTCGGAGAACACGTACGTCACCGGCCCGTCCGCCGGCGTGCCGTACGCCGCGGGGACGATCGTCGCCATCGCGCGGGACGGCAGCGGCAACCCGATCCCCGGCGATTTCGTGTACGCGAGCGGCGCCTACGGGGGCTCCCGCATCCTCGGCTCCGGCCAGGCGTCGCTCGTGCCGGACTTCGAGGCGAACGTGCTCGTCGGCGTGGACGGGTCGAACCGCGAGGAGCCCTTCCGCGCGGCCCGCCTCGCCCTCGAGAAGGCGGCGCCGGGCGGGCCGAACGCCGGCTTCCTGCGTCCGGGCGCGCGGCTCGCGATCGTGTTCCTCTCCGACGAGGACGACTGCTCCGGGCCGAGCTCGCCGTACATCCTCGACAGCGCGGGGTGCCGCGCCGCGAAGACCACCGGCCTCCTCACGCCGGTCTCGGACGTCGCCGCGTTCCTGCAGGGGCCCATCGACGGCGAGGTCCGCGACGTGGTCCTCGGCGCGATCGTCGGCGTCGCGCCGGGCACGTCGCTGCTCTCGTGCGGCGGGAGCTGGTGCACGGGCCTCCCGGGCGGGAACGCCTGCAGCACCGCGACCGACGCGGGGGCGCGTTTCCTCGAGCTGCTCGGCCACTTCCCGGCGGACCACACCATGGTCGGGTCCATCTGCGACACCAACTTCGCCGCCGCGCTCTCGGGCCTCGCGGACGTGATCATGCCGGACACCCTCCCGCTCAGCGGCGCGCCGGCCGACTGGCGGATGCTCGTCGCGTCGCTCCAGCGGCCGGGCGTCGGGACCGTGCCGTGCAACATCGCGCTGGGCGGGACCGCCGGCGCGGCCACGGCCGACGCCGTGTACCAGCCGCCCCAGTCGGGGAGTCCCGCCACCCTCACGTTCCAGAACGCCTGCGCGATCCAGCGCGGCGACACCGTCGACGTGAAGGTGATCTGCGCCGGCTGAGCGCGGGGCGGGCTTCGCCGCAGTGCGTCGAGGCCCCTCGCGGCCTGGCGCACGATCCGTGAAGCTCCAAGCGGTTGCAGCGCGGGCCGCACATGTGCACCATGCTGGAGCTTCAATGGACAAGCTCCTCGTCGTCCTCGTCGCCGCGCTCGCCGCGCCCGCGCTGGCGTCCGGCCAGACCCCGCCTCCCCCGCCGTCCGCCGCGTCGCCGCAGGCCGCTCCGGCGGCCGCCCGGGCGCCGCGGGCGCTCCTCGACGAGCTGGACGCGCTCTACAGGAAGCGCGACGCGCCCGGCGTGCTCGACGAGATGGGCGCGAAGCTCGGCGAGGCCTCGAAGCAGTACCCGCAGGACTACGAGGTCCTCTGGCGGATCGCGCGGCACGACTTCTGGATCTCCGACGACCCGACGCTCGACAAGAAGGAGAAGTCGCGGATCGGGAAGATCGCCTGGGACTACGGTGACCGGGCGACCGCCGCCGATCCGGCGCGCGTCGAGGGCTGGAACTACGCGGCGGCGGGGATGGGCAACTACGCGCTCGGCATCGGCGTCTTCACGGCGCTGCGGCAGGGGATCGAGGGGAAGTTCAAGGAGCGGCTCTCGCGCGCCGAGGCGATCGATCCGAAGTTCGAGAGCGGCGCGATCTACACGGCGTGGGGCAGGTTCTGGTACGAGCTGCCCTGGCCCAAGTACTCGGCGAAGCGCAGCCGCGAGGCGCTCCAGAGGGCGCTGCAGCTGAACCCGGACAGCGTGCGCGCCCACGTCTACCTCGCCGATCTCGACGAGAAGGAGGACGAGCCGGCGCAGGCGAAGGCCGAGCTCGAGAAGGCGATCGCGAACCCGCCCGGGCGCTACGATCCGCCCGAGGAGCGGCGGTGGCAGGCGGCGGCGCGGAGCCGGCTCGCCGCGAAGAAGTGAGCGCCGACGGCGAGGCCCGCAGCCGAGGAGGGCGGCACATGAAGGCCGAGGCGGACATCCGGAGTTCGGCCCCCGCGCGGAACCTCGTCGCGCTGTTCGAGTCGATGGCCAAGGCGCGCGCGGGCGCGCCCGCGGTGAAGCACAAGCGCGGCGGCGCCTGGGCCGACGTGTCGTGGACCGAGATGGCGCGGCGCGTGCGCGACGTGTCCGACGGCCTCGCGTCGATCGGCGCGCGGCCGGGGGACCGGATCGCCGTGCTCGGCGAGACGAACCTCGAGTGGCAGCTCGCCGACCTCGGGATCCTCGGCGCCGGGGCGATCACCGTCACCATCTACCAGTCGAACCAGCCGGCGGAGTGCCAGTACATCCTCGCGGACTCCGGCGCGCGCTGGATCGCGTGCGACACCGAGGCGCAGGTGGCGAAGATCCGGCAGGTCCGGGCGAGCCTCCCGGGCCTCGAGGGGATCATCCGCGCGACCGGCCGGCCCACGGACGGCTTCGAGCGGACGCTCGAGGATCTCGAGCGCGCGGGCGCGGAGTGGCGGAAGACGCACCCGACGGCGCACGAGCAGCGGCTCGCCGCGATCGGGCGGAGCGATCCGGCGAGCTTCATCTACACGTCGGGCACGACCGGGAACCCGAAGGGCGTCGTCCTCACGCACGGCAACTGGGTGTACGAGGCGGAGGCGATCGCCGAGCTCCGGATCATCAGCCCGGACGACGTCGTGCTGCTGTTCCTGCCGATGGCGCACTCGTTCGCGAAGGTGATCCAGGCGGCGTGGTTCTCGACCGGCGCGACGGCGGCGTTCGTGGAGTCGCTCGACAAGATCATGGACAACGCCGCGGAGGTGCGCCCGACGGTGATGCCCTCCGTCCCGCGCATCTTCGAGAAGGCCTACAACACCGTCGTGGCGAAGGGGCTCTCGACGCCGGGCCTCAAGGGGAAGCTGTTCGCGACGGCGATGGGGAGCTTCGACCGCTACGCCGCCGCGAAGGAGCAGGGGAAGGACCTCTCGTCGCTCGGGATGCTCGTCGCGCGGAAGCTCGTCTTCCCCAAGCTCTCGGCGGCGCTCGCGGAGCGGTTCGGCGGGCGGATGCGCCTGTTCGTGTCGGGCGGCGCCCCGCTCTCGCCCAAGATCGCCCACTTCTTCGACCTCCTCGGCTTCGTCGTGCTCGAGGGGTACGGGCTCACCGAGACCTCCGCGGGCACGTTCGTGAACCGCCCCGGCCGCAACCGGATCGGCACCGTCGGCCCGCCGGTGCCGGGCACCGAGGTCCGGATCGCCGAGGACGGCGAGATCCTCGTGAAGGGCCCCTGCGTGATGAAGGAGTACCACGGCAAGCCCGAGGCGACGGCCGAGGTCCTGCGGGACGGCTGGTTCGCCACCGGCGACATCGGGCACCTCGACGCGGCGGGGAACCTCAAGATCACCGACCGCAAGAAGGACATCATCGTCACCGCCGGGGGGAAGAACGTCGCGCCGCAGAACCTCGAGAACGAGCTGAAGACGGACGCGATGATCTCGCAGGTGATGGTGCACGGCGACCGGCGGAAGTTCCTTTCCGCGCTCGTCACCCTGAACGAGGAGTACGCCCGCAAGTGGGCGTCGGAGAACGGCGTCCCCGCGGGCGCCCCGCTGCACGATCACCCGAAGGTCCGGGCCCGCGTGCAGCAGGCCTTCGACGCGCTCAACGCGCGCCAGGCGAGCTACGCCACGATCAAGAAGTTCGCGATCGTGCCGAACGACTTCACCCAGCTCACCGGCGAGCTCACGCCGACCCTGAAGGTGAAGCGCAAGGTGGTCACGCAGAAGTACCAGAAGCTGCTCGACGCGTTCTACGTGGAGTAGGAGCCCCCAGGAGGCCGATGGCGCCCGCCGCCCGGGTGGCCACCATCATTCGTCCATGGACCCCCTCCGAGTGCTCCTCGTCGAGGACGACGACGACAACCGCGAGCTCATGGCGGAGGTCCTCGCCGGCGCGGGGTTCGAGGTCGTCACCGCCGCGTCCGGCCCCGAGGGGTTGCGCAGCCTCTCCGAGCGCTCCGTGGACGTCATCGTGACGGACGTGGGGATGCCCGGGATGGGCGGGCTCGAGCTCGCGGCCGCCGCGAAGCGGGTCGCGCCGTCGGTGCCGATCGTCGTCGTCACCGGATGGGCGGAGCGGGAGGACATCGCGAGCACGCGGGAGGTCGCGGCGGTGCTCGTGAAGCCCGTCGATCCCGAGACGCTCGCGCAGGCCGTCTCCGACGTCGCGCGCGCGGGCGGCCGCCCTTAGAATGGGGGGCCTATGGGCGAACCCGTCACGAGCGTGAAGGACGTCTTCGAGAAGCACATCCCGGCGAAGCTCCAGGCGAAGCCGGACGTGGTCTCGAAGATCGCCGCGGTCTACCAGTTCAACATCAGCGGACCGGGCGGCGGCGCGTGGTCGGTCGACTGCACCCAGCCGGGCGGCAAGGTCGAGGCGGGCACCGCGGCGAGCGCGCGGTGCACGGTCGCGGCCGTCGACCAGGACTTCCTCGCCATCGTGAACGGCAGGCTGAACCCGCAGATGGCGTTCATGTCCGGCAAGCTCAAGATCCAGGGCGACATGGGGCTCGCCCTCAAGCTGCAGCAGATCCTCTGACGTGGCGCCGCCGCTCGCCGGCGTCCGCGTCCTCGACCTGACGCGGCTCCTCCCCGGACCGTTCGCGACCTGGATCCTCGCGGACCTCGGCGCGGACGTGGTGAAGGTGGAGGACCCTCGCGGCGGCGACTGGCTCCGCTCCTTGCCGCCGCTCCGCGGCGAGCAGTCCGACGCGTACCACGCGCTGAACCGCGGCAAGCGCTCCCTCGCGCTCGATCTGCGCGACCCGGCAGGCGCCGCGGCGCTGCGCAGGCTCGCCGCGCGCGCGGACGCGGTCGTGGAGTCGTTCCGGCCGGGCGTGATGGATCGGCTCGGCGTCGGCCTCGAGGCGCTCCGGGCCGCGAACCCGCGCGTCGTGCTCTGCTCGATCAGCGGCTACGGGCAGGACGGGCCGTACGCCGCGCGCGCCGGGCACGACCTCGACTACTGCGCCTTCGCGGGCGTCCTCGCCGCGAACGGTCCCCCGGAGCGGCCGCTCCCGCTCGGCGTGCAGGTGGCGGACGTGGCGGGCGGCGCGTGGCCGGCGGTGGCCGGGATGCTCGCGGCGATCCTGCGCGCGCGCGCCACGGGGGAGGGCGGCCACGTGGACGTCTCCATGACCGAGGGCGCGCTCGCGATGCTCGCGCTCATGTCCGGCATCGCCGAGGGGCGCCAAGGCCCCGTCGTCCGCGGCGCCGAGCTCCTGAACGGGGGCGCCGCGTGCTACGGCGTCTACCGCACGCGGGACGGGCGCTTCGTCGCGCTGGGAGCGCTCGAGCCCAAGTTCTTCGAGGCGTTCTGCGCCGCGGTGGGGCGGCCCGAGCTGGCCGCGCGGCAGCTCGAGGGCGAAGGGGCGGGGCCGCGCGCCGAGCTCGAGGCGATCTTCGCCGCGCGCACGCGGGACGAGTGGGAGGCGTTCGCGGCGGAGCACGACGCCTGCCTCGCCCCGGTGCTGGAGGGCGACGAGCCGCGGGACGATCCGCAGCTCCGCGCGCGCGGCGCCTTCGTGGACGTGCCCGCGCCGCGCGAGGGACGGTCGATCCGGGCGATCGCGTCGCCCGTCCGGCTCCGGGGAGAGCCGGCGGCGCTCCGGCCGGCGCCGGCGCTCGGCGAGCACGGCGACGAGATCCTGCGCGAGGCGGGGTTCTCCGCCGGCGAGATCGCCTCGCTGCGCGCGGCGGGGGCGCTCGGGTGATGCGCCGGGCCGCCGCTGCGCACGGGTCCTTGACAGGGGGCCGCCGCGCCAGCATGAATCCCGCCTGGATGCGCGCCATCGTCGCCGCCACGCTCGCCCTGATGGTGGTCCTCGCGGCCGGCGTCCCCCACGAACACGTGCGGGGTCATGGCGCGGCGGAATGCATCGCGTGCGCGGTCGGGCAGGGCGACGTCGCGCACGACGAGACCCCGGACCTCGCGCCGGCGACGGTGGTCACCGTCGCCCTGGTCGCCGAGCCGGGGGCGGCGCCGGTCTCCGGCGCGCCGCTCGGGTCGATCCCGGGTCAGTCACCTCCCGCGGGCGTCTAGCCCCGGAATAGCGCTCGTCATCGTTGCGACGTCGTGCTGTGACGCCCGTACGGGCGTCGAGGTGCACCATGCGTTCACCCTTCGTGTCATTCTTGCTCGCCGCGGGCGCGTGCGGCTTGCCCGCGGCGGCCGCCGCCGAGGACGCGGCGCCCGCGGCCGCGACCCAGGCGCCGGCCCCGAGCGCTGCCGGGAATCCGGCCCCCGGGTCGAGCGCCCCGGACGACGCGGCGCGGAAGAAGCTCGAGGCCGACATCGCGAAGGAGCTCGGGGCGTCCGGA
>DASVZX010000016.1:0-2357 GCA_036391435.1 Anaeromyxobacter sp. | reverse complement strand
GCGCCGCGGCGGGGCGGGCGCGACGGCCGTCCGGCCGCGGCGGCGCGGGGGGCTCGGGGGGCGGCGGCGCGGAGGGATCGGTCTGGAGGAGGGCCGCCGCCCGGGCGAGGAGGTCCGCGACCTGGAACGGCTTCTTGAGGTAGTCGTCCGCGCGCGTCCGCGTCCCGCGGTGCGCGTCGATCGCGGCGTCGGTCGCCTCGCCCGTGTAGAGGAGGAGCGGCACGGAGGGGAGCGCGCGCTTCAGCCGGTTGCACACGGAGAAGCCGCTCATGTCCGGGAGCTCGGCGGCGAGCAGGATGAGGTCGGGCGGCTCCTGCCGGCACCGCTCCACCGCCTGCTCGCCGGCGCCGAGCGCCGTGATCGAGAAGCCCACCGGTCCGAAGGCGCGGCGGACCTCGTCCGCGAGCCCGGCGTCCGGGTCGACGAGGAGGACGTGAAACCCCATGGCGATCCGGGATGCTACCCCCGATCGCCGCCCGGCACGAAATCGGGGAACCGGAGATATCGCCGCGGTTAGACTCGGCCCCGTGCCCACCTTCTCCCTCACCCTCGACGTCCCCCTGCCGCGCGCCGAGGAGGTCGCCTCGGACCTGTTCGACGCCGGCGCCTCCGGGGTCGAGCTCCGGGACGGCGAGGGGACGCCGATGCCCGGCGCGCGCCTGCCGCCGCCGGGGCGCGCGCGCCTCGTCGCGTGGTTCGCGGACGGCGGCGCGGCCCGCGACGCCGCGGCGGCGCACGGGGGCGAGGTCGCCGAGGTCGCCGACGAGGACTGGGGCGAGGGGTGGAAGAAGGACCTCCGCCCGCTCGACGTCGGACGCGTCCGGGTGCGGCCGTCCTGGATCTCCGAGCCGGCTCCGGCGGGCTCGGTCGAGGTGGTGCTCGATCCCGGGATGGCGTTCGGGACCGGGACCCACCCGACGACGTCGCTCTGCCTCGCCGCCCTCTCCGACCTCCTCGCCGCGCGGCCGGGCGCGAGCGTGCTCGACGTGGGCACGGGCTCCGGCATCCTCGCCATCGCCGCCCGCAAGCTCGGCGCGGGTCGCGTCGCCGCGAACGACGACGATCCCAAGGCGGTCGAGGTCGCGCGCGAGAACGCGGCGGCGAACGGCGTGGCGCTCGAGCTCGTCCTCGTGCCCGCGGAGGTCCCGGGAACGTTCGACCTCGTCGTCGCGAACATCCTCGCGAACACGCTCGTCGCGCTCGCGCCGGCCCTCGCGGCGAAGCTCGCGCCGGGCGGCGTCGTCCTGCTCTCCGGGATCCTCGCGCCCCAGGAGGACGAGGTCCGGCGCGCGTACGTCGCCCGCGGCCTCGCCCCCGTCGCGGGCGGCGACCGCCGGGACGGCGAGTGGAGCCTCCTCGCGCTGGAGCGGCCGGCGTGACCCTCCGGCGCGTCCTCGTCCCGCCGGACCGGATCGACGCGGGGCGCGCGCGCCTCTCGCCGGCCGCGCGCCACTACCTCGGCGAGGTGCTGCGGCTCGAGGCGGGCGCGGCGGTGGAGGTCTTCGACGGGCGCGGGGGACGCTACGCGGGCCGGCTCGAGGCGGGGCTCGAGACGGTGGCGCTCGGGCCGCGGGAGGACGCGCGGAGCGCCGGGGCCGAGATCGCGCTCCTCTTCGCGCTCGCGAAGGGCGAGAAGACCGAGCTCGTCGTGCAGAAGGCGACCGAGCTCGGCGCCGCGCGCCTCGTCCCCTTCGCGGCGGAGCGCTCGGTGGTGCGGCTCGATGGCGAGCGCGCCCTCGAGCGGGTCCGGCGCTGGCGCAGGATCGCGGAGGAGGCGGCGCGGCAGTGCGACCGCGCGGACGTGCCGGACGTGGCCGCGCCGCTGCCGCTCGAGGACGCCCTCGCGTCGCTCGCGCCGGGCGCGACCGCCGTGGTGGTCCACCCCGGCGGCGCGCCCCTCGCCTCGCTCGCGCCGCCGGGTCCGGCGGGGATCGCCGCCGTCGTGGGACCCGAGGGCGGGCTCACCGGGCCCGAGCTCGCCGCGTGCGACCGCGCCGGGGCGCTGCGCGCCGGGCTCGGGCCGCGCGTCCTGCGCGCGGAGACCGCCGCCATCGTGGCGGTGGCGCTCCTACAGGCCCGCTTCGGGGACCTCGCTTGATCCGCCGCGCGCCTCGCCCTAGCCTCGCGAGGTGCAACCGCTCCGGTGTCCCCGCTGCCATCGCGAGACGAGCGACCCGCTCGCGGCGTTCTGCCGTGCGTGCGGCGCGCCGCTCCGGCTCGTCGAGGAGCCGTCGCCGTCGCCGCTCACCGCGCCCGTCGCGATCGATCGCCGCGCCGAGGGGGGCGCGGACCTCGACCTGACGGCGGGGGACGTCGCCCCGCCTCCGCTCCGTCCCGCGGCGCCGGCGAGGCCCGCC
>DASVZX010000015.1:0-8164 GCA_036391435.1 Anaeromyxobacter sp. | reverse complement strand
TCGGCCTGTCCGGCGTCCCCGTCGCCGGCGACGAGTTCAACGTCGTCGAGGACGAGAACGCCGCGAAGGAGGTCGCCACCCACCGCGCCGAGAAGGCGCGCCAGAAGGAGCTCGGGGCGACGAAGAAGGCCACCCTCGAGGACCTGTTCGCGAAGGCGAAGTCCACGGGCGCGAAGGTCCTGAACGTGGTCGTGAAGGCCGACGTGCAGGGCTCCGCCGAGGCCGTGACCCAGGCGCTCCAGAAGGCCGCGACGAAGAAGGTCGGCGTGAAGGTGCTCGGATCCGCGGTCGGCGCGATCACGGAGTCGGACGTCCTCACCGCCGCGGCCGGCGGGGGGATCATCGTCGGCTTCAACACGAAGCCCGAGACGAAGGTCGAGCAGATCGCGAGCCAGCAGGGCGTGAAGATCCTGATGTTCGGCATCATCTACGAGGCGGTCGACAAGATCCGCGAGGAGATGGCCGCCCTCCTCGACCCGATCATCAAGGAGAAGCCGCTCGGGAAGGCCGAGGTGCGGGCGCTCTTCAACATCCCGAAGATCGGCGCCATCGCCGGCTCGGCGGTGACCGAGGGCGTCGTGAAGCGCGGCGCCAACGTCCGCGTGCTGCGCGACCGGAAGGTCGTCCACAGTGGGAAGATCTCGTCGCTCAAGCGGCTCAAGGACGACGTCCGCGAGGTGCAGGCCGGGATCGAGTGCGGCATCGGGGTCGATGGGTACGCCGACGTGAAGCCGGGCGACGTGCTCGAGGCCTTCGAGCTCGAGGAGATCCGGCCGAGCCTGGACTAGCCATGGCGTCGAGTTCCCCTCCGCAGAGGGCGGGCGGGAACGCGTTGCAGTGAACTCGAACGCGGCTTCGTGATCGGACGACAGCCGCATCGACTCGCGCCTCAAGGCGCGAGTCGATGGTGCTCTATGTTCGTCGGAGTGCTGCGACTGACGCTGCACCTCCCCGACCCGGGCTCGCTCAAGTCGAAGCGGCACCTCCTGCGCTCGGCGATCGACCGGGTGAAGGCGAAGTTCAACGTGTCGATCGCCGAGGTCGCCGAGAACGACCTCTGGCAGAAGAGCGTCGTCGGCGTCGCGGCGGTGGGGAACGACCACGCGTTTGTGAACGAGTCGCTCGACAAGGTCGCCGACTTCGTCGCGTCCATGCACGGCGGGCAGATCCAGGTCACCGCCCGCGACATCGAGATCGTGCCGTACGGCGACGGCGTCGGCGAGGGCGCCATGCGGACGCTCGCCGAGGCGGAGGCGGCGGCGGCGGACGACCGGCGCTATGAGCGGAGCTGGGATCCCGAGGAGGAGCCGAAGTGACGACGCACAGCAGGCCGGCGCGGGTCGCCGAGGAGTTCCGCCAGGAGCTCGGCGCGATCGTGGCGCGCGGGCTCAAGGATCCGCGAATCACCGGCTTCATCACGCTCACCGGGGCGAAGATGGCGCCGGATCTCAAGGAGATCACGGTCTACCTCTCGATCCACGCGGGCGAGGCGGAGCGCGAGCGGACGCTCGAGGGGCTCCGGGCCGCCGCGACGTTCCTCCAGCGCGAGGTCTCCCGGAACCTGAAGCTCCGCTGGACCCCGCACCTGCGCTTCGTCTACGACGAGTCGGTCGAGCGCGGGGATCGGATCGAGCGCCTCCTCAAGGAGGCGCACGCCCAGGACGCGGCGGCGGGCGCCGCGCGCGCGAAGGACGCGGGGCCCGACTCGGATGAGTGATCGGGGCGCCGCGCCGGATCCCGCCGGCGTCCTCGTCGTCGACAAGCCCGCAGGGCCGACCAGCTTCGAGGTCGTGAAGCGCGTCCGCCGGGCGCTGCGCGCCGAGAAGGCCGGCCACGCCGGCACGCTCGATCCCGCCGCCACCGGGGTCCTCGCGGTGTGCCTCGGCGACGCGGTGAAGCTGCAGCAGTGGCTCGCCGACGGCGACAAGGCGTACGAGGCGACGATCGCGTTCGGCGCCGCGACCTCGACGGAGGACGCCGAGGGCGAGATCACGGCCCGGGGCGACCCGTCGGGCGTCACCGCGGGCGCGCTCGCGGACGCGCTGGCGCGCTTCGTCGGCGACCTCGCGCAGGTGCCGCCCATGTACTCCGCGGTCCGGGTGGGCGGCCGGCGGCTCCACGAGGCCGCGCGGGCGGGCGAGGAGGTGGAGCGCGCGCCGCGCACGGTCCGCGTCCACGCGCTCGACGTGCTCGACCTCGCGCCGCCCGGGGCCGACGGGCTCGCGCTCGCGCGGGTGCGCGTGCGCTGCGGGAAGGGCACCTACGTCCGCACCCTCGCCGCGGATCTCGGGCGCGCGCTCGGCGTCCCGGCGCACCTCGCGGCGCTCCGGCGCGTCGAGGCGAGCGGGTTCCGGATCGACGAGGCCGTGTCGCTCGACGAGGTCGAGGCGCTCGGCCGCGACGATCCCGCCGCGCTGCGAGCGCGGATGGTGCCGCTCGCGGAGGCGCTCCGCGGGCTCCCCGCCGTCGCGGTGGACGCCGCGGAGGCGCGGGCGCTCGCGCAGGGGAAGGCGCTCCGGCGCGAGGCGGTCGGAGCGCTCGTCCGCGCGATCGGTCCCGGAGGCCGCCTCATCGCCGTCTGCTCGGCAGGCGCGCCGGGGCTCCGGCCTGTGCGCGTGTTCGTGTCGCCCGCAGACGCCGGGTAGCTCGGCGCGGCGTCACGAAAGACCCAAAGACCAAAGAAAGACCCAGACCGAGAAGACCCAGACCGAGAGTTCCGAAGACCCAGACCGAGAGTTCCGCGATCGCAAGACCGCAAGACCCAGACCGATCGCAGGGGACCCAGACCGAGAGTTCCGCGATCGACGGGGACCCAGACCGAGAGTTCCGCGATCGAAACGGCGGCCGGCAACGGCCGCAGGCCGGGCTGAGGTCAAGGAGACCAGCCGGAAGGACGAGAAGGCCCACCCGTCCAATCGCTGGTGGGCCCCGCCTGTCGACCCGTAGTCTTGGTCCCGATGAAGACTCCGCCAACGCGCGCGGAGGCGCTACCCGACCCCGGCGCACGGAACGCCGTGGAGGACGCGCAGGAGATAGGTGCCCTGCGGGAACACGACGCCGGCGTTCCCGGCACGCCGCGCCTTCCAGGCGACCCGGTACGCACGGAGGAATTCGACGAGTCGCCCGAGCGCCTCGATCCGCTTCCACTTGTCCCGCGCGGCGACGCGCGGGTTGAGCGCGCGCCGCGGCTCCCCGGGTGCCGGTCTCGCCGTCGGCTTCTGGGCGAGGACGCGGGCGACGCCGAGGAAGCCGCCGCGCGCGTGGTGGCGCGAGCGGGCGTCGGCTTCCCGCGCCTCCAGGCCGCGCTCGAGCTCGCCCCTGAACTGCTCCGCCGAGTCGAAGCCGGGTGGAACGGTGAGGCGGAGCGTCACCTCCTCGGGGAGCCTGCCCTTCGGGTCGAAGAAGCGCTTCGGGCGCTTCACGACGAACGCTTCGCCGCCGATCCGCTCCGGCGCGGACCAGAGCCCCGGCCATGCGCTTCCAGAGGCGACGAGGCCGGCGGCGACCGGGTTGGCGAGCACGTAGGCAGCCTTGTCGACGACGTCGCTTGGCGACACGAGCCTCACCGCGCTGTAGCTGCCGGGGGCCCAGAAGTCCTCCCAGCGCCCGAGCGATGCGTTCATGGCGCGGGCCACGAGCGCGTCGAGGAGCTGATGAAACGCTGGCAAAAGCGCATGGGGATCGGTGAGGACGAGGTGGAAATGATTTGAGAGGACGCAGAACGCGTGAACCCGGATCCCGAAGCGCTGCGCGGCGAGCGCGAGCAGGTACAGGAACACCTGGTTCGTGGTTCGCGACGGCTTGAGGAGGAACTGGCGTTGCGCGCAGCGGCGCGTGACGAGATAGGTGACGCCGGCGACGATCTGACGGGGAGCGGTCATGGGGCGCACGGCGGCAGGGAGCGTGCCGTGCGCAAGTGTCCGGATCCGCTCGGGTGGCCGGCGTCCTACCGTCCGCCGCACGACCGCACCGTTCGAATTCGAGAACTCTCGGTCCGGGCGCCCGAGAACTCTCGGTCCGGGCGCCCGGGCGCCCGTATACGCGAATTCGAGAACTCTCGGTCCGGGCGCCGACGAATCCGAGAACTCTCGGTCCGGGCGCCTGGGCGCCGCTACTTCCGCCGCCCCGTCCGGTGCGACGCCTTCCTGAACTCCACGTTCGCCGCGTTGTCCTTGCGGAGATCGACCGCGAACCGGATCGGATGCCACCCGTCGAGCGTCATCTCGAGCCAGACGGTGGCCTCCTTGCGCCGCACGTCGAGCTTGAGCGGCGTCCGGCCGAGCCGCTCGTTCGTGTCGAGCCGCACCACGCGGGCGCCGGGCGGCGACGACTTGAGGACGAGCTCGACGGTCGCGTGTCGCGGCGGGGTCGCCCGCGCAGGCGCCTTCGCGACCGGCTGCGAGGTCTGGCTCGCGCTCGGCGCCGGCTGGGCGGGGTGGGTCGGCGCCGGGGGCGCCGCCAGCTTCGACGCGGCCTGCCCCGCCCGCTGCGCCGCGTCCTCCGCGCCTCTCTCCAGGGCCGCCTTCGCCTCCGACGCGGCGGCCCTCGCCTCCTGCGCGGTCTCCTTCGCGTCCTCCCTCGCGCCCTCGACCGAGGACTGCACGGTCCTCATCGCCGGCCGGAACGCCGCCCGGAGCTGGCGCGGCACGTCGTAGCGGACGGCGAGCCCCGCCGCGAGCGCGAGCGCGGCGACGGCCGCGGCGATCCCGGCGACGCGGCGCCGCGATCGCTGGGCGGCGCGCGCCTTCCGCGGCTCCCGGAGCGCGTCCGCGAGCGCGGCCATCGAGCGGAGCCGGTCCCCGGGCTTCTTCTCGAGGCACCGCATCACCACGTCGGCGAGCGCAGGCGGGATCTTCTCGCCCCGCGGCGTCTTCGGCGGCAGCGGCTTCGGCGGCTGCTCCCGGATCTTCACCGCGAGCTCGACGAAGCTCGCCGCCGTGAACGGGACGGCGCCGGCGAGCACCTCGTAGAGCACGACCCCCGCGGCCCAGACGTCGGCGAGCCGGTCCACGGACTTCCCGAGCGCCTGCTCCGGCGACATGTAGTGCGGCGTCCCGAGGATCATCCCGGACATCGTCGAGGCCTGGTCGTCGCCGGAGTCGCGGAGCTTCGCGATGCCGAAGTCCAGGACCTTCACGAAGTCCTCGCCCTCGCGCTCCACGACGAAGACGTTGTCCGGCTTGAGGTCGCGGTGGACGACCCCCTTCGCGTGCGCGGCCTCGAGCGCCTCGCACACCTGGATCAGGATGCCGAGCAGGCGCGAGAGGGGCGGGTACTTCCGCCCCTTCGCCTTCAGGAGCTCGCGCAGGGAGACGCCCTCGAGCAGCTCCATCACGAGGTACGCGATCCCGGGCGCCTCGACGAAGTCGGTGACCTCCACGATGTTCTGGTGGTCGATGTCGTTGACGACGCGCGCCTCGCGGAAGAACCGGTCCACGATGTCGGGCCGGGCGGCGAGGTCCGGGTTCAGGACCTTGATCGCGACCTCGCGCCCGAGGAGCACGTGGCGGGCGCGGAACACCCGCCCCATCGCCCCCTTTCCGAGCAGATCGACGAGCTCGTAGTTGCCGAGCGCCGACCCGACCTCGATCGGCTCTCCGGCGGCAGGCAGGCGGGGGGACGAGACGCGGGCCACGCTCCGGCCATCCTATCATCCGTCCGGGGGCGCCTCGCCCGGGCCGGGGCCCGGCGGCGGCGGGGACGTTGACTCCTCCCCCGGGATCGCTTAAGACCCCGTTTCCATTCGTCCACGACCCCCCGCGGCGCGCGCCTTCGCCCCCGGGGTGGTGGACGGACAACCGAAAGGAAGGACCTATGGCGCTGGTGCAGGACAGGAAGCAGGAGCTGGTCCAGAAGTACAAGCGGCACGAGAAGGACACGGGCTCGCCCGAGGTCCAGGTGGCGCTCCTCAGCGAGCGCATCACGCACCTCACCGAGCACTTCAAGACGCACAAGAAGGACCACCACAGCCGGCGCGGGCTGCTCAAGCTCGTCGGCCAGCGGCGGCGGCTCCTCGACTACCTCAGGACGTGCGACGTGGGCCGCTACAAGACCCTCATCGACCAGCTGGGCATTCGCAAGTAGGACGGTCTCAAGCGCCTCGGCCGGAGGGCCGGGGGCGCTCGCGCCTCCGGGTTGCGGCGGCGCACACATAGGCAGTGAACGCGCCCGCAGGCCGGGCCGCGGACGGACCGAAGGGCCGCTTCCGATTCCGACTGGGTCGCCCATCGCGGTGGGCGGCGGAGTGAGGACCGGAGGCGTCTTTCCCGGATCCCGAAGGCGACACGGCTCGCGGGCCCAACGGGCGGCCGGCGCAGGAGCGCCGCGCGCCCGGAAAGGTGCTCGTGACTCCCATCCAGAAGACCGCCCGCGTGGGCGGCAAGGACATCCTGCTCGAGACCGGCAAGGTCGCGAAGCAGGCCCACGGCGCGGTCTGGGTCCGCCTCGGCGACTCGATCGTGCTCGTGACCGCCGTCTCGGCGGCGGAGAAGAAGGAGGGGATCGACTTCTTCCCCCTCACCGTGGACTACCAGGAGAAGCTCTTCGCCGCGGGCAAGATCCCCGGCAGCTTCTTCCGCCGCGAGGGGCGCCTCACCGAGAAGGAGACCCTCACCTCCCGCGTGATCGACCGCTCCTGCCGGCCGCTCTTCCCCGAGGGGTACGCGAACGAGACGCAGATCATCGCGACCGTGCTCTCCTACGACCAGGAGAACGAGACCGACGTCCTCGCGCTCACCGGCGCGTCGGCGGCGCTCCAGGTCTCCGACATCCCGTTCAACGGCCCGATCGCCGGCGTCCGCGTCGGCCGGGTCAAGGGCGAGTTCGTCGCGAACCCGACGCTCGCGCAGCGCGCGGAGGCGGACCTCGACGTCGTGATGGCCGCGTCGCGCGACGCGATCGTGATGGTCGAGGGCGGCGCGAGCGAGGTGTCCGAGGCGGTGATGGTGGACGCGCTCCTCTTCGGCCAGGCGGCCGTGAAGGACCTGCTCGACGCGCAGGACGCGCTCCGCGCCGCGGCGGGTAACAAGCCGAAGCGGACGTTCGACCCGCCGAAGAACGACGCCGAGCTGAAGGCCAAGGTGAAGGCCCTCACCTGGGAGAAGGTGAAGCAGGCCTACGCCCGGGACGACAAGCACGACCGCTACGGCCGGCTCTCCGAGATCAAGAAGGAGCTCCTCCAGGCCCTGCGGGACGAGGCGGCCGGCGACGCGACGAAGCTCGCGAACGTCGCCCTCCGCGAGAGGGAGATCAAGGCCTACTACGAGGACGTGAAGTACGACTACATGCGCAAGATGATCACCGACGACGGTCGGCGGATCGGCGGCCGCGGCATGGCCGACGTCCGGAAGATCACCTGCGAGGTGGGCCTCCTCCCCCGCGTCCACGGCTCCGCGCTCTTCACGCGCGGCGAGACGCAGGCCATCGTCGCGACGACGCTCGGCACCTCCGAGGACGAGCAGCGCGTCGAGATGCTGACGGGCATGCACTTCAAGAAGTTCATGCTCCACTACAACTTCCCGCCGTTCTCGGTCGGCGAGGCGAAGTTCCTGCGCGGCCCGGGCCGGCGCGAGATCGGCCACGGCGCCCTCGCCGAGCGCGCGATCCGTCAGGTTCTGCCGCCCGAGGACAAGTTCCCGTACACGATCCGCATCGTCTCGGACATCACCGAGTCGAACGGCTCGTCCTCGATGGCCTCCGTCTGCGGCGGCACGCTCTCGCTGCTCGACGCTGGCGTGCCGATCAAGGCGCCCGTCGCCGGCATCGCGATGGGGCTCATCAAGGAGGGAGAGAAGATCGCGATCCTCTCCGACATCCTCGGCGACGAGGACCACCTCGGCGACATGGACTTCAAGGTCTGCGGCACGGCCGAGGGGATCACGTCGATCCAGATGGACATCAAGATCGGCGGCGTGACCCGCGAGATCCTGGAGCGGGCGCTCGCGCAGGCGGCCCAGGGCCGCAAGCACATCCTCGGCGAGATGGCGAAGGCGCTGGCCACGCCGCGCGCGGACATCAGCGCCTACGCGCCGCGCATCACGACCATCCGGATCCGGCCGGAGCGCATCAAGGACATCATCGGCCCCGGCGGCAAGACCATCAAGGACATCACCGCCCGCACCGGCACCTCGATCAACATCGAGGACGACGGGTCGGTCTCGATCGC
>DASVZX010000014.1:0-21265 GCA_036391435.1 Anaeromyxobacter sp. | reverse complement strand
CCCGCCGGGGCGGCGGCACCCGAGGCGCCCGCGCCCGCCGCGGCCCAGGCCGCGCCGCAGGAGGCCGCAGCCCCGTCCGAGTCGCCGGCCGCCGAGTCGAAGCCGACCGAGGGGACGTAGAATCGAGGGCGGCGCGGGCCGACCCCGCGCCGCTCGATCATGGTCCCCTTCGGCCGCACCGCCGCGATCTTCGACGTCGACGACTCGCTCCTCGACGGGAACGCCGGGACCATCTTCACCTGGTACCTGTACAGCGAGAAGCTGATGCGGCCCGAGGTGCGCTCGAGGGTCCCGCGCACCATCTACGAGTACGCTCGGCACCGGCTCACCGAGCAGGACATGGTGGAGCTCGGCTCGCGCTGCCAGGTGGGGCTCTACGCGGACGCGCTCCGCCAGCACGCCCACCTCTGCTTCGAGCGCCACCTCCGCAAGCGCATCACCGCCGGCGCCATCCGGCAGATCCGCAAGCACCTCCTCTCCGGCCACTTCGTCGTCGTGGCCTCGGGCTCGCCGCAGGTCATCGTGGACGAGATCGGCCGCCACCTGCGCGTCCACGAGGCGATCGGCACGCGCACCCGGATCGTGGACGGCAAGGCGACCGACCAGATCGTCCCGCCGGTGGTGTTCCGGGAGGGGAAGCGCGCCGCGGTCGAGGCGCTCCTCGAGCGGCTCGACCTCGACGTCGGCCGGAGCTTCCTCTACTCGGACTCGTCTGCGGACGTCCCGCTCTTCGAGGACATCGGGAACCCGGTCGTCGTGAACCCGAAGGCGCCGTTCCGCGAGCTCGCCCGCCGCCGCGGCTGGGAGATCGTCGAGTGGCGCGAGCGGAACCGCCCCGGCGCCGAGCCCGACCTCGCCGACGAGTGGGGGAGCTGGGGCGGGTAGCGGCGCGCGCGGGACGGCGGGGCGCGACGCTACGCCCCGCCGGCGAGGACCTCGCGGTAGACGTCCAGCGTCCGCGCCGCCATCCGGTCGACCGTGAACTCGCGCACGCGCCGCGCGCCGCCCTCGACGAGGCGCGCCCGCAGGGCCGGGTCGCCGAGCACGCGCCTCACCCGCTCGGCGAGCGCGGCCGCGTCGCGCGGCGGGGCGAGCAGCCCGGTCTCGCCGTCGACGACGAGCTCGGGGACGCCGCCCGCGGCGGTCGCGACGACGGGGACGCGGCACAGGTACGCGTCCAGGATCGACGAGCCCAGCCCCTCCTCCTTGGACGTGAAGAGGAACAGGTCCAGCTCCGGCAGGATGGCCGGGACGTCGTCGCGGAAGCCGGCGAGGAAGACGCGCGCCTCGAGCCCGCGCGCCCGGACGCGCGCCGCGAGCGCGTCCCGGAGCGGCCCGTCCCCGATCGCGACGAACCGCGCGTCGAGGCCGCCCTGGAGCAGGCGCGCCGCGGTCTCGACGAAGGTGAGGTGGTCCTTGTGATCGGCGAGGGCCGCGACGTTGCCGACGAGCGGGACGCCCGCGGGGACGCCGTACCGCGCGCGCAGGCGCCCGTCGGGGCGGACCCCCGCGAACCGCGCGGGGTCCACGGCGTCGTGCACGACGCGCAGGCGCGAGGGGTCCCGGACGTCGGGCCGGACGATCTCGGCGACGGCGCGCGACACGCAGACGATGGCCCGGACGGCGCGGTGATCGTACTTCCAGCGCGAGAACGGCCCGCGGCCGACGGGGAAGTCGATCCGGCGGTGGAGGACGACCGGCGCGCGCATCCCGAACAGCGCCGCGGCGAGGACCGCCGCGGCGTGGGCGTGCGCGTCGTGCGCGTGGACGACGTCGGCGCGGCGGGCCGCGGCCGCCAGCGCCCGCGCGAAGAGCGGGTCCACCGAGGCCCGGCGCCGCGCGACGACGAGGCGCCACCCGCGCTCCCGCGCGACGCGCTCGACGGCCGAGCCGGTGGGGCACAGGACCGTCTGCGCGACGCCCAGCGCGCCGAGGCCCTCGTGCAGGTACGCGAGCTGCTGCTCGCCCCCGCGCCAGGACCGCGGCGTCGTGACGTGGAGGACCGCCGGCGCCGCGCTCACGCGCGACCCCGCGCCGCCGTCCGGAGCTTCGCGTACTTGAGCCACGTCGCGTACGCGGAGAGGCGGCACACGTCGAAGCCCGCGCGCCCGTCGAGGAACCCGAGCTTCACCACGTAGCCGCGCAGGAACGTGGCGGCCGGGGAGACGAACCGCTTCCACGCCTCCCCCGCCCTGCCCTCGCGCAGCAGCGCGTCGGCCGAGAGCGTCGTGAACTTCTCGATCGTCCGCAGGTGCTGGGCGCGGTCCCGGATCGTGTAGTGGAGGAGGTCGCCCCCGAGCCGCTCGACGCGCATGCCCGGCGCGACCTCGGCGAGCTCGTGGATGGTCGCGTCGGCCCAGCGCGCCGCGCCCCTCCGCCAGAGCCGCACCTTGCGGTCCGGGTACCAGCCGGAGTGGCGCAGGAAGCGGCCGCAGTACCAGTTGAGCCGGCTCACCTCGTACGCGTCGGCGCGCGGGCCCTCGGCCTTGAGCCGGAGGAGCGACGCGCGCAGCGCGTCGGAGAGCGCCTCGTCGGCGTCGAGGGAGAGGACCCACTCGTGCGCGGCGCGGTCCGCGGCGAGGTTCTTCTGCGGGCCGTAGCCGAGCCAGGGCTGCGCGACGAAGGCCGCGCCGGCCTCGCGCGCGATCCGCTCGGTCCCGTCGGTCGAGCCGGAGTCGACGACGATCGCCTCGTCCGCGATCCCGCGCAGCGACGCGAGGCAGCGCCCGAGGTTCTCCTCCTCGTCGAGCGTGATGATGGCCGCGGAGATCTTCACCGCGCCCGTGATGCCCCGGCGGGGCGGCCGCGTCAAGCGGACGGCCCGGCTCCCCGGCGCCCCCCTCACAGCCGGAACAGCCGCTTCACGTTCGCCGTCGTGGCCGCGGCCACCTCGTCGAGGGTCGCGCCCCAGAGCTCCGCGACCTTCCGCGCGGTCTCGACGACGTGGGCGGGCTCGTTCCGCTTCCCCCGGTACGGGATCGGCGCGAGGAAGGGCGAGTCGGTCTCGACGAGGAGCCGGTCGCGCGGGACGATCCGCACGGCGGCGCGGATCGCCTCGGCGGTCTTGAACGTCACGACGCCCGCGACCGAGACGTGGAGGCCGAGATCGAGGTACGCGCGCGCGGCGGCCGCGTCGCCGGTGAAGCAGTGGATGACCCCGCCCGCGGGCGGGACGCCCTCCTCGCGCAGGACCCGGGCGCAGACCTCGTCGGCCTCGCGGACGTGGATCACCGCCGGCTTGCCCGCGGCGCGGGCGGCCGCGAGCGAGCGGCGGAACGAGGCCTCCTGGACCGGCCGCGGCGAGTGGTCGTAGTGGAAGTCGAGCCCGGTCTCGCCCACCGCGACGACGCGCGGGTCGCGCGCGAGCGCCTCGTGGCGCGCCCAGTCCTCCTCGGGCACGCGCGCGCACTCGTGGGGGTGGATGCCCACCGTCGCGGCGAGGAAGGACGGCTCGCGCGCGGCGAGCTCGAGGGCGTTCCCGAAGCTGCCCGGCGCGCGCCACAGGCCGATGCAGACGATCCGCTCGAGGCCGGCGGCCCGGGCGCGCGAGATCACGCCGTCCAGATCGGCGCCGTAGTCGTCGAGGTGGGCGTGCGAGTCGATCAGGGGCATGGCGATCCGCGAGCCCGGCCCTCTACTTGACCCGCGTCCCCGCCGCGATCGTGTCCCCCACCGTGACCACGGTGAGGTTCGGCGACTCCCCCGCGGCGAGGAGCATGCCGTGCGAGGTGATCCCGCGGAGCGCGCGGGGCGCGAGGTTGGCGACCACGACGATGCGCTTGCCGACGAGGGCGGCGGGATCGGGGTACGCCTGCGCGATGCCCGCGACGATGGTGCGCGGCTGGGGCTCGCCGACGTCCACGGACAGCTCGAGGAGCTTGTCCGCCTTCTCGACCTTGCGGGCCGCCTTCACCACCGCGACGCGCAGCTCCGTCTGCATGAAGTCGTCGTAGGTGATGACGCCGGGCGTCGGCGGCGCGGGCTTCGCGCTCGCCCGGGTGGCGGTCTCGGCCGGGCTCGGGGCCTTCGACACCTTGGGCGCCTCCTTCGCGTCGGGCGGGACGACGATGAGCTTCGCGACCTGCTTCGCGTCGACGGGCAGGATGGCGGGCGGCTTCGACGCGAAGCGCACGGGCCTCCCGTCGAACGGGGTGAAGTCCCGGGGCCACGCGAGCGGGAGGCCACCGAGCGACCCGGCGAGGCCGGCGGCGAACCGCGGCATCACCGGGGAGAGCATCACCGCGATCGCGTGGAGCGCCTTCGCGAGGTCGTAGAGGAGCGCCTGCGTCTCCGGGGCGGTCGGCGTCTCCCAGGGCTTGTTGTCCTGCACCGCCTTGTTCGCGACGTCGGCGAGCTCGTTGACGGCGCGCATGGCGGTCCGGTACTCGAGCTCCATGAACCCCGCGTGCGCGGTCGCGAGCGCGTCCGCGACGGCCTTCCGGTCGAAGCGCGGGGTCCCGCCCGAGGCGGCCTTCCCGAGCTCGCCGAGCTTCGCGACCGGCGAGTGGACCCGCGCCGCGAGGTTCGCGATCCGCTTCTGGAGGTCCGCGTTGATGCGGTTGCGGAACTCCTCGAGCGAGAGGTCGATGTCGTAGATCCCGGGGGACATGCTCGACGTGTAGAAGTAGCGGAGCAGCTCGGGGTCGAGCCCGGAGTCGAGGTAGGTCTTCCCGGTGATGAACGACCCGCGCGACTTCGACATCTTCTCGCCGTTCACGGTGAGGTGGCCGTGCACCGGCATCCGGTCCGGGCGCTTGACGCCGGTCGCCCAGAGCATCGCGGGCCAGAACACCGCGTGGAAGCGGAGGATGTCCTTCCCGATGAAGTGCTCGAGCCGCGCGGCCTTGCCGTCGTCGGCGAGGTAGGCCTTCTCGAACCCGGCCGGCGAGAGCCGCTTCCCCTCCGGCGCCTCCTCGGCGAAGTAGTGCTCGGCCGACGAGAGGTAGCCGATCGGCGCGTCCACCCAGACGTAGAGGTACTTCCCCGCGAACTCGGGGTCGTTCACCGGGAACCCGAAGTACGGCTCGTCGCGCGTGATGCACCAGTCCTGCAGGTCGGCGAGCCAGCCCCTCACCTGCTCGCGCACCGACGGCACGAGGTGGCCGGGCGCGTTCACCCAGCCGTCGATGACCGCGAACACCTCGGGCTTGCGGAGGTTCACGTAGGCGTGGTCGCTCGTCCGGACGACCGGCGGGTTCCCGCAGATCGCGCAGTACGGCCCCTTCAGCTCGCGCGGGTCGTACGTCGTCCCGCAGCTCTCGCAGACGTCGCCGTACTGGTCGGGCGTGCCGCACTTCGGGCAGGCGCCCTTCACGAACCGGTCGGGCAGGAACCGCCGGTCGGTCTCGCAGTAGAGCTGCTCGACCGACTTCTTGTAGACGAGCCCCTTCGCCTTGAGCGCGTCGTAGATCCGGTACGCCCACTTCCTGTTCTCCTCGGAGTCGGTCGTGTAGTAGGTCGCGAACTCGACGCCGAAGCGCTTGAAGTCCTCGTGCTGCTCGGCGCGGTAGCGCTCGACGAACGCCTTCGGCGACATCCCCGCCTTGGCGGCGTTCACCTCGATGGGCGTGCCGTGCGAGTCGGCCGCGCAGACGTAGGTCACGTCGTCGCCGCAGGCCTTGCGGAACCGGACGTAGACGTCGGTCTGGATGTACTCGACGAGGTGGCCGAGGTGGATCGACCCGTTGGCGTACGGCAGCGCGCTCGTCACGAGGAGTCGCTGGCTCAAGGAGGGCTCCTTTCCGCGGTCCGTGGCGCGAGCAGCCCGACGAGGACCCGCTCGAGGCGGATCCGCCCGTCCTGCCCGGTCTTCATCGCGACGTCGGCCTCGGCGAGGCCGGCGAGGGCGTCGAGCAGCTCGCCGCGGCCGAACCGCGTCGACGCCTGGTACTTCATCCAGAACCCGTAGGGCTTCCTGTCCCCGAGCTCGTCCTCGGGGATCTCCGGCAGCACCTTCTGCTGCCACTCGGCGAAGCTGCCGATGCGCCGCTCGCCCGCGGCCTTCCGCGCCCGCTCGCGCTCGGCGACGAGGCGGCGGACCGTGCCCGCGAGCGAGCCGAGCAGCATGAACGGCGAGGCGCCGTCCTGCACCGCGCGCCCGAGCACCCCGAGCGCGCCCTCGAGGTCCCGCGCCTCGACGGCGTTGCCGAGGGCGAAGAACGGGTCCTCCGCGACGCGCGTCACGATCTCGTCCACGTCCTTCGCGCCGATGACCTTGCGATCTCCGACGTACGCGGCGAGCTTCTGGACCTCGGAGGCGAGCACGCGCGCGTCGTCGCCGACGAGCTCGGCGAGCCGCGCCTCCCCTCCCCGGTCGACCTTCTTCCCGGTCCCGGCGAGGAGCGACTCGAGGACGGGCCCCAGCACGAGCCGCTGCGCGTCCCAGGTCCCCTCCTTCTCCACCTGGACCGAGACGCGCCGCCCCGCGGCGGCGAGCTTCTTCACGAGCGGCAGCCGCCCGTCCACCTTGCCCGCGGCGACGACGAGCACGTGGCCGGCGGGGAAGCCGCGCGCGAGCGCCGCGTCGAGGGCGGACGCGTCGTCCTTCGCGACCTTCATGTCGCGCTCGACCGCGAGCCGGGCCGCGCCCGCGACGAACTCGCGCGCGCCGGGCACCTCGTCGAGGGCGAGCCCGAGCTCCTTCGCGAACGCGTCGAGGTCCGGCGCCGGATCGGCGCGCGGGTCGAGGTCCGCCGCGGACCACCCCGCCTTCGCCGCGAGGGCGAGGAGCCGGCGGGCGGCCTCGCGCTGGCGGCCGTCCGTCCACATCGCCGCGGCGCGCGCGAACGCGTCCTGGGCGTCCTCCTTCGAGGTGAGGAACGCCGGCTCCTGGACGAGCACGACCTTGCCGCCGCCGAAGAGGCCGCCCGTCGCGACCTCGGCGGCGACCTCGGCCGGCGACGCGGCCGCGTCGAGCTCGACGAGGTTCAGCGCGCGCTGCGCCTCGGGGACGAGCGCGAACGCGAGCTCGCGGGCGGCGCGGAGCGAGAGGAAGGCGTCGCCGTCGAGGAGGTAGACCGGCCTCGGCGTCCCCGCCTTCGCCTCCGCGAGGCAGGTCTCGAGCGTCGCGCCCGCGGCGCGGGAGGGCGCCCTACCCGCCATGGTGGAACCACCCCACGAGCATCCGCTCGAGCGCGAGGACCGGGGACGCGTTCTGCCGGAGCGCGGCCGCCGTGCGCCCCACCTCGCGGCGGCGCCGCAGCGCCTCCGCCGGCGACAGCGCCGACGCGACCCGGAGCGTCGTGTCCCGGACGCCGCCCAGCGCGAGCGCGCCGGAGCCCGCCTGCGCGGCCGCGACGTCGCGCCACCAGAGCAGCAGGAGATCGCACAGCTCGCCCGCGGTCTCGCGATCCCCGCCGTGGTCGCGGGCGAAGGCGAGCCACGCGCCGGCGTCGCGGGCGTCGAGCGCCGCGGCGGCGAGCACCGCGTCGCGGTGCGCGCGGAGCGACCCGAACAGCGCGAGCGCGCGGCCGAGCGATCCGCCCGAGAGCGCGACGGCGAGCGGGATCTCCTCGCGCAGCTCGGCCTCGAGCCGGCGCCGATCGGCGTCGCCCGGCTCGGCGTCCCGCTCCTTCTCGAGCTCGCCGAGCCGCCGCTCGAGGGCCTTCGGGAGCCGCTCCTCGAGCCTGGGCGCGATCGCCTCCGCCGGGAGCGGCGCGAACGCGATCCGCATGCACCGCGACCGGATGGTCGGGAGGAGCGCGTCGGGGCTCGACGCGACGAGCACGAGCGTCGTGTCGTCGGGCGGCTCCTCCAGCGTCTTGAGGAGCGCGTTCTGCGCCTGCGCGTTCATCGCGTCGGCCGGATCGACGACGACGAACCGGCGGCGTCCCTCGTAGCGCCGGAGCGACAGCCGCCGGTCGACGACGTCCCGCACCTGGTCCACGACGACGTCCCTCGAGGGCGCGCGGCCGCCCTTCGGCTCCCACGTCCCGGCCTTCGCCATCACGCGCTCCTCGCGGAGCACGATGACGTCCGGGTGGACGCCCTTCGCGATCTTCCGGCACGGCCCGCAGACGCCGCAGGGATCCTCGCGGAAGCCGCCCGGACCGGCCGTCCCGCCCTCGCAGTTCGCCGCCTGGGCGAGGAGCCGGGCGGCCATGGCCTTCCCGACCCCCTCCGGCCCGCCGAACAGGTAGGCGTGGTGCAGGGCCCCGCGGCGCAGCGCGGAGCGCAGGGGCGTGAGCGCGCGGTCCTGCGCGATGACCTCCGAGAACGGCATGCGGGGCGCGGAAGATAGCATAAGCGCCCGACCCGACGGGCGCTTCTCCCGATCCGCTCCCCTCTCCCCCGGGCAGCCTCGGGGCGAGCGGGCCAGGGAGAGGGGGCGGGACGCGATGTACGGGCCGGCGCGCGCCCGAATTTGGACGCCCCCCGGCCGACCGCTATCATGATCGGCCGGAGCGCCCCCATGAACATCACGCCCCTCGACATCACCCAGAAGCAGTTCAAGAAGGTGTTCCGCGGCCTCGACCCGGAGGAGGTCGAGGCGTTCCTCGGCCTCGTCGCGGTCGAGTTCGAGGCGCTCGTGAAGGAGGCGGTCGCGCTGCGCGAGGACACCCAGCGCAAGGCGGAGGACATCGCCGAGTTCAAGAGCCGGGAGCGGGCGCTCCAGGAGACGCTCGTCGCCGCGCAGAAGGCGTCCGAGGAGATCCGCGAGGCCTCCCGCAAGGAGGCGGAGATCACCATCGCCGACGCCGAGCTGCAGGCGGAGAAGATCGTCCAGGCCGCCCACGGCCGGTTCCTCCGCATCGTGGACGACATCAACGAGCTGAAGCGGCAGCGGCTCCAGTTCGAGACGAACGTCCGGACCCTGGTCGAGAGCCACGTGAAGCTGCTCGACGCCTTCCGCGAGCCCTCCCGCGAGGAGGCCGTGCAGTTCATGCCGCGGAAGAAGACGGCCGAGGAGTAGCGTCCCCGCTCGACCGGGGTCGTTCGAGCACGCCGCGGCCCCTCCGCGGCCTAGTGCGCCTCCGCCCACGACCGCCCGTGCCCCACCTCGACGTCGAGCGGCACCTCGAGCTGGGCCGCGCCCGACATCTCGCGCCTCACGAGCGCCTCGACCGGCGCGAGGTCCCGCTCGCCGACCTCGAGGACGAGCTCGTCGTGGACCTGGAGCAGCAGCTTCGCGTCGCGCTGCTCCGCCTCGAGCGCGGCGTGGACCTTGAGCATGGCGACCTTCACGATGTCCGCGGCGGTCCCCTGGATCGGCGTGTTGATGGCGGTGCGCTCCGCGGCCATGCGGAGGGCCGGGTTCCGGGCGGCGATCTCCGGCATCGCGCGCACCCGGCCGTAGAGGGTCCGCGACTCCCCCGTGCGGCGCGCCTCGGCGATCGCCTGGTCGATGTAGCCCTTCACGCCCGCGTAGCGCGCGAAGTACCGGTCGATGATCGCCCGCGCCTCCGCGTCGGGCAGGTCGAGCCGCTGCGCGAGGCCGAACGCGGAGAGGCCGTAGGCGATCCCGAAGTTCAGCATCTTCGCGACGCGCCGCATGTCCGGCGTCACATCGCCGGGCGCGACCCCGTAGGTCTCGGCGGCCGTCCGGGTGTGGACGTCCTCGCGGTTGCGGAACGCCTCGAGGAGCCCGGGGTCGTGCGAGTAGTGCGCGAGGATCCGCAGCTCGATCTGCGAGTAGTCGGCGGAGAGGAGCCGCCGCCCCGGCGGCGCGACGAAGGCCGCGCGGATGCGCCGGGACAGCTCGGTGCGGATGGGGATGTTCTGGAGGTTCGGATCCGACGACGAGAGCCGGCCGGTCGCCGCGCCGCCCTGGTTGAACGTCGTGTGGATGCGGCCGTCGCGAGGATCGATGAGCAGCGGGAGCGCGTCGACGTAGGTGCCCTTGAGCTTCGAGAGCGAGCGGTGCTCGAGGACGAGCCTCGGGAGCTCGTGCTGCTCGGCGAGCTTCTCGAGGACGTCCTGATCCGTCGACGGCCCGGTCTTGAGCCGCTTCAGGACGGGCAGCTCGAGCTCGGTGAAGAGCACCTGCGCGAGCTCTCGCGTCGAGGCGATGTTGAACGCGTGGCCGGCCGCCGAGTGGATCCTCTTCTCGAGGTCCTGCATGGCCTTGCCGAACTCCTCGCTCATGCCGCTCATCGCGCCCCGGTCGACGAGGATCCCGGTCCGCTCCATCTCGAACAGCACCGGCACGAGCGGGCGCTCGATCTCGACGTAGAGCTTCGCGACCCCCTCCTCCCCCATCGCGCGCTCGAGCGCGGGGGCGAGGTCGAGGAGCGCCGCGGCGCAGGGCGCCGCCCAGGCGCCGACGCGCTCCACCTCGAGCCCCTCCACCGGCACCCGCTCCGACTTGCGGGCCGCGTCGCCGCCGCTCGGATCGCGCGGCAGCTCGCAGGCGATCCGCTCGCGCGCGACGTCGGCGAGGGCGTGCTCGCGGCGGGTCGGGAGAAGGAGCCGGCTCGCGAGCTCCGTGTCGACGCCCGGGGCGCGGAGCGAGAGCCCGAGCTGGGCGAGCGCATGCAGGGCGCCCTTCCGGTCGTGGACGTGGACCGGCCGATCGCCCTCGACGATCGGCCGGAGCGCGTCCGCCACCGCCTCGGGCGAGGGCTGCGGCGGAGCGCCGAGGAACCGGTGCGCGAGCGGGACGTAGAACGCCCGCCCCGCCCCGGCGAGCGCGATCCCGACGACCGGGTCCGTCCGCGGCGAGGGACCCCCGAGCACCGGCCGGAGCCCCACCGCCGGCGCGTCGCGCAGCACGCGGACGGCGGCGGCGAGCGCCGCCGCGTCCAGGACGACCTCGGCCTTCTCGACGCGCGCGGTGGGCGGCGGCGCGGGCAGGTCCTTGAGGAGCCGCGAGAACTCGAGCTCGGAGAAGAGCGCCCGGACCTCGACGTCGTCGGGGACCTGCCGGCCGAACGTCTCGGGGGCGAAGGGCAGCTCGAGGTCCCGCCGGAGGTCGACGAGCCGCCGGTTGGTCCGGATCCGCTCGGCGTTCGCGACGATCTTGTCCCGGAGCTTCTCGCCCCCGCGCGCGACCGCCTTCGGGATCTCCTCCGGCCGCCGGAGCATCTCCTCCACCGAGCCGAAGTGCCTGACGAGGGACGCCGCGGTCACCTCGCCGACGCCGGGGATGCCCGGCACGTCGTCGATCTTGTCGCCGAGGATCGCCATGTACTCGACGACCTGGTCGGGCCGGACGCCGAGCTTCTTCACCACCTCGTCCGGCCCGGTCTTCCCACCCCGCCCGCTCGCCTCCGCCATCGGGTCGTAGAGCGAGAGCTTGTCGTCCACGAGCTGGGCGAAGTCCTTGTCGCCGGTGACGACGACGACGTCCCAGCCGCGCTCCCGCGCCCGCGCGGCGAGCGTCGCGATGACGTCGTCCGCCTCGACGCCCTGCTCCTCCACGATGGGGACCGAGAGCGCGCGGGCCACGTCCCGGACGAGCGGGAACTGCGACTTGAGGTCGTCCGGCGCCTCGGGCCGGCTCGCCTTGTAGCCGGGGTCGATGTCGTGCCGGAAGGTCCTGCGCGCGGCGTCGAAGACGAGCGCGACGTGCGTCGGCGCGTGCTCCCGCAGCGCCTTGAGGAGCATCGTCGTGAACCCGTAGACGGCGTTCGTCGGGATGCCCTTCGTCGTCGAGAGGTGCGGGATCGCGTGGTACGCGCGGAAGATGAACCCCGAGCCGTCGATGAGGGTCAGCGTGGGCATCGCGGGACGAACGATAGCCGCGCCGGCCGGCGCGGGCAGCCGGAATCGGCATCCGCGCGAGGACGGGCGGCTCAGCGGACGGCGATCGCCCGCGTCGTCCGCGCCCCGGAGGCGTCGACGAGCACGACCGAGGTCGTGCCCGGCGCGATCCCGGAGACCGTGACCGTCTCGCCCTCGACGCGGACGCGCGCGACGCCGTTCTCCTCGACGAGCACCCGGGCCACGCCCGGCGCCCGGAACCGGCGCTCCTCCCCCACCGCGAGGGAGATCGCGCCCTCCCCGGCGCCGGCCCGGCGGGCGGCGGGCGCCACGGCGACCTCGTACACCACCGTCGCGCCGTCCTCGAAGGCGATCTCGAGCGAGGCGCGGCCTCCGCGACGGCCGGAGACCTCGACGCGCGACCCGCGGGCCCGCACGTCCAGCAGGTCCGGGTCCGTGACGGCCACGCGCGCGACCGGGCGGTCGAACTCGAGCGTCACCACCTGGCGCTCCGCGAGCGTGAGCTTGACGGCGGCCGGCGCCGCGGCCCGGGCCGGCGCCGCCGCGAGGAGGGCGACGCCGATCAGCGCAGCACGCACGTGATCTTCTCCGAGCAGACGAAGAACTCGTCGCCGTCCTGGATCCGGCGCCGCTCGATCCGCTCGCGCCGGTGCCAGGTGCCGTTCGACGAGCCGAGGTCCTCGATGGACCAGCCCACCCCGTCCCGGAAGATGGCGGCGTGCTCGCGCGAGATCTTCGCCGAGTCGATGACGAGGTCGCAGTGGCGGCCGCGCCCGATGAGGAAGCGGTCCTTGTTCACCTCGAGCGTCGTGCCGTCCTCGCGGACGACGACGAGCCCGATCGCCTTCTGCGCCTCGACCGGCGTGGACTCGGCGATCGCCTCCTCGAGGCGCGCGGCGGCCTCGAGCACCTGCCCGACGGCGGGGTTCGGGGTCAGGGCGGGCCCCGGCGGCGGCGGCGACGGCGGCCTCGGCAGCGGGGGCGCGCCCTCCGGCCGCGGCGCGGCCATGGCGCCGGAGCGGTCCTTCCCGGCCGGGACCACGAATCCGTTCTGCCGGGCGAACGCGTGCATCGCCTGGTTCACGAGCACGTCGCGATCCGCGCCCATCTCATCGGCCATCCGGCCGAAGGTCTCCCACAGGTGATCGGCGATCTCGATGCGCCTCGTCGTCTTCACGTCTCCCTCCGGGCACGGGGCAACGCCAGACCCGTCCACCGTAGCAGATGGACGGGTCCGGAGGGAGGCGCCCCGGAGCGTCAGCGGATGACGACGGGGTCCCCGTTCGAGTGGCTGGGCGAGGAGTCCAGGACGAAGTCGGCCGGGTACGACACGAGGAACCGGTATCCGGCGGCCGCGTCCGGGGTCCACGGGCTCCGATCGAACGTCGTCATGCCGCTCGCCTGGAACGGCGAGGTGCTCTTTCCGGACGCTCCGCTCACGGTGACGTTGCTCCTCGACAGGATCGTGAGGCGGAGATCGCGGAACGGGGTCGAGCCCACGGTCGGATCGAGCGGATCCACCGGGTCCTCCGGGTCCCGCTGCAGGTCGAAGGTGAACGCGAGCGCCGTCGGCCCCGGGACGAGCGGGAACGCGTTCCCCGGCCAAACGGTCGTGCAGCTCGAGGTGAGCGTCGAGTTCGTGTTGCAGTCGACCGAGACGCCCTGGTACCGGCGCAGCTTGCGGACGATCGCGAGCCGCTCGCAGCCCGCGCGGCAGGTCGCGTCGCAGCCGAGGACTGCCGGCGTGGGCGGCCCGGCCCAGCCCCACTGCTCGAACGGGCAGGCGGCCGCGAGCGCGTCCTCGTCCTGGTACGCGAGGGTGAACGCCACGTTCGGCTGGGGGCGCCCGAGGTAGCCGAGGCTCACGGGCACGCCGCCGCTGCCCGCGCTGGTGCCGGTGAGCACGTACCCTCCGGCGCGGACCGCCACGACGAGACCCCTCAGCACCGTTCCGTTCCGGGTGGCGTCCTGCAGCGCGCCGTAGCAGGTCGCCCACGCCGGATCCTCGTCCGTCGCCACGCGCGTGACCGTCACCGCGCCACCCGGATAGCGGGCCGCGTCCGGCGGGACGAGCGACGCGACCTGCACGTAGAACTCGCTGTCGGTGTCGGTGTTCGTCCCGGGGGACGTGCCGGTGCAGCCGACCGCGCGCGCCTTGATGACGAGGAGATCCCCTTCCCTCACCCCGAGGGCCGGATCCCAGAGCCGCACGACCTGGTTGAACGTGTCCCCGCCGGCGGAGGTCTGGAGCGCGACCCAGGTGTTCCCGCCCGCGTCCTGGCCCGCCTCTCCGGCGCGGCCGTACAGGCCCGACGGCGCGACCAGCCCCTGGTACACGAGCGACCACTGCTCGTCCGGCGTCCAGCCGGGCGTCATCGTGACCACGTCCGACGCCCCGATCGCGTCCGCGATGAAGGCCCCGTCCGGCGCCGGCCGGAGCCAGAGCCGCCGCCGCGCGCACCTCGGCTGCGCGGCGGTGGACGTCGTGCACGTCGGCGGCCTCGTGTAGGCGGGCATCGCGGCGCTGACCGGCTTGCTCGCGACCGCGAGCGACCCGGTCGCCGTCTCGAACCGGCCGAGGTCGAGGTAGTACACGATGCCGTCGTCGCACGGGACGGCGGCCACGGCCGTCGTCGCGCGGGCGACGCTGCCGCTGTAGAGTCGCATGTACGCGCTCAGGGGGGAGGTCGTGAAGTCCGGCTCCCCTGCGACGGCCGGCGGCGGCCGCGCGGGCGGACCGGAGACCGCGATCGCGACGGGGCGGCCCGGCACGCGCATCGGGGCGCGGTACGGCATGTACGCGTCGCCGGGGGCGGCCGACCCCGCCGTCCGGTCGCTCGGGATGGCCTGCGTGCCGGAGGGCACGGTCGGATCGAGCGCCACGACGCCGCAGTCGATGGGCTTGTCGAGACCGCAGCCGGACTCGTCGAGCACGGCGTAGACGCGCGGGACCTCCGGCCGGCCGACGAACGCGGCGTCGTCGCTCGCGGCGGAGCCGGGGAGCGGCTGGCCCGTGCCCCAGTCGCCGAAGATCCGCTCCTTCAGGCGGGCCGCGGCGACGAGCCGGGTCGGGGCGCGCGCGCCGAGCGCGCGGACGGGCACGAGCCCCGCCAGCGAGAGCTCCTCGACGCCGTACACCGGCTTCCCGGACGCGTCGGTGGCGATCGGGTCGCGCGTCGCGACGAAGAGCGACGTCAGCGCGGGATCGCCGGGCATCGCCGCGACCGCCTCCGGCTGGAACGGGAGCACGCCGCTCGTCGCGACCGGCAGGACCGGCGCGATCGATCCGTCCGTCTGGCCGGCCCCGTCCCGCTGGCGCGCGTACGTGACGACGGCGACGCGGTGATCGGCGAGCACCGCCGCGAGCCGGGCGGTCCCGGCCGGCGACGGGACGACGGCGAGCGCGAGGACGTCGTATCCCAGGTCGACCGCGAGCGGATCGGTCAGCGGCTCCGAGTGCACGAGGTTCGCCGCCTTCCAGGTCTCGACGAGCTGCAGCACCGACCCGCCGCCGGAGACCGCGACGAGGAGATCGGGCAGCGCGGTGCTCGGGTCCGCCGGGACCTCGACGGATCCGGCGGCCGGCCCGTCGCCGAGCGAGGCGGCCGCGACGAGCATCGGCCGGTTCGGCACCGAGAGGACGAGGCCGCGGAGCACGACGGGCGCCGGCACCGCCACGTCGGTGGCGCCGTTCACGATCGTGAGGTCGTTCCGGGACTGGTTCGCGACGGCGAGGTACGGGGCGATCGCGCTCGGATTCCCGAGGGTCTTGCCGCGGAACGCGGCGACGGACGACGGCTGGCGGAAGAGCGCGCCGGGTCCGGTGGACGCCGCCTTCGTGCAGGCCGTGCCGGACACCGCGAGCGCGAGGGCCGCGGCGAGGAGGCGGTGGACGCGCGTCACGGCAGCACCCCCCCGGTGATCCGGTGCATCCCGGTGTTCGGATCGAACGTCGCGGGGTCGTCGAGCGGCACGTCGATGGCCGTCACGAAGTGCTCCTGGAAGGACCCGACGTACAGGCGGGCGGTGCTCGTCCCGGGCAGCGCGTGGGGATCGACCGCGAGGCCCTGGGGCATGTGGCCGACGAGGGGAGCGCCGGTCAGGGGATCCCGGCCGATGGCGATGGTGGCGCCGGTCTCGTCGTCGTAGATCCACACGACGCCGTCGTCGGCAGCGAGGGCCGCGACGACGTCGGCCCGCGGGGCGCCGGTGACCGGGTCGAAGCGCTGCGGCAGCACGCGGACGTCTGCCGCGCCGTAGCCGATGGGGATCTCGTTCACGACGTCGAACTGCAGCACGCCGGCCTCGTTCTCGCTCAGGTCCACGACGAAGAGGAGCCCGTCGAAGTCGCCCACCCGGACGCCGGCCTGCGCCGAGGCGATGGGGTCGTAGATCCGCCCCGTGACGTAGGCGCGCCGGACCGGAGAGGCCGGGTCCGTCTCGTGCGCGAGCGCGATGCTTCGCAGCTCGACGCCGTACGGCACCTCGCCCGCCACCGCGAGCGAGGCGTTCGTCCGCGTCGGCGTCGAGCCGTTCGGGCAGCCGCCCGCCGCGTACGTGGCGTCGATCCGGCAGTCGTTCGCGAGATCGACGTACCCGAGCGAGGTTCCCGTGCCGACCACGGTGCGGGCCAGGTAGAGGCGGCGGCGCGAGGCGTCGTACGCCATCGCCCGGATCTGGCCGTACCCGAACGTGCCGTGCTGGACGTACCCGTCGTCGGTCGGCTGCTTCTTGAGGTCGATCTGCGTGAGCCACGCGTCCCCGTTCGTCTCCCGCAGGTACCCCACGTAGGCCCGCGCGAGGCTCGCCCCGCCCGGCGACGACGCCGTGTCGCACGCCACGCCGGTCGACCAGGGGTCGCCGCGGACGGAGGCGCCGACCGGGATCGTGCAGCCGCCCGCGTGGCAGGAGGGCGCGCCGTCGGCGCCGACGTCGAGCCGGTAGACGACGTCCTGCCCCCGGATCGGCACGAACGCCGCGGCGGGCGAACCGGCGGCGAGGGCGGGGCAGGCGTCGGGATCGACGAGGCCGAGCTCGCCCGCGAAGCTCTTGACGTTCATCGCGCCGGTCACGGAGACCGGCGCCGCCTCGGGGTTCACCGCGATCACCGAGCCCCCGGTCTCCGAGTCGTAGGTGAGATCCGCGTTCGACGACGCGACGAGGAGCCGCTGGTGGTAGGTCGTGGTGCCGCCGCTCGCGACCGGGACCGCGAGGACCGCGAGCCCCGTCGGGTAGAAGAACCGGTCGAGCGGCCCCGGATCGTGGATGGACGTGTTCCCGCGACAGGCGAGCACGGCGAGCGCGATGAGCGCGATCCTCCTCACCGGGCCTCCCGCGTCGCGCCGCCCTGCGGCAGCTCGGCCTGGATCTTCCGGAAGTCGGCGAGGTCCGCGAACAGCGCCGCCACCCGGCGCATGAGGCCGAGCCGGTTCGCCCGGAGCGCCGGCTCGTCCGCCATGACGAGCACGTCGTCGAAGAAGCGCGCCACCGCCGGCTCGAGCGTCGCCACGTTCCTCAGCACGGCCGGGTAGTTCCGGTGCTCGCGCAATGGGGAGGCCTCCGACTCGACGCGCTCGATCTCGGAGAGCAGCCTGCGCTCCGCGTCGTCGCGCAGCAGCAGCGGATCCACCTTCGCCGCCCCCGGCCCGCCGGCCTTCTCCTGGATGTTCGCGACGCGCTTGAACGCCACGGCGAGCGGGACGAAGTCCGGCCGCGCCTTCACCTCGGCGAGCGCCTCGAGCCGCTTGCGCGCGTCCACCACGTCGTCGAACCCGGCGGCGAGCACCGCCTCGACGAGGTCGGAGGGGAGCTCGTCGCCCCACAGCGCCTTGAGCCGGCCGCGGAGGAAGTCGAGCACCTGCTCCGCGACGACGGCGCGGTCCTGCGCCAGCTTCACGCCCTCGAGGGCGTTCAGCGTCTCCTCGATCGCGCCGGCGAGCGAGAGGTGGTACCCGCGGTCGAGCAGGATTCGGAGGATGCCGATCGCCGCGCGCCGCAGGCCGAACGGATCGGCCGCGCCGGTCGCCTTCTCCCCCACGCCGACGATGCCGACGAGCTGGTGGAGCCGGTCGGCGAGGCCGACGAGCGCGCCGAGGTCGCCCCGGGGCATCTCGCCGGAGGCGCCGATGGGCCGGTAGTGATCCTCGATCGCGTCGGCGATCTCGGGCTTCAGCCCCTCGCCGCGCGCGTAGTGCGCGCCCATGATCCCCTGCAGCTCCGGGAACTCGCCGACCATGCCGGTGGTGAGATCGGTCTTCGCGAGCCGCGACGCCTCGAGGACGTCCGGGACGAGGTCGCCCTTCCCGAGCGCGCGCGCGAGCGCGCTCGCGATGGCGCCCATCCGGTGCGTGCGGTCGAGCTCGCTCCCGAGCCTCGCCTGGTAGGTCCGGCGGCCGAGCGCCTCGATCCGGTCCCGGAGCTTCTTCTTCCTGTCCTCCTCGAAGAAGAACCGCGCGTCGGCGAGGCGCGCGCGGAGCACGCGCTCGTAGCCGTGGCGCGCGACCTTCGGGTCCTTCACCTTCGTGCCCGCGACGGCCACGAACCGGTTCGCGAGCTTCCCGGCGGCGTCCACCACGGCGAAGTAGCGCTGGTGGCTCCGCATCTCGGAGATGACCACCTCGCGCGGCAGCTCGAGGTTCGAGCGCTCGAACTCGCCCGCGATGCCGGTCGGGCTCTCGACGAGGTTCGTCACCTCGTCCACGAGGCCCGGGTTGTCGAGCGGCTTCCCGCCGGCGGCCCGGGCCGCCTTGGCCACCTCCGCGAGGACGAGCGCCCGCCGCTCCGCCGGGTCGACCACGACCGACGCCTTGCGGAGCTTCGCGACGTAGTCCTCCGGCTTCCCCGTGAGCGCGATCGCCCTCGGCGCGAGGAAGCGGTGGCCGTACGTGACCTTCCCCGAGGCGACCTCGCCGAAGCGGACCTTCACCGGCTTCCCGCCGTACAGCGCGACGAGCCAGCGGACGGGCCGGGCGAAGGTGACGTCGTCGAAGCGCGAGCGCATCGACTTCCGGAACTTGATGCCGAGGACGAGCCTCTCGAGCAGCGCCGGGAGGACCTGCTCCGCCTTGCGCCCCTTCTCGATCTTCGTCACGGCGAGCCGCTCGCCCTTCGGCGTCTGCGCCCGCTCGAGGGCGGAGACCTCCACGCCCTGGCTCTTCGCGAAGCCGAGCGCCGCGGGCGTGGGCTTCCCCGCCGCGTCGAACGCGTGCGCGACGGGCGGGCCGAGGGCCTGGCTCGTGGCGTCCGTCTGCTTCGCCGCGACGTCGCGGGCCCAGACGGCGAGCCGCCGCGGCGTGCCGACCGCCTTCACCTCGCCGTGCGAGAGCCGCGCGTCGTCGAGGGCCTTCGCGAGATCGCGCGCGAGCTGCTCGAGCGCCGGCGGGACGAAGCCCGCGGGGATCTCCTCGGCGCCGATCTCCAGGAGGACGTCCGCCATGGCTAGGCCGCCTTCCCTTCCCGCGCCTCGCGCGCCGCGCGGGCCGCCTCGACGGCGGCCTTCCGCTGCGCCGGAGGCAGGAGCGGGAACCCGAGCGCCTCGCGCGAGTCGAGGTAGCCCTTCGCGCACTCGTGGGCGAGGGCGCGGACGCGGCCGATGTACGCGGCCCGCTCCGTCACGCTGATCGCGCCGCGGGCGTCGAGGTTGTTGAACGTGTGCGAGCACTTCAGGCAGTAGTCGTAGGCCGGCAGCGGGAGCTTCTCCGCGAGGAGCCGCTTGCACTCGGCCTCGTAGGTGTCGAAGAGGCCGAAGAGCATCTTCGGGTCGGAGGCGCGGAAGGAGTACTCGCTCATCTCCACCTCGTTCCGGTGGAAGACCTCGCGGTACCTGACGCCCTTCACCCACTCCACGTCGAAGACGTTCTCGACGTCCTGCAGGTACATCGCGATCCGCTCGAGGCCGTAGGTGAGCTCCGCGGCGACCGGCCGGATCTCGAAGCCGCCCGCCTGCTGGAAGTAGGTGTACTGGGTGATCTCCATCCCGTCGCACCAGACCTCCCAGCCGAGGCCCCAGGCGCCGAGCGTCGGGCTCTCCCAGTCGTCCTCGACGAAGCGGATGTCGTGCGCGCGGGGATCGATCCCGATGGCGCGCAGCGAGCCGAGGTAGAGCTCCTGCACGTCGGGCGGGTTCGGCTTCAGGATCACCTGGAACTGGTGGTGCTGGTAGAGGCGGTTCGGGTTCTCGCCGAAGCGCCCGTCGGCGGGGCGCCGCGACGGCTCGACGTACGCGACCTTCCAGGGCTCGGGCCCGAGCACGCGGAGGAAGGTCGCCGGGTTCATCGTCCCCGCGCCGACCTCGAGGTCGTAGCCCTGCGTGAGGATGCAGCTCCGGCTCGCCCAGTAGGACTGCAGCTTCAAGATGAGATCCTGGAAATACACGCACTTCTCCTCGCGTTCGCGCGCGCCAACGGCGCCCTGCCGCGGTCCGGAAGCGGCACGGTAGGGCCCTAAGGCCCCGGTGTCAAACGGAGATCTCGCCCGCGCGGGGCAATCCCGCGACCGCGCCGGCGCGGCCGACCACGCGGCCCGCGACGCGGTTCGCGAACCGGACCGCGCGCTCGAGATCGCCGCGCGGCAGCGACGCGATCGGCCCGGCGCGCGCGAGCACCGAGAGGAGCCCCGCGACGAAGCCGTCTCCCGCGCCGGTCGTGTCGACGACGTCCACGCGGTCCGCCGGGACGTGCAGGACGTCGGCGCCGCGTCTCACGAGCGCCCCCTCCTCCGCCAGCGTGACGCAGGCGAGGGCGACGCCCATCTCGTGGAGGCGCGCCGCCGCGCGCGCCGGATCGCGCTCGCCCGTGCACAGCTCCGCCTCGTCGGACGCGATCTTCACGACCTCGCAGGAGGGCAGCACGTCGGCGCACACGCGCCGCAGGGGCGCGAGATCGTCCCAGAGGTGGAGCCGGACGTTCGGATCGAAGGAGACGCGTACCCCGGCCGCGCGCGCCGCCGCGACGGCCTCGCGCAGCGCGTCCTGCGCCGCCGGCAGCACGTGCGCCGAGGAGCCGACGTGGAGCCAGCGGGCGCGGGCGAGGAGCGCGCGATCGACGTCCGCCGGCCCGAGCAGCTTGTCCGCGCTGAACCTGCCGTTCGGCGAGAAGAAGTCCCGCTCGCCGCGCTCGTCGAGCGCGACGAACCACATGCCCGTCGGGCGCTCCTCCGCGAAGCGGAACGCGCACTCGACGCCCTCGTCCGTCAGCATGCGCGCGAGGAGCCGGCCGAAGGGATCGTCCCCGACGACGCCGCGGAACCCGACGCGCAGCCCGAGGCGGGCGAGCCCGGTCGCCACGTTCGCCGGGGCGCCGCCGGAGCAGACCTCGAACCGGCGGCACTCCTCGAGCCGGCCGCGCCGGTCCGGGAGGAGGTCCACGAGCGCCTCGCCGAGGCAGAGGACGTCGAGGTCGGGGGCGGCGGTCATGGTCCTCACTCTCCCAGCACGCTCCCCACCTCCTCCAGGAACCGCCGCGCCTGGAGCCTCCTGCCGAGGTGGTGCTCGACGAACGCCGTGAGCGCGTCCCGCGCCTCCCGCCCGGCCGGCGGCAGGAGCGGCTCCGCCGCGGCCGCCTCGAGGCCGCCGGCGGCGAGCCGCGCGAGCGCGGCGGCGGTCCCC
>DASVZX010000013.1:0-7830 GCA_036391435.1 Anaeromyxobacter sp. | reverse complement strand
CGGGAGACGGGGTGGCCCGCTCGAGCCGGGCCGCCGCCGCCGCGATGCGCGCCATCGCCTCGGCCTCGCGGCGCGCGTCGGGCGCGAGCCCGTCGAGCACGCGCCGGGCCTCGTCCGGGTCCAGCTCGCCGTCGAGCAGCTTCCGAAGGTCGTCTCGCATGGACGTCACGCTCCGTTCACGAGCGGCCCGAGCTCCTCGAGCAGCCGCTGCCGCGCCCGGTGGACGCGGACCTTGAGCGCGGTCACCGACGCCCCGGTGATCGCGCGGATCTCCTCGTACGAGTGCCCCTCCACGTGGAAGAGCACGAACGCCTCGCGGTTCGCCGGCGGGAGGCGCGCGAGCGCCGCCGACAGCGCCGCCCCGAGCTCCCGCCCCGCCGCCTCCCGCTCCGGATCGAGCGTCGTCGCGAGCGCCGCCGGGTCGAGCTCGGCCGGCCGCTCCGCCCGCGCGCCCGCCTTCTGCCAGTCGCGGCACGCGTTCACGGCGACGCGGGTGAGCCAGGCCCTGAACCCGCCCTCGCCGCGCCACGATCCGAGCCCCGCGAACGCGCGCGCCAGCGCCTCCTGGGCGAGCTCCTCGCCGAGGTCGCGCTTCCCCGTGAGCCGCGCGCAGAGCGCCACGAGCCTGCCTCCGTGCCGGCGCACGACGCCGGCGAACGCCTCGGTGTCCCCGTCGAGGACCCGCTCCACGGCGTCCCGATCCGCCGCCTCGGCGAGGTCGAACGGCGCCTCGGCGGCGGGCTGGGGCTTTCGGGCGGAGCGGAAGATCGCGGCGACCTCCTTCGGGCAAGGACGAACGCCTCGCCCCGAGGTTACCTCGCCCCGGGCCGGGTCACAGCCGGGCGCCCAGGCCGAGGAACAGGGAGTAGGTGTCGAAGCTCGCGGTGCGGGACGCGACGTGGCGCGCCTCGAAGCTCGCGAGCAGGTGGAAGGCGTCGCCGAGCCCGAGCTCGAGGGCGGGGCTGACCGCCTGCGTCGTCGCGGCGACGCGGTAGGGCTCCTCGCCCTGCCCGAACGACGCCGACCGCATCCCGAGCATCCCGTATCCGCCGGACCCGGACGACGTCGCGCGGTAGAAGACCTCGTCGCCGCGCTCGACGTACCCCGCGAGCGACAGGTACGTCCGCGAGAGGAGGCGCCACTCGACGCCCGCGCCGACGCGGTTCTTCACCGAAGAGAACACCGGGTCGTCCGCGCCGCGGTTCGTGTACCCGTAGAAGCCGCGCAGCGTGAGGTCGCGCAGCGGCTTCCACCGCAGCGTCGCCTGGCCGGCGAGCGTCGTGGCGTTTCGCGACGGGTCCCCCGACCAGCCCTGCGCGACCCAGGGCGTGAGGACGATGGCCGTGCGATCGCCGAGCTGCTGCGCGAGGGACAGCTCCGCGCCGAGCGCGCCCGTCGAGAGATCCGGGTACGACGGGTACGTCTCGCCGTCGAACCGGAGGCCGCCGTACAGGTTGGTCGAGTCGCCGAGGTCGACGGACGCGCCGCCGTTCGCCTTCAGCGCCCCGAACCCGGCGCCGACGGCGGCCACGGAGGGATCGGCGTGGTTCAGGTCCGAGTCGTAGCCCGCCCCCGCGGACACCCCAGCCTCGAGCTGGGGCGCCGCGGAGAGCAGGAGTGCGGTGAGCGCGGTGGCGAGCATCGGGGGATTCTAGCGGTGTCCCGCGCCCATCGCGTGCGAACCGGCCTGGCCCCGGTCCATGGTCCGGTCGTGGACGCGCTCGGCCGCGGCGTCGCGATGCTGCATGTCGCGGCGGTGCTGCTCGCTGCGCGCCTGCGGATCGCTCGGCTTGCCCGAGGCCTGCGCCGTCTTCGCGGCGTCGGCCGGCGTCTTCCCCTGGTCCATCGCGTGGTTGATCGCGTGGATCCGGTCGACGAGGCAGGTGCCCCTGCAGGGAGGCGTCTCGGCGAGGGCGGCCTGGATCGCCGCGTGGATGGCGGGGCCGTACCCGGCGTGGGCGGCGTGCTGGCTCACCTCGGCGTCGACGTCGTTCGCGTCCTGGCCGGAGACTCCGCCCTGGGTGGTGATCGTGTGGTGGACCTGCGACCGGACCTGCTCCGCGTCCTGCGTCGACGCGGTGTCCGCCGCGCGGACGGGGCCGGCGAGCGCGAGGGCGGCGGCGGCGATGGCGAGCTGGATCTTCTGCATGGTGTGACCTCCTTGTGCCCGCTCATGACGCGCACGGGCGTGGATGGTTACCGCGAGCGCCCCGGGGGGTTCGGCGCTAGACTTCCGCGCTCCACCCCCCGGCCGGAGCTCCCGGAAAGGACATCGACCATGACGCTGCGTTCCCTCGCCCTCGCCCTCGCCGCCGCCCTCGCGCTCGCCCCCGCCGCCCGCGCCGCCGACCCCGGCGCCGACTTCGCCGAGAAGGTCGCGAAGGAGAAGGGCGCGGTGAAGACGCCGTCCGGCCTCGTGTTCAAGTCGATCAAGGAGGGCACGGGCGCGAAGCCGACCGCGACGAGCACCGTGAAGGTGAACTACAAGGGCACGTTCCCGGACGGGAAGGTCTTCGATCAGTCGCGCGCGCCCATCACCTTCCCGCTGAACGGCGTCATCAAGTGCTGGACCGAGGGGCTGCAGCTCATGAAGGTCGGCGGCACGGCGCAGCTCGTGTGCCCGCCCTCGATCGCCTACGGCGCGCGCGGCGCCGGGAGCGCCGTCCCGCCCAACGCGACGCTGGTGTTCCAGGTCGAGCTGCTCGGGGTCCAGTAGCTCGAACGCCCCGAGCCCGTGAACGTGCCCGCGCCCGCGCCCGAGAAGAGGCCGGGCCCGGGCTCGGGCTCGGGCGCGTTCACGGGACGGAGTGACCGGGGGAGCGCTACACGAGCCTGCCCTGCTCGATCCTCAGCCTCCTCGGCAGGGCGTTCGCGAGCCGCTCGTTGTGCGTCACGACGACGGCGGTGATTCCGAGGCGCGCGTTCAGCTGCGTCAGGAGCGCGTGGATCCCCTCGGCCGTCTGCGGGTCGAGGTTGCCGGTGGGCTCGTCCGCGAGCAGCAGGCGCGGGCCGAGGCAGAGCGCGCGGGCGAGCGCGACCCGCTGCTGCTCGCCGCCGGACAGCTCTCCGGGCCGGTGCTCCATCCGGTCGCCGAGCCCCACCTCGGCGAGCATCTCCGCCGCGCGCCGGCGCGCCTCCGCGCGCGAGACGCGCCGGATGAACGCGGGCATCATCGTGTTCTCGAGGGCGGTGAACTCGGGGAGCAGGTGGTGGCTCTGGAACACGAAGCCGATGGTCTGGTTCCGGAAGGACGCGAGCCCCTCCTCGCCGCGCTCGAACACGTCCTCGCCGTCGAAGAGGATCCGCCCGCGGGTCGGCACGTCGAGGGTGCCGAGCAGGTGCAGGAACGTGCTCTTCCCGGCGCCGGAGGGCCCGGTGAGCGCGACGAGCTCGCCGTCGGCGATCTCGAGGTCGATGCCGCGCAGCACCTCGAGGCGCCGGTCGCCCATGAGGTAGGTCTTGCCGAGCCCCTCGATCCGGACGAAGGGCCGGCGCGCGGCGGCGCTCACTCGGCCCTCAGGCCGTCCACGGGGCGCAGGCGCGCCGCCTTCGTGGCCGGGTAGATGGTGGCGAGGTACGAGAGCGCGAGCGCGGCGAGCGTCACGAGCGCGAACTGCGAGGGGTCGATGAGCACCGGCAGGTTCGAGATGTAGTAGACCTCCGGGTCGAGCGGGATGCCGACGCGGTCGATGAGCAGGCACGACCCGTACCCGAGGATGAGGCCGAACAGCGTGCCGACGGCGCCGATGATCACGCCCTCGGCGACGAACACCTTCATGACGCTCGGCACGCCCGCGCCCATCGACTTCAGGACCGCGATCTCCTTCGTCTTCTCGAGGACGAGCATGATGAGCGTCGCGACGATGATGAAGCTCGCGACGAGCACGATGAACCCGAGGATCACCGCCATCACGACCTTCTCCATCTGCAGGGCGGAGAAGAGGCTCCGGTTCAGCTCGCCCCAGTCCTTCGCGCGGTAGGGCCAGCCGCCCAGGGCGTAGACGACGCGCCCCATCACCGCCCGCGCCTGGTCCACGTCGTTCACCTTGAGCTCGAGGCCGGTCACGGCGTCGCCCGTGCCGAAGAAGCGCTGCGCCTCGACGAGATCCATGTACGCGAACTTCGAGTCGTACTCGTACATGCCGCTGTAGAAGATCCCCGCCACGCGGAACGGGCGGGCCTTCGGCTGGGGTCCGGCGGGCCCGAGGTCGCCGAAGGGCGAGACGACGTTCACCTGGTCCCCGACGAAGACGCGGAGCGACCGCGCGAGCTCGCGCCCGAGCACGATCCCGGGGAGCGGCCGCGCCCGGGCCGGCGCCGCGTCGGGCGGGGGCTGCGCCTCGGCGCCCGGGCGGGCGCCGCGCGGGATCTTCTCCGGCGCGCGGAGCCAGGCGAGCTCGCCGTCCTCGACGTTCCTCGGCAGGTCGGTCACGGTGCCGACGGTGGCTTCGTCGATGCCCTTCAGGATCGCGCCGGTCAGGTTCTGCCCGGCCGAGAGCATCACCTCGTTGTAGAGGAAGGGGGTCGCGCCGGCGACGCCCTTCACGCCGAGCACCTTCTCGCGGACGCCGCGCCAGTCGTCGAACTCGTTCTGGCCGTAGGTGAGCACCATCCCGTGCGCGTTGTGCCCGAGGATCTTGCGCTTGAGGTCGGCCTCGAAGCCGCTCATGACGGAGAGCACCACCGTGAGCGCCCAGACGCCGATGGCGACGCCGCCGATCGAGATGAGCGTCATGAGGAGGGTCGCGGGCATCCGGCGGCGGGCGAAGAGCTCGCCGCGGCGGTAGGCGCGCCGCTCGCGCGCGTCGCGCACGAGCGACCAGACGAGCGCGACGAGCAGCCCCGGGACGAGCCCCGTGACGACGAGGGCGAAGAGGCCCGCGATCGTCCGCGGGGAGAGGCGCAGGTGGCTCCGCGCCACGAAGAGCTCGTAGGACATCGAGAGGTCGAGGCGGCCCGTGCCGGCGACGAGGTACGCGATCGTCGCCCCGACGAACGTGCACGTCGCGGCGAGGAGGCCGGCGCCGAGGAGCCCCAGCACGACCACGAGCGTCCCCTGCGCCTCGAGCGGCTGCAGGGCGGCGCTCCCCCTCGTCGCCGGGAGGACCGTCACGATCGCGACGGCGGCGGCCCACAGGAGCGCGGCGCCCGCGATCTCGTAGAACGCGAGCCGGCGCGAGACGGCGGCGGCCGCCGCCCCGAGCGCGGCGGCGAAGAGCGCGGCGGCGAGCGCGGCGAGCCCGGTCGCGGCGGCGCCCGGGAGGGCGAGGCGATCGCCGAAGAACGTCGACGCGAGCGGGGCCACGACGGCCGCGCCGAACGTGCCGACGAGGACGAGCAGGAACGCCCGCTTGGAGAAGACCGGCGGGGCCGGGTGGCCCGCGTGGGGGCGGGGGCCGGCCGCGGCAGGGGACGGCGCCGCGGCCTCCGGCGGGGCGGCCGGGGCCCCGGGAGCGCCCTCGCTCGCCTCCGTCGGAGATGTCGTCCGCTCGGCCATCAGCGCGTCTTCAATAGCGGGAACAGGATGACGTCGCGGATCGAGGCCGAGTCGGTGAGGAGCATGGTGACGCGATCGATGCCGATCCCCTCGCCGGCCGTCGGCGGCATGCCGTGCTCGAGCGCGCGCACGAAGTCCTCGTCGTAGGGCATCGCCTCCTCGTCGCCGGCGGCCTTCGCCTTCATCTGGGCCTCGAACCGCGCGCGCTGGTCGCCCGGATCGTTCAGCTCGGAGAACGCGTTCGCGACCTCCATCCCGCCCGCGAACAGCTCGAACCGGTCGACGAGGCGCGGGTCGGCGTCGCGGCGGCGCGACAGCGGCGAGGTCTCGATCGGCCAGTCCACGACGAAGGCGGGCCGGTCCCTCGGCAGCTTCGGCTCGCAGAACGCCTCGAAGGCGGCGGCGAGCGCCTCGCCCGGCGACCTCTTCGCGGCCTGCTCGAGCTTCCAGGCGTCCTCCGACTCGTTCTCGCGCGCGGCGGCGCGGGCGAGCGCCTCGGCGAGCCCCTTGCCGGCGAGCGCGTCCTCGGGCGAGAGCCCGAGCGCCTTCGCGCCCTCGGCGACGAGCGACACGCGCGGGAACGGCGGGGTGAGGTCGAGCTCCTGCCCCTGGAACGTCACCTTCGCCGAGCCCGCCACCTCCACCGCGAGCCGGTGGAAGAGCTCCTCGGTGAGCTTCATCAGGTCCTCGTGCGTGGCGTACGCCTGGTAGAACTCGATCGTGGTGAACTCGGGGTTGTGGCGCCGGTCGATCCCCTCGTTCCGGAAGATCCGGCCGATCTCGTAGACCCGGTCGAACCCGCCCACCACGAGCCGCTTGAGGTGGAGCTCCGTCGCGATGCGGAGCTTCAGCTTCATGTCGAGCGCGTTGTGGAACGTCTCGAACGGCCGCGCCGCCGCCCCGCCCGCCTCCTCCGGCTTGTGGAGCGTCGGCGTCTCGACCTCGAGGTAGCCGCGCTCGTCGAGGAAGCGGCGGATGGTGGAGACGATCCGGGTGCGCTTGCGGAACGCGTCGCGCACGCCCGGCGTGACGATGAGGTCCACGTAGCGGTGCCGGTAGCGCTCCTCCACGTCGGTGAGGCCGTGCCACTTCTCGGGCAGCGGCCGCATCGCCTTCGTGAGGATGGTGAAGCTCCTCGCCTCGACGGTGAGCTCGCCGGTCTTCGTGCGCGTGGCGGGCCCGGAGGCGGCGACGACGTCGCCGACGTCGAGGAGCTTGTAGACCTCGAAGTCCTTCTCCGGGACCTTGTCCTTCTTGACCCACACCTGGAGCTCGCCCGCGACGTCGCGCACCCGGAGGAACGCGGCCTTGCCGAAGGAGCGGACGGCGAGCACGCGGCCCGCGATGGACCAGGCGCCCGGGTCCCTGGCGATCTCCTCGGCGGGGGCGTCGCCGTAGCGGCGGACGAGGTCCGAGGTCCGGTGCTCCGGGTGATGACCGTTGCCGAAGGGGTTCACGCCGAGGGCGCGCAGGGCCTCGGCCTTCTTCGCCCGCTGCGCGATGATCTCTCGCTCGGTCGCGCCCAGGTCGTCGCCGCCGTCGCGGCCGCCGCCGCTGCCGTTCTGGTCTGCCATGTGTCGGTGGACTCTCGGAAATTCGGGGTCGGGCGAGGCTAGTCGGGAGGCGCGGGGGCGTCAACGCGAAGGTAAGCGGAGGGCCGACCCGCGCGGGAAACGGGCGGGGAGGCGACGAACCGGCCGGATCTGCGTAGGATCGCGCGAGATGACGCCTACCTGCGACCGGTGCGGCCGTCCCATCTCCGCCGCGGGCGACGCGGCCGGGGCCCGCACCGAGGCGACCTGCTCGTGCGATCGCGCCCCGGCGGTGCTCGCCGCGCCCGGCGCCCCGGGGGGCCCCGCCCGCGACGCGGGTCCCCTCCCCGCCCCGCGCGAGGGGAGCCTCGAGGTGGACCCCTGGTCGCTCCCCGTCCCCGAGGGCGGGTACGAGAGCCTGGAGCTCGACGACCCTCCCGCCGCGCCGCCGGCCGCCGCGCCCGCGGCGCCGGAGCCGCCCGACGACGCCGCGCCGGACATCGCGTCGTCCGTCGCCGCGCGCGCGGACGCGGAGCCCTCCGACCCTCCCCCTCGCCCGCGGAAGGCGGTCCTCGTCGGCGCCGGCGTCGCCGTCGCGGTCGTCGCGGCCGCCGGGATCGCGCTCCTCGCGCGCGGGCGCGCCTCCGATCCCGGCGGGAAGCGCGGCGGGGTGCGGGTCACGGTCACGCAGGAGCTCCGCTGGGACGAGCCGCCGCCGCTCGCGCCGATCGACCCGTCCTTCGTGGAGCACCCGCGGCCCGTTGGGGACTCGTTCGCGAAGGCCGCGCCGGCGCCGGCGAG
>DASVZX010000012.1:0-5264 GCA_036391435.1 Anaeromyxobacter sp. | reverse complement strand
GGCGGCGAGGCCGAGCCGACGGGGCCGCCGGGCGGGGCGGCCCGGCTCGCTGTGGGTGTGGGTCTCATTCACGAGCGTCATCTCCCGGCGCATTCCAAGCGAAACCGATGGGAAAACGTGTGACAGTGCGGCGCATTTCGCGCACGATGATTGTTGACAGTCAAGACTAAACCGTTCAGTTTAGTTTCGCATGCATTCCAGCCGGACCGCGCACGCCGCCCCCAGGATGGCCGAAAAGCGCAGCAAGATCCTGGCCGGAGCGCGTGAGGTGTTCCGGGAAGCCGGCTTCCAGCGGGCGAGCGTGGACGTCATCGCGGCCCGCGCGGGCGTCTCCAAGGCGACGGTCTACAACCACTTCTCGGACAAGAAGGCGCTCTTCGTCGCCTCCGTCGTCGAGGCGACCGACGAGCTCAGCGCGAGCCTCGCCGCGTGCCTCGAGCGGCCGGGCGGCGGCGTCGAGCAGGCGCTGCGCGCGATGGGCGAGAAGATCATGGCGCTCTGGCTCGCGCCGCCCGTCGCGGCGCTGTACCGGCAGGCGATCTCGGAGGCCCAGCGGCTGCCGGAGATCGGTCGCATGGTGTTCGAGCGCGGGACCGCGGCGATCTACGACGCCGTCGCGCAGCACCTCGCCCGCTGGAACGAGTCGGGCGCCCTCCGCGTCGACGATCCGCCGACCGCCGCCATCACCTTCGTGGCGCTCTGCCACGGCGACCTCGTGATGCGCATGCGGCTCGGCGTGCTCGAGTACCCGGTGGACCAGGCGGTCCGCGACACGGTGGACCGGGCGGTGCGGACCTTCGTCCGCGCGCACCGATCCTGAGCGCGGCGAGCAGAGGGCGAGCGTCACCTTCGCGAGCATCCACGACCGCGCGGGCGCTCGTCGCCGGCGCGTGACGCGGCCGCTCAGGGCTTCTTCACCTCGACCCAGATGAACCCGCGGACGTCGCCCGCCGCGAAGCCGAGGCCCTGGTCCTTCGGGTAGCGCTTCGCGAGCTCGGCCTTCACCTCCGGCGCGATCGCCTCGGCGGCGCCGTGGCACCGGACGCACAGGGGCATCGTCGCCATCGCGCGGAGCATGCCGATCCGGTCGCCGAGATCGAAGACGGCCGGCTTCATCTCGTCCACCTTCTTGCCCGCGGCGGCCGCGACGAAGCTCGCCGCCCAGGGGCGCGGAGCGTTCGCCGGGTTGCGGACCCGGAAGCTCGTCCGCCCGATCTCGACGTGGTTCGCCTCCCCCACCTCCTTCGCGATCCGCGGCGCGTCGACCGGACAGACCGTGAGCGCCTCCTGGACGCCGCCGGCCTGGAAGGCCGCCTGCAGCCGCTTCAGGAAGCGCTCGCGGAGCACGTTCATGGCGGCGTCGCCGCGCGACACGGCGGGCGCCCACCCCCGCGGGATCTCCTCGACCGAAAGCGGGCGCGGCGGCTCGGCGGCGGGTGGGGCGCCGCCCGCGGCGGCGGCGACGGTGAACGCGAGCAGGGTGCGCAGCATGATCGCCTCCGGGGCGAAGGGCCCGACTCATCATTCCAGGGTCGGACGGCCTCCGTCCACTCCACCTCGCGTCAACGCCGCCGCGCGCCGGATCGTGTCAGTGGACCGCGGGACGCTCCCCCGGCTTGATGAGCACCTTCGTGTACCCCGGCTCGCGCCGGTCGAACTTCCGGTAGGCGTCCGGCGCCTCGGCGAGCGGGATGCGCCGCGAGACGATGAAGCTCGGCTTCGCGCGGCCGGCGATGATGAGGTCGCGCAGCAGCAGGCTGTAGTGCCGCACCGGCGTCTGCCCCATCCCCACCTGGATCCCCTTTCCCCACAGCTTGCCCCACGGCAGCCGGTACGTGCCGCGCTTCGCCGGCTCGTCCTTCCCGCCGGGATCCTCGGCGAGGAAGACGCCGATGATGCCGAGCGCGCCGGTCGGGTTCACGACCTCGCAGAGCTGCTCGGTGACCGAGCTCGGCTGCTCCCGGCTCGGATCGTCGAGGTCCTTCGCCTGGTAGCCGACCGCGTCGATCCCGCACATGACGCCGGCCATCTTCTCCTCGCCGCGCCGCATCGCGCCGCGGACGAGCGGGTTCCCGAGGCGGAGGCTCCGGATCTGCTCCGCGGGGGGCCCCTCGCGGAAGTCGATCGCGACGGCGCCGATGCTCTTCGCCTTCTCGAGCCGCTCCGGGATCGCGTCCACGACGTAGACCTCCGCCGCGCCGCGCAGGATCGAGCTGTACGCGGCGAGGAGCCCGACCGGACCGGCGCCGAAGATCGCGACGGTCGTCCCGGGCCCGACCTTCGCCATCTCCGCCGCGTGGTAGCCCGTCGGGAAGATGTCGGAGAGGAGGAGGAAGTCGTCCTCGAGCTCGTCTCCCGGCTCGCCGGGCAGCTTGATGCAGTTCGCCTCGGCCCACGGCACGCGCAGGAGCTCGGCCTGCCCCCCGCGGTGCGGCCCCATGCCCACGTACCCGTACGCCGCGCCGGCGTCCTCCGGGTTCGTGACGAGGCAGGCGTTCGTGTAGCCCCGCGCGCAGTTGAAGCAGGTGCCGCAGGAGACGTTGAACGGGAGCACGACGCGATCGCCCTTCACGAGCTGCTGAACCGCGTCGCCCACCTCCTCGACGACGCCCATGTTCTCGTGGCCGAGGACGACGCCCGGCTTCGCGGCCGTGCGCCCCTCGTACATGTGCAGGTCGCTGCCACAGATCCCGGCGGTCGTGATCCGCACGATCACGTCCGTCGCGCTCTCGATGCGAGGATCCGCCACCTGATCGACCGAGACCTTGCCCGGCCCCTTCCAGACCACCGCGCGCATGTCGCTCCTCCTCCGTCGGGAAGAACGAACGCTGCGAACGCCGGCGCCGGACCGCACGCGGCGGGCCGCCGCCTCAGGCGCGCCCGGCCGCGCGCGTCCCCAGGTGCCGCAGCCCCGGCCCCTCGCGACCCGTGCGCGCGACGTACTCGGCATAGCCGCCGCCGTACGGGATCGGGCCCTCGGCGCCGAGCTCGAGCACCCGGTTGGAGAGGGCGGCGAGGAAGCGCCGGTCGTGCGAGACGAAGAGCATCGTCCCGTCGAACCCGGCGAGCGCGCGGACGAGCATCCCCTTCGTCCCGACGTCGAGGTGGTTGGTCGGCTCGTCGAGGACGAGGAAGTTCGGGTTCGCGTAGAGGATCGTCGCGAGGACGAGGCGGGCGCGCTCGCCGCCGGAGAGGACGCGGCAGCGCTTCTCGATCTCGTCTCCCGAGAAGCCGAAGCAGCCGGCGAGCGTGCGCAGCGCGCCGACCGACGCGCGCGGGAAGGCGTCCTGGAGCGTCTCCCACACGGTGCGCTCCGGCTCGAGCAGGTCCATCGCGTGCTGGGCGAAGTAGCCCATCCGCACGCTGCCGCCCAGGGTCGCCGTCCCGGCGTCGGGCGCCGTCTCGCCGGCCACCATCCTGAGGAGCGTCGACTTCCCGGCGCCGTTCGCGCCGAGCACGCACCAGCGCTCCCCGCGCCGCACGAGGAAGTCGAGGCCGCCGTGGACCGTCCGGCCGCCGTACCGCTTCACGACGCCGGAGAGGCGCGCGACGTCCTCGCCGGAGCGCTGGGGCGGGTGGAACTCGAAGTCCACGGTGCGCCGCACCCGGGGCGGCTCGACCTTCTCGATCTTGTCGAGCTTCTTCACGCGCGACTGCACCTGGGCGGCGTGCGATGCGCGCGCCTTGAAGCGCTCGATGAAGGCGTGCTCCTTCCTGAGCATCGCCTGCTGGCGATCGAAGGCCGCCTGCTGGTGCTGGTCGGCGGTCGCGCGCTCGCGCTCGTAGAAGTCGTAGTCGCCCGAGTACGTCGTCAGCTCGCCGCCGTCGATCTCGATGATCTTCGAGACCACCCGGTTCATGAACTCGCGGTCGTGCGACGTCATCAGGATCGCGCCGTCGTAGTCGCGCAGGAACTCCTCGAGCCACACGATCGACTCGAGGTCGAGGTGGTTGGAGGGCTCGTCGAGGAGCATCGCGTCCGGCCGCATGAGGAGGATGCGCGCGAGCGCCACCCGCATCTTCCACCCGCCGGAGAGCGCCCCGACGTCGCCGTCCATCGTCTCCTGCGTGAACCCGAGCCCCGCGAGGATCTCGCGGGCGCGCGCCTCGAGCGCGTACCCGCCGAGCTCGTCGAAGCGCGCCTGGACCCGCCCGTACCGCTCGACGAGGGCCTCCATCTCGTCCGCCCGCGCCGGATCCGCGAGCGCGTGCTCGAGCTCGTGCAGCTCCGCCGCGACGGCGGACACGGGGCCGGCGCCGTCCATGGTCTCGGCGACGGCGCTGCGGCCGGACATCTCGCCCACGTCCTGCGAGAAGTGGCCGACGGTGACGCCGCGGTCGATCGTGACCTGGCCCTCGTCCGGCTCCTCCTGCCGCGTCACGAGCCGGAACAGCGTGGACTTGCCCGCGCCGTTCGGCCCGACGAGCCCCACCTTCTCCCCGCGCTGCACGACGGCGGAGGCCTCGACGAAGAGGAGCTGGCGGGCGTGCTGCTTCGAGATCGCGTCGAACCGGATCACGGGGGGCGGGTTCTCGCACGACGGGCGCGCGGGGTTCAAGCCCCTGGGGCGGACGCGCGAGCAGGCGGGAGGCCTTCCCGCCCCCTCAGATCGGCGGCTCGGTCGGCGGCGCCGTGGCCGGCGGCGTCGCCGGCATGGCGCCCGGGCGCCGCTCTGCTGCGGGAGGGGCGCCACCGCCCGCGCGCGGGTTCTTCGTGTTCCGATCCATCCAGGCGTCCCCGAAGACCTCCCGCGCGGCGCGATCGTTGTGGCGGTCGCAGCACACCCGGCAGTTCTCGACGGTCGACGGGCCGCCGAGGGCGCGCGGCACGATGTGGTCGATCTGGCACCGCCGCGTCGAGCCGCAGACGCCGCCCGAGGCGAGCGGGTACTGGCACCGCCCTCCGTCGCGCTTCCAGACCGCGCGCTTCACGTGCGCCGGGACGTAGCCGGGGTCGGAGGAGGGAGGAGGCGCGGCCCGCGGCTTCTCCACGAGCCCGCGGCGCTTCGCGTGCCGCGCGATGACGAGGTCGAGCCCCGCCTCGAGGACTTCCGCGATGCTCCCGGCCGGCAGGGAGTGGGAGAGCGCGTCCCTCGCCTGCTCCAGCTTCTTTTCGAACCGCTTGTCGGCCGTGAGGTGGATCCGGATGAGCTCGGAGGTGAGCGGCTCGATGGTGGTGGGGGGCGGGCCGGCCGGCGGGGCGGCCGACGGCGCACTCCGCGGCGGCAGGGGCGCGAGCGGGGCGGCGGCGGGATCCTGTTCGC
>DASVZX010000011.1:0-3473 GCA_036391435.1 Anaeromyxobacter sp. | reverse complement strand
GCCGGCCGCCGAGAGCAAGACCACCTGCGCCGCCCACGTGGAGCCCCGGCGCGCTCGCGGCCGCGGCGAGGTCGACCGCGCCGCACGCCGACTCGTCGAGGCGTGCGAGCGCGCCGAGGCCGCCGGCGCGGCGGTCAAGGTCGTCGAGCTGCGGCCCGAGGAGAACGCGCCGTGACGCCGGCCGACGCGCTCGGCGCCGCGCTGGGGCCGCTCGTCGACGTGCCCGGCCGCATCGCCGCGCTCGACGCGCGGCTCGCCCGGATCGAGGAGGCCCTCGCCACCCTGCGGCGCTCGACGCCAAGCGCGCTCGTGCCGATCGACGAGGCGGCGCGCATCCTGGGCGTCTCGGTCTCGACGGTGCGCCGACAGGTCCGGAGCGGGGCGATCCCCTCGCGTCGCATCGGCCGGTCCGTCCGCGTCGACCTCGCGGCGCTTCGGCCGCTCGAGGCCGAGGAGGTCGAGCGGCTCGCGCGAGAGGCCCGCTCCCCTACCGGGACGCGCTAGACCGTCGTCGGTTGGTATACAATGCCTGACGTGAGGAAACGCGATGCGAAGCGGCAGCAGGCCTTCCGGCTCCCTGAGAGCATGATCGGACGCCTCGACCGCTACGCTGAGCGGCTCCGGCGCGAGCGGCCGGGGCTCGAGGTGAGCCGGGCGGACGCCGTGCGGCTGCTGCTCGCCGCCGCGCTCGATCAGGAGGAGCGGCATGGCAAGGGCTAGGAAGCGCAGGCAGTGGGGCAAGGGTGAGGTCTACCCGTCCACAAGCGGCACTTGGGGCATCCGCTGGCGCGAGGGAGGCCGGCGGCGCCGGCGCGCCGGGTTCGCGACGCGCGAGGACGCGGAGCGCGTGCTCGCGAAGGTGCTCGGCGAGATCGCGCAGGAGCGGGCCGGCATGCCGCCCGACTCGCGGTCCTTCCCCACGCTTGCCGAGCTCGCGGAGGACTGGCTCGACCGGCGCGACAAGACCCACCGGGCCGCCACCGACGACCGCTGCCGGTGGAACAAGCACCTCCGGCCCGCGTTCGGACACCTGCGGGCGAGCGAGGTCGACTCCGCCGCGCTGCGCCGGTTCGTCGAGGCGAAGCTCGCGGGCGGGATGAACCCCGCCACGGTCGGACACTGCGTGCGGCTCCTCTCGACGTTCTACTCGGACCTGTGCGAGCGCCCGCGCGAGACGGGCGCCACCTCGAACCCGGTCCGCACCCTCCCCCGCTCCACGCGCCGCCTGATGCGCCCGACGCACGACCCGCAGGACACCCCGTTCCTCGAATCGCTCGACGAGGTCCGGCGCGTGTACCTCGCACTCCGCGACGGCGATCCGGATGAGGACGTGCCCGGGCACGAGCAGACGGCCGTCGCGTTCGTGGTAGGCGCGTTCGCCGGGCTGCGTACGGGGGAGGTTCTCGCGCTCCGGTGGGACCGCGTCGACCTCGACGCCCGCCGGATCCGCGTCGTCGAGCAGGTGCACCGGTCCCGGCTCGGGCCGCTCAAGGACGACGAGGCCCGCACGGTGCCGATCCAGGACGCGCTCGCGCCCGTCCTCGCGGCGTGGAAGATCAAGACGGGCGGCGAGGGGCTCCTGTTCACGCCGGACCAGCCCGGACGCCGCTCCGGGCGCGGCACCGGCGCGCCGGCGACGTTCGTCCGGCCGCACACGCTCCACGCGCGCCTGCGCGAGGCGCTCACGCTCTGCAAGCTATCCGCGGACCTCACGTGGTATCAGTGCACGCGGCACACCTTCGCGAGCCAGTGGGTGATGGCGAACGGGTCGATCGAGAAGCTCGCCGCGGTCCTCGGGCACTCCTCCACGGAGGTCACGCGCCGGTACGCGCACCTGAGGCCCGAGCACTTCAAGGACGCGGACCGGCGGCTGCTCGACGCGGATCTGTTCCACGGCGGCGACGTCGTCCCGATCGCGCGCGACGCGGCCGGAGGCGGTGCACTTGGGCCAAGAATGGCCCACGCGGGCGATCGCGACGTGGCGCAGATCGGCGGTTCCGCCTAGGCTTCCAGTGATTCGAGGCGCTAGCTCAACTGGCAGAGCATCGGCCTTTTAAGCCGGTGGTTCCGGGTTCGATTCCCGGGCGCCTCATTCCCTTTCCCGTTCGTGAAGGCGCCGGCCGCGCCCGCCATCGCACACAGGCGCCCGGGTGCGTCCGGCGGGGCGTCGCGCGGCGTGCAGGAAAGTCCCGTTCCGGCTAGCCTTCGCGCGAGCCCTGGAGGGATCGTCCCACATGCTGACCCGGAAGTTCCTCGACCTCACCGCGACCTTCGGCGCCGACTGGGTGAACTGGGTGCTCGTCGCCGTGTCCCTCACCGCCACGACGATCCTCATCGACCGGCTCCTCCTGTACGTCCGGACGCGCGAGCGATACCCGCGGCTCCGCACGGCGTTCGCCGCGAGCCTGCGCGACGGCGAGATCTCCGGCGCGCTCGCCGCGGTCGAGGGCGACTCGCTCGTCCGCAACGTGCTCCGGGCCGGGCTGCGGCTCGCCGCTCGCGGGGAGCGGGCGCCCGCGTCGATCGAGCAGATGATGCTCGGGCAGCTCGCCGAGGAGCGCGCTCGCTACGAGGCGCGGCTCGCGGTGCTCACCACCATCGGCAACATCTCGCCGCTCATCGGGCTCCTCGGCACCGTCATCGGCATCGTCGGCGCGTTCTACGTCCTCGGAAGGCTCGGCACGGCGCAGGCGGCGGGGAACCCGGCCATCATGGCGTCCATCGGCGAGGCGCTCGTGACGACCGGGTTCAGCATCGCGGTCGCGGTCCCGGCGGTGATCGCCTACAACGCGCTGCGCGCCCACGTGGCGGCCCGGACGAAGCACGCCGAGGCGCTCATGCGCGAGCTCGTGGCGAATCTGCCGAACCTGCGCAACGACGGCGCCTCGGGGGAGTGAGCATGGCGGGCTCGTACGGCGGCGGCGAGGAGGGCGAGCTCATCTCCGGCGTGAACATCACGCCCATCGTGGACGTGTGCCTCACGCTCCTCATCGTCTTCATCGTGACCGCGTCGGCGATGGTGAACCGCTCGATGCCCGTGCAGCTCCCCAAGGCGGCGACCGCGGAGGCCGCGCCGCCGTCGATCCTCAACATCGCGATCTCCCGGACCGGCGAGGTGTTCCTGAACGGCGCGCCGGGCCGGCTCGAGGACATCCCGCGCGCCGTCGAGGAGGCGCGGGCCCGCACCTCGGAGGCGAAGCTCGCCGGGTTCGTCTCCGCCGACGTGGAGGCCCCCTACGGCAAGTTCGCGGAGGCGGTGGACCGGCTCCGGCTCGCCGGCGTCACCGACATCGCGCTCGACACCCAGCCCGCGTCCGAGCCGAAGCCCGCCGCGTCCCCTTGAGCCGCGCGCGGGACAGCCTCCTCCCGGCGTTCGTCGCCGCGGTCGCGATCCACGCCGCGGCGCTCGCCTGGCTCGCCTCGCGCCGGGAGGGGCCGCCGCCGCGCGCGCCGAGGGCCCCGACGCAGGTCCG
>DASVZX010000010.1:0-4548 GCA_036391435.1 Anaeromyxobacter sp. | reverse complement strand
CGACGGCGCCCAGCGGGCCCCGGCCGCCGCCTGGAACGCGAGGCCGGCGAGCACCGCCGCCCCGCCGGCGGCGAGCCCGCGGCCCGCGCCGGCGCGGGCCGCCTCCTCCAGGGTGATCGAGGCGAGCAGCGCGCGCGGGTCGCGCCGGCTCGCGTCGACCGCCGGGGCGAGCGCCCCCGCGACGGCGCCGCCGACGCCCACGCCGATCGCGAGCAGGGCGAGGCCCGGGCCGAGCGACACGCGCTCGATCCCCTCGAGCAGGTAGAGCGTGCGGACCGTCCCGCTCACCGCGGCGAGGTTCGCCCGCGCCGCGAGCCAGCCGAGCGGGATCCCGAGCGCCGTCCCCGCGGCGCCGAGGAGCGCGGTCTCGGCGAGGACGAGGGCGACCACCTGACCACGGGTCGCGCCCACCACCCGCAGCACGCCGAGCTCCTCCCGGCGGCGAGCGAGCGAGGCCCGCACCGACGCGTGGACGAGGAAGCCGCCCACGAGGAGCGAGACGAGCGAGAGCGCCGTCAGGTTCAGGCGGAAGGCGGCGAGGAGCCCGGCCGCCTCGACCGTGCGCTGCTCCGGGGTGGTGACGCGCGCGCGATCGCCGAGCCGCGCCCCGAGGCGGCCCGCGAGCTCCGCGGCGGAGATCCCCGGCGCCGCGACGACGTCGATCTGGTGGACGCGCCCCCGGGCGCCGAGGAGCCCCTGGGCCTGGGCGAGGTCCATGACGGCGAGCCGGCGGCTCGCGAGCGGCGCGAGCTTCTGGAAGTCGACGAGCGCGCCGACCACCAGGGTCGTCCGCCGCGAGCCGAGCGACACCTCGACGCGCGAGCCCTCGCGCCAGCCCTTCTCGCGGGCGAGCGCGGGCGTCACCGCCACCCACCCGGGACGGACGAGCGCGTCCGCGAGCGCGTCCCTCGGGAGCGGCCAGGGCGACCGGACCGCCGCGAGGAGATCCGCGCCGACGAGCTCGAGCCCCTCCCCCGGCGCGCCGTCGAGCGCGACCTCCGCGCGCCAGAGCGGGATCGCGGCGCGGACGCCCGGCACCGGGAGGACGTCGCCGAGCAGCGCCTCGTCGAGCGCCCCCGCCCAGCCGAGGACGGTCACGTCCGCCTCTCCGGACACGGCGCGCACCGTCCCGGCGAACGCGCCGAGCGCCCCCTGGTTCAGCAGCTGGATGGAGAGCACGGATCCGACGCCGAGGGCGACGCCCGCCACCGCGAGGAGGAAGAGCGCCTTCCCCGCGCGCAGCTCCTTGGCGAACGCGACCGCGAGGTAACTCCGCACGCTCACGCAGGGGTCCCCACCGTCCGCGCGCCCGCCTCGAGCACCCCGGAGTGCATCGTCCACACGGCGTCCGCCGCGGCGGCGAGCTCGCGGCTGTGCGTCACGTAGAGGACGGCGCTCCCCTCCTCCCGCGCGAGCGCGAGCAGCAGGTCCATCACCGCGCGGCCGGTCTCCTCGTCGAGGTTCCCGGTCGGCTCGTCCGCGAGGAGGAGCGACGGGCGCCGCAGGAGCGCGCGGCAGAGGGCGACGCGCTGCATCTCGCCGCCCGAGAGCTTCTGGGCGGGCTCGCCGGCCCGATCGGAGAGCGCGACCTTGCCGAGGAGCTCGCGCGCCCGCGCCTCCGCGAGGCGCGGCGGATCCCCCGCGACGAGCGCGGGGACGAGCACGTTCTCGAGGACCGAGAGGTGCGGGACGAGGTGGAAGAACTGGAACACGAGGCCGACGTGGTCGCGCCGGAGCCGGGTGCGCTCGCCGTCCCCGAGGGCGCCGAGCGAGCGGCCGAGGAGGAGCACGTCGCCGGAGGTGGGCTCGTCGATGCCGGCCGCGAGGTGGAGGAGCGTGGACTTCCCCGACCCGCTCCGGCCGGTGATCGCGACGACACGCCCCGCCGCGACCTCGCCGCTCGCCTCGCGCACGGCGCGGATCACCGCGCCCCCCGCGGCGCGGTAGTCGCGGGACACGCCGCGGAAGGCGAGGACGGGACGCACCCGGGTGATCTGTCGCGTCCGGCCGCCGGGTTCAACCCCTCCGGCGCGCTCCACGGGTGCGCGGGTGAACCTCATGCCGCGACCGGGGGACGGCGGGGGTTGCGCACGCACGGTACGATGAGTCGTGCGTGCGTTGCTCGTCGGCGGGCTGGACGCGGCGCTCGCGGGCGAGGTGCTCGCCCGGCGCGGGCACGAGGTCGTCGTGGCGGAGGGCGCGTCGGCCGCGGCGGACGCGCTCGCGCGCGGGCCGACCCCGGACCTCGTCGTCGTCGCGGCGGGGGATGGGGCGGCGGCAGCGCGCGCGGTCGGGGCGGTGCGCGGGCACGTCCGCGGCGAGACGGCGCCGCTGGTGGCGCTCGTCCCCGCGGAGGCGGTCGAGGCGGCGCTCGACGCCGGCGCGAGCTTCGCGCTCGCTTCGCCCGTCCCGCCCGCGCAGCTCGTCGCGACCCTCGCGGCCGCCGAGCGCCACGCGAGGCCACCCCGGCAGGAAGCGCCGGTCGATCCGGGGCACGAGCTCTACTTCAAGAGCAACCCGAACCCGATGTGGTTCTTCGACCTCGACACGCTCGCCTTCGTCGCGGTGAACGACGCGGCCGTCCGGAAGTACGGCTGGTCGCGCGAGGAGCTGCTCCGGATGACCATCAAGGACATCCGGCCGCCGGAGGACCTGGAGCGTCTCCTGCGGGCCACGGGGCGGGTCGCGGCCGGCCTCGACCACACGACCGGCTGGCGGCACCGCGCCCGCGACGGCCGGATCTTCCACGTCGAGATCATCAGCTACCCGGTCCGCTACGCCGGCCGCGCCTGCGAGCTCGTCCTCGCCCACGACGTGTCCGACCGGGTCGAGGCGGAGCGGCAGCTCGAGGAGCTGCGGGCGCAGGTCGCCCTCACCGAGCGCATCGCGTCCATCGGGACCCTCGCGGCGGGCGTCGCGCACGAGATCAACAACCCGCTCACGTCCGTCCTCGCGAACCTCGCGTTCGTGGAGGAGCGGCTGGCGCGGCTCTCCGGCCAGGAGTGCGCGGCCGTCGCCGAGGCGATCGGCGAGGCCGCGGACGCCGCCCGGCGCGTGCACGCGATCGCGGCCGACCTGAGGGGCTTCGCGCGCGCCGACGAGGGTCCGGTCGGACCGGTGGACGTCGCGCGGGCCGCGCAGGCCGCCGTCGCGCTCGCGGCGAACGCGCTCCGGCACCGGGCCCGCGTCGTCGTGGAGGCGGACGGCGCGCCTCGCGCGGTCGCGACCGAGGCGCGGCTCGCCCAGGTCCTGCTGAACCTCGTCGTCAACGCGGCGCAGGCGATCCCCGAGGGCGACGCCGCCGGGAACCTCGTCCGCGTGTCGGCGCGGGCGGACGGCGATCGCGTGGCGATCGAGGTGACCGACACCGGCCCGGGCGTCCCGGCGGAGATCCGCGCGCGCATCTTCGACCCGTTCTTCACGACGAAGGCGGTGGGCGACGGCACCGGGCTCGGACTCTGGGTCTGCCGCCGCGTCGTCTCCCAGCTCGGCGGCACGATCGAGCTCCTTTCGCGGACCGGGCGCGGCGCCGCGTTCCGCGTGACGCTCCCCGCCGCGAGCGCCGCGGCCGCGCCGCAGGCCGGGCCGCAGCCGCCCACCGCGCCTCCCGGCCCCGCGCCCGCCCGGCGACCGCGGGTCCTCGTCGTCGACGACGAGCCGCTCGTGAGGCGCGCGATCCTGCGCGCGCTGCGCGAGGACGCGGAAGTGGCGCTCGAGGAGTCCCCGCGCGCCGCCCTCGCGCGGCTCGAGCGCGGCGAGCGCTTCGAGCTCGTCCTGTGCGACGTGATGATGCCGGAGCTGCCCGGCGCGGACCTCCACGCCGCGCTCGAGCGCCTCGACCCCGCGCTCGCGCGGAGCGTCGTCTTCATGACCGGCGGCGCCTTCTCCGCGCGGGAGCAGCAGTTCCTCGCCCGGATCCCGAACGTCTGCCTGGAGAAGCCGCTCGATCTCGCGCGCCTGCGCGCGCTCGTGCGGGCGGCGAGGTGAACGGACGGGCTCGCCCTCGCCGAGCGGCGCCGCGGCGGAGGCGGGGGGCCGCAGGTGGGGGGGGAACGTCCGTCGCGGAGGCGTGCGCGGCCGCGATGGGCATCGAGGGAGTCCGGGGGCGCGGCGGGGGCCGCGGATCACGCGGCGACGCCGCATGATCGGCTCACCGGTGGTGAATGTTTGGGGGGGCTGGACCCAAGAGGGACGACGAAAGCTTGACCGCGTTTCACTCTCCGACGACTCGCGTGCGGCACGCGGCGCGAGAAATGGGGCTCCTGGCGCAGCGGGTCGCTCCTGCGGCGCTCGCGGATCGTGTCCGAGGGGGCGCGGCACCCTCCGGCTTCGATCGCGCAGGAGCGCGGCTGCGTGCGTCTACGGAGGTCCCGGAAACGCGTGCGATGCTTCGCTCATGGAAACTGCGCGCGAATTCACCGTCCGTCTCCAGGAGCTCCTCCGCCATGAGCGCTTCGCCCTCGCCGATTTCCTCGTCGCGCTCGCGGGCTTCGACGAGCACCGGCTATGGGTCGAGCTCGGGTACACCTCGCTGTTCTACTTCCTGCA
>DASVZX010000009.1:0-7352 GCA_036391435.1 Anaeromyxobacter sp. | reverse complement strand
GCCGTCGCGCGCGGGGAGCCCCTTCGCGGGCGTGGCGGCGCCGGCGCGCGGTGCCCACGAGGAGGGGGCCATGACCGATCCCCGCGCCCTGTCGCCGAGCCTCCCGCCGGCCCGGCTCGTCGTCGGCGGCCGCCTCGTCGCGCCGGTCGAGGGCGGGACGCTGCCCGTCGTGAACCCGGCGACCGGCGAGCGGCTCTGCGACGCGCCGGCCGCGACCGCCGCCGACGTCGACCTGGCCGCCAAGGCGGCGCGGCGCGCCTTCGAGGAGGGGCCGTGGCGGACGATGGGCGCGCGCGAGCGCGGCCGCCTCCTCCGCCGCCTCTCGGAGCTGCTCTGGGAGCGGCGCGAGGAGTTCGCGCTCGTCGAGTCGCTCGAGAACGGGAAGACGTTCCGCGAGGCGATCCGCGGCGACGTCGCGCCGGGCGCCGCGACGCTCGCGTGGTGGTCGGAGGTGCCGGGCCGCATCGCGGGTGAGGTGCTCCCGGTGGACGGCCCGTTCCACGTCTACACGCTCCGGGAGCCGCTCGGCGTGGTCGGCGCGATCGTGCCGTGGAACTACCCGACCTGCATCGCGTGCTGGAAGCTCGGGCCGGCGCTCGCCGCGGGCTGCACGGTCGTGCTGAAGCCCTCCGAGCTCACCCCGCTCACCGCGCTCAAGCTCGGCGCGCTCGCGCTGGAGGCGGGGCTCCCGCCGGGCGTCCTGAACGTCGTGTCCGGGTACGGAGACCCCGCGGGCGAGGCGCTCGCGCGCCACCCCGACGTCGACAAGGTGAGCTTCACCGGCTCGGTCCGGACGGCGCGCCGGCTGCTCGCCGCGTCGGCGGCCTCGAATCTGAAGAAGCTGACCCTCGAGCTCGGCGGGAAGAGCCCGCAGATCGTCTTCGCCGACGCGGATCGCGCGAAGGCGATCGACGCCTGCTTCTGGGGCGTCTTCGGGAACAAGGGCGAGATCTGCAACGCCGGCTCGCGCGTGCTCGTCGAGGCGAAGGCGTACGACGGCTTCGTCGCCGAGCTCGCCGAGCGCGCGCGGCGGATGGTGGTGGGCGACCCGCTCGACCCCGCGACGGAGATGGGCGCGCAGGTGTCCGGGGCGCAGCTCGAGCGCGTGCTCGGGTACGTCCGGAGCGGCGTCGCGGACGGCGCGCGGCTGCTCGCCGGCGGGGAGCGCGACGCGGAGGGGGCGAAGGCGCGCGGCGCCTTCCTCCGGCCCGCCGTCTTCGCCGACGTCCCGGCGGGCGCGGCCATCGCCCAGGAGGAGATCTTCGGCCCGGTGCTCTCCTGCCTGCGCTTCGAGGACGAGGCGGAGGCGCTCGCGATCGCGAACGGCACGCCCTACGGCCTCGCCGCCTCGATCTGGACGGCCGACGTGGCGCGCGCCCACGCCCTCGCGCGGAAGGTCCGGTCCGGGGTCGTCTGGATCAACTGCTTCAACGAGTTCGACGACGCCGTCCCGTTCGGCGGGTTCAAGCAGTCGGGGTGGGGGAAGGACCTCTCCCACCACGCTCTCGACGGCTTCCTCCAGGTGAAGGCCGTCTGGACGAAGCTCCCGGAGTGACGCATGCGCAGGCCGGCGGACGTGAGGCACGGGAGGGCGAGGCTCCGGCGCGCGACGGACGGCGCCCCGAGGATCGCCCGGGCGCGCGGCGGGGCGCGGGCGAAGGACGGCGCGGCGCGGCTCGACGGGTGGCTCCGGGCGCACCGGGTGAAGCACGCCAAGATCGGCGGCTTCGACGTGGACGGCGTCTGGCGCGGGAAGTACGTGTCGCTCGAGAAGCTCCGCGCCGCCGCGAGGGGCGGCCTCGGCTTCTGCGACGTGGTGTTCGGCTGGGACGTCGCCGACGAGCTGTACGACAACGCCCGCGTCACCGGCTGGCACACCGGGTACCCCGACGCCCGCGCGGTGGTCGACGCCTCCACGGCGCGCGTCATCCCCTGGGAGCCGGACACCGCCGCCCTCGTCCTCGACTTCGTGAACGCGGACGGGTCGCCGTACGAGGCGTCGCCGCGGCAGCTCCTCCGCAAGGTCGGGGCGCGGGCGCGCGCGATGGGGTTCCTGCCGCGCGTCGGGGCCGAGTACGAGTACTTCGTCCTCAAGGAGACGCCCGAGTCGCTCCGCGCGAAGGGCTTCCGCGACCTCGCGACGCTCTCGCCCGGGATGTTCGGCTACTCCTGGCTGCGCAGCTCGGCGAACGCGGGGCTCGTCCACGCGATCGTGGACGGCTGCAACGCGTTCGGGATCCCGGTCGAGGGGATGCACACCGAGACCGGCCCCGGCGTCTACGAGACCGCCGTCCGCTACGACGACCTCGAGCGCGCGGCCGACGCGGCGGCGCTCTTCAAGACCGCGGTCAAGGAGATCTGCGCGCGTCGCGGGCTCACCGCCTGCTTCATGGCGAAGTGGGACGCGAGGCTCCCGGGCTGCTCGGGCCACCTGCACGCCTCGCTCTGGTCGCTCGACGGGTCGCGGAACCGGTTCGCCGATCCGGCCGGCGAGTGGGGAGCGAGCGACCTCCTGCGCTGGTTCGTCGGCGGCCAGCTCGCGCTCATGCCAGAGCTGACCGCGCTCCACTGGCCGACGATCAACAGCTACAAGCGCTCGGTCGAGAACACCTGGGCCCCGACCACCGCGACCTGGGGTCGCGAGAACCGGACCTGCGCGATCCGCATGATCGGCGACTCGGAGAAGTCGACGCGGCTCGAGTACCGGCAGCCCGGGGCCGACGCGAACCCGTTCGTGTCGATGGCCGCCGCGCTCGCGGCCGGGCTCTGGGGGATCGAGCACCGGGTCGAGCCGCCCGCGCCGTGCGCCGCGAACGGCTACGCCGCCGACGCCGCGCCCCTGCCCCGGACGCTGAGGGAGGCGGTCGAGCGGCTCCGCCGGTCGGAGGCCGCGCGCGAGATCCTCGGGGAGGGCTTCGTGGATCACTTCGCGCGCACCCGCGAGTGGGAGGTCCGGCGGTTCGAGCGGGCCGTCACGACGTGGGAGCTGGAGCGGTACCTCGAGATCATCTGACGGAGGCCGACCGTGCTCGCGTTCTTCGACGTCCCCGCCGCGCCCGCCGTGTCGGTGATGGCGTGGCCCACGCGCGTCCTGCTCGGCGCCGGCGCCCTCGCCCGCCTCGGCGAGGAGGTCCGGGCGCTCGGCGTGCGCCGGCCGCTCGTCGTGACCGACCGCGGCGTCGTCGCGACCGGCATCGCCGATCGCGTCGAGGCGGTGCTGCGCGAGGCGGGCCTCTCGCCCGCGCGCCACGACGGCGTCCGCGCGAACCCGACGGACGAGGACGCGGCGGAGGGGCTCGCCGCCTACCGCGCGGCCGGCTGCGACGGGATCGTCGCCGTCGGCGGCGGCAGCGCCATCGACGGCGCGAAGCTCGTGGCGCTCCTCGTGAACCACCCGCCGCCGCTCTCGCGCTACGACGACGCCGCGGGGGGCGACCGGTTCGTGACGGCGCCGGTGCCGCCGCTCGTCGCGGTCCCCACGACCGCCGGGACCGGCTCCGAGGTCGGCCGCGCCGCGGTCGCCACGCTCCCTGACACGGGCCGCAAGACCGTCATCTTCAGCCCGCGCCTCATGCCGCGGGCCGCGATCTGCGATCCCGCCCTCACGGTCGGCCTCCCGCGCACGCTCACCGCCTGGACGGGCATGGACGCGCTCACGCACTCGGTCGAGGCCTACGTCGCGGCCGGCTTCCACCCGCTCGCCGACGCCGTCGCGCTCGACGGGATCCGGCGGGTCGCCCGCGCGCTCCCCGTCGCGGTCCGCGACGGAACCGATCTCGCCGCGCGCACCGACATGATGGTCGCCGCCCTGGAGGGCGCGATGGCCTTCCAGAAGGGGCTCGGCGCGTCGCACGCGCTCGCGCACGCGCTGACGCCTCTGTGCGGCGTGCACCACGGCCTCGCGAACGCGATCCTGCTCGCCACGGTCGCCGCGTTCAACGCGCCCGCCTCGCCCGCGCGCCTCGCCCGCGTCGCCGTCGCCCTCGGCGAGCCCGAGGGCGCGGACGACGCCGCGCTCGCCTCCCGCGCCGCCGGGCGGATCGCCGCGCTCGCGCGGGAGGTCGGGATCCCGGGCCGCCTGCGCGAGGCCGGCGTCCGCGAGGAGGACCTGCCCGCCGTCGCCGCGAAGGCGTTCGAGGACGCCTCGCACCGGACGAACCCGCGCCCGTGCACGGAGGAGGACCTGCTCGCGCTCGCGCGGGCGGCGTGGTGAGCGGAAGAGGTCCCGCCTCTCCCCGGCAGGGCCAAGGGGGAGAGGGGGTGACTCCCTGAAATGCGCGGGCCCGCGCCGCGTAGATGATCGCGCGCGCCGGCGGTATACCTGCGCTCCGCGCGCCGTCGCACGCGACGTTTGCCAGCCCGAGGTCCGCCATGCGCCTCCCCCCCGCAAAGTCCACGATCCTCGTCGCCGCCGCCCTCGCCACGGGGTGCGCCGGCGCACGGACGCCCGCCTCGCCCTCGGCGGCGAGCGGCGCCGGGGCGTCCGGCGACGCGGCCCGGCTCGCGCGGCTCGTGGACGCGTACTGGGAGGACGTCGTCGTCCTGAACCCGATCCTGGCGACGATGGTGGGGGACGATCGATACGACGACCAGCTGCCGAACTTCTACGCTCCGGAGTACCGGGCCCGCGTGAAGGCCCACGACGAGAAGTACCTCGCCGCGCTCGCCTCGCTCGATCGCGCGAGGCTCGCGGGACAGGACCGGCTCTCGTACGACGTCCTGAAGCACGACCTCGAGGAGCAGCGCGACGGGCTGCGCTTCCCGGACTGGCTCGTCCCGGTGAACCAGTTCTTCAGCGTCCCGAACTTCTTCGCCCTGTTCGCCTCGGGGAAGAGCGTCCAGCCGTTCAGGACGGTGAAGGACTACGACGCGTTCCTCGGCCGCATGGCCAGGCTGCCGGCCCTCTTCGACCAGGCCATCGCGAACATGCGCGAGGGCGTCCGGGCCGGCGTGGTCCAGCCGCGCCCCGTCATGGAGAAGGTCGTCCCGCAGCTCGACGCCCTCCTCGCCGACGCGCCCGAGAAGAGCGCCTTCTGGGGCGCGATCGCGGCGATGCCCGCGTCGTTCCCGGCGGCGGACCGGGAGCGGCTCACGGGGGCGTACCGGGCCCGGATCGCCGCCGACGTCCTGCCCGCCTACCGGCGGCTCCGCGACTTCGTGCGCGACGAGTACCTCCCCCGCTGCCGCGCCACGGTGGGCCTGTCGGCCCTGCCGGACGGCCGCGCGTGGTACGCCCACCTCGTGAGGTCGTCGACGACGACCGACCTCACCCCCGACCAGATCCACGACATCGGGCTCCGGGAGGTCGCCCGGATCCGGTCGGAGATGGAGACGGTGAAGAAGCAGGTCGGCTTCCAGGGCGACCTGCCCGCGTTCTTCACGTGGCTCCGCGAGGACCCGCGCTTCTACTACACGAGCGCGGAGGACCTGCTCGCCGGCTACCGCGACCTCCAGAAGAAGGTGAACGCGCTCCTCCCGCGCGAGTTCGACGTCTTCCCGAAGGCGGACTACGAGGTCCGGGCGGTCGAGGCGTTCCGGGCGAAGAGCATGGCGGGCGGCGAGTACGTGCCGGGAACGCCGGACGGGAAGCGGCCGGGCGTCTTCTACGTCAACACGTCCGACCTGAAGGCGCAGCCGAAGTACGGGATGGAGACCCTCTCGCTCCACGAGGCGTCGCCCGGGCACCACTTCCAGATCTCGATCGCCGAGGAGCTCACGGGGATCCCGAAGTTCCGGCGGTTCAACGGGTACGTCGCGTACGCGGAGGGCTGGGCGCTGTACTCCGAGTCGATCGGGAAGGAGCTCGGCATGTTCACCGATCCCTTCCAGTACTACGGCCGCCTCTCCGACGAGCTGCTCCGCGCGATGCGGCTCGTGGTGGACACCGGGATCCACGCGAAGGGCTGGAGCCGCGAGCAGGCCATCCGCTACATGCTCGACACCTCGTCGATGGCGGAGAGCGACGTCGTCGCGGAGGTGGAGCGCTACATCGCCGTGCCCGGGCAGGCGCTCGGGTACAAGGTGGGCCAGCTCGCGATCACCGAGCTGCGTCGCGAGGCGGAGCGCGAGCTCGGGCCGCGCTTCGACGTGAAGGCCTTCCACCGACAGGTGCTCGTGGACGGCGCGCTGCCGCTCGACGTGCTCCGCACGAAGATCCGCGAGTGGATCGCCGCGGAGAAGGCGCGCTGAAGGGTCGGTGGATCCGGGTTCCCGGGCCCGGAAGCCTCCGGGTCCGGGCGCGGGCTCGTTCGCGGGGACGTCACGTTCGCGTTCCGCGCCGGTCTCTCCGACAGACGGGTGCGCGGCGGCGCGCAGTCCCACGAACGCGGGCCGGCGTGACGCGGTGATGTCCCGCGCTCGTGGGCGCGACCGCGGCGCGCGCGTGGGGGATCATCCAGGAGTCGCGGAACGGAGGGGGACCGGGATGCTCCAGACGAAGACGGCGATCCATCCGCCGCTCCTGAGGCCGGACGAGATGGCCGAGCTGCTCGCGGCGCTCGTCGCCCAGGAGGAGGACGTCGCCGCGCTGGTCGGCGCGCTCGCACCCCGGAACGCGGCGAAGATCCTGGAGGAGCTCGGACGCCTGATGGACGGCCGGCTGCAGCACGACGGGATCTCGCACGCGCTCCGGTGGATCCTGCCGGAGCTCCACGAGCAGCTCGCCGGCGAGTTCCGGGCCGCGCTGGCCTGATCGCGGCCGCGCCGCCGCCGCTCGCACGCGGCGGTGTGCGATGTTTGGCGCTCCGGTCGTACCCATCGTCCGCGCGAGCCCGGTATCGCTCGAGAAAGCGCCACGCCCCGGCTTCTCAGCGCCGGAGCGCGTCATGTAGTCTTGGGACACGATCGCACGCTTCTCCCTCGCCGCGCGCGCCGGGACGCGCGCGGCACCGGAGGTGTCCCGTGGGACTGAGCGGCAACTTCAGGGAGACGTCCTTCGCGGATCTCCTCCAGTTCTACAGCGTGTCGAAGCAGACGGTCGCGGTGACGGTCCGCCTCGACTCGGGCGAGCGCGTCGACGGGGTCTTCTACTTCGCCGACGGCGATCTCGTCGGGGCCGCGCTCGGCGGGACCGAGGGGCGCGAGGCGGTGCGGCGCGCGCTCCGCCTGCGCGACGGCAGCTTCTCGGTCGAGCTCGGCGTGCGCCCCGCGGACTCGCCCTCGCGCGAGGCGCTGCGGAACGTGGTGATGGAGGAGGTCGTCCGCCTCGACGAGGAGAACCGGACGACGCGGGCGACCGCGCCGGGCCCGGTGAAGCACAGCGGCGCGGTCGCCGCCGGCGCCGGCTGGTGGGCCGCGCCCGAGCCGGCGGGGGTGCGCCCCGCCGCCCCGAGGGCCGCGCCTCCGGCGGCCCC
>DASVZX010000008.1:0-23373 GCA_036391435.1 Anaeromyxobacter sp. | reverse complement strand
AGACCGTCCCGCCCTCGAGGCCCCCCGAGACGCCGCCGCCGCCGCCGCCGCAGCCGACCCAGCCGCAGACGACGCCGCCGCCCGTGGACGCGCCCGCCGGGCCCCCGGCGTCATCGCCCGACGGCGCGCCTCCGCCGCAGTAGCCGCGCGGCCCCGCGCTAGAAGATGAGGTAGAGCGTGTGCGTCGACCGGATCTCCTCGACGAGGAGACCGAACGTCGATGCGCGCGCGGCGACGAGATCCGGCGCGATCGCGACGCACCGCCGCGCGACCGCCTCCGGGTCCTTCGGCGCGCGCGCGAAGCGGCCCGCGAGGTAGTCGACGCCCACCTCGGTGAGCTCGAAGGGCTCGTCCTTCGCGAGGGCGTCGAGCCAGGCGACGATCGACTCGGTCGTGGCGCCGGTCTTCGCGCTGCTCGTCCCGACGCGCCGGACCACGGCGTCCCGGTCGGCCGTCTTGAGCAGCACGACCGGATCCTTCTCGCCGGCGATCCCGAACGACCGTTCGAGGCGGAACAGGTAGAGGCCGGCGGTCCGGAACGACGCGTGGCTCCCCGACAGCAGCCGCTCGGCCGTCGCGCCGTCGACGGGGAAGGCGCGCCCCTCTCCGGGCGGCACCGGCTTCCCGCCGAGCTCGACCGGCTCTCCCTTCGCGCCGGTGGCGCGCTCGAGCGCGGCGACCGCGTCGTCGAAGGTCTTCGGCTTTCCGAGCGCGATCGGATCCGAGGCGCCCGCGGCGAGCGGCGCGGCGGCGAGCGCGAGGGCCGCGACGAGCGTGGCCGGAGCGCGCAGGTTCCACAGGGGCTTGGGGGCAGAGATGGGAGTCCTCATGGAGCCATCTTACGCGTCACGGTGTCGCACCCACCAGTCTGCGATCGCAGGACACGCCGGGACCCTTGGTGTGGGTAGGTGGATGTATGATGTCGGACCATGAGACCCTCGTCGATCCAGGAGGCGCGCGCCTTCCTCGGCGCCGGCCGCATCGCCGTCGTCGGCGTGTCACGCAACGAGAAGGGCTTCAGCCGCTACGTGCTCCGCGAGCTGGCGCGCCGCGGCCACGACGTCGTGCCGGTGAACCCCGCGGTCGCGGAGGCCGAGGGCCGCCGCTGCTTCGCCCGCGTCCAGGACATCTCGCCTCCCGCCGTCGCGGCCCTCGTGCTGACCCCGCCCGGCCAGACCGAGCGCGTGCTCCGCGACTGCGTCGAGGCGGGGATCCGGCGCGTGTGGCTGCACCGCGGCGCCGGACCGGGCGCGGCGACTCCGGCCGCGCTGGCGCTCTGCGCCGCCTCCGGGATCGAGGTCGTGCAGGGCCTCTGCCCGTTCATGGCGCTGCCCGACGCGGGCTTTCCTCACCGCGCGCACCACTTCTTCCGGCAGGCGTTCACGCGCTGAGTGAACCCTCGCCGGACGAGCCGCCGCGGCGCGTGCCGTGGCGGAGCGGCGAGACGGCGCGTGAGGGGCGGTCGCGGCGGCGCCGCGGGGGCGGCGCTACTTGCGGACGAGGACGACCACCGGCCGCAGCGCCGTGCGCGCCTCGAGGGCGACGAGCGACTTCGCGAGGCGGACGAGCGCGGCGATCACGGTCTTCATGGCTGGCCGAACCCCCGCCGCGGACGGCTCATTCCCGCGCGCCCCGGCCGGCAGGGCGGCGGCCCGCTCGCCCTCCCGCCCCGGACGGGGAAATCCCGACCGGGATCCATCCCCCGCGCCTCCGGGCGAGCTATCGACACCTCATGGACGAGGCGACCATCGCATCCGAGCTGTTCGACTCCCCGTCGCGCGACTTCGCCGTGCGGCTGTGGGACGGCACGGACCTCCCCCCGGCGCGCGACGCGGGCGTGAAGGGGCGCGTCGTGCTGCGCGACCCGCGCGCCGTCGAGGCGTTCTTCCCGCCCGCCGCGGAGCACCGCCTCGCCGAGGCGTTCCTCGACGGCGTCCTCGGCCTGGAGGGCGACGCGATCGGGCTCGTCGAGGCGGCGGCGCGCTGGGAGGGGCCGCGCCTGCGGCCGTCGCTCGTGCCGCCGGCGCTCGCGGTGATGGCCCGCCGCGCGCTGCGCGGCCGGGGGGCGGCACCGCTCGAGGCGCGGCTGCACGGCGCCCGCCACTCCGTCCGCCGCGACCGCGACGCGGTCCGCCACCACTACGACGTCTCGGACGCGTTCTACCGGCTGTTCCTCGACGACGCCCTCGTCTACTCGTGCGCGTACTTCCCGGAGGGCGGCGAGACGCTCGAGCAGGCGCAGCGCGCGAAGCTCGACCTCGTCTGCCGCAAGCTCGCCCTGCGGCCGGGCGAGCGGTTCCTCGACGTCGGCTGCGGGTGGGGCGCCCTGGTGGAGCGCGCGCGGGCGGCCTACGGCGCGCGCGCGACGGGGATCACGGTGAGCGCGAACCAGCTCGCCGCCGCCCGCGATCGCCTCGCGAGGGGCGGCGACGGCGCGGGCGCCGCGGTCGAGGCGGCCGACTACCGCACGCTCTCCGCGGGGGCGCCGTTCGACAAGATCGCGAGCGTCGGGATGATGGAGCACGTCGGCCGCGCGCGGCTCGACGCCTACTTCCGTTCGATCCACCGGCTGCTGCGCCCGGGCGGCCTGTTCCTGAACCACGCCATCGCCGACGCGAGCGGCGACCGGCCGACGCTCGCGTGGGCGAGCCAGCGGGGCGGCGGCTTCATCTGGCGCTACGTGTTCCCCGACGGCGAGCTCGTGCCGATCGCGGAGGTGGTCGCCGCCGCCGAGCGGGCCGGGTTCGAGGTGCGCGATCTCGAGTCGCTCCGGGAGCACTACGCCGAGACGCTCGCGCACTGGCTCGCGCGCCTCGAGGCGCGCTACGACGAGGCGGTCGCGATCGCCGGCGAGCGGCGCGCGCGGCTCTACCGGCTCTACCTCGCCGGCTCGGCGGTGGGGTTCCGGCTCGGCCGGACGAGCGTGTACCAGCTCCTGCTCGCGCGGCGCACGCCGAGCGGGCGCGCCGAGGGGATCCCGCGCTGCCGGGCGGACTGGTACCGCGGGGCCGGCGCGGCGCTCGCGCACGCCCCCGCCGCCGCGCAGCCCCGGGCCCCGTCCGGCCCGCCGTGACACGCGCGTGACGCGGCGCGCGCACGATCGCGGTGATGCCCACGATCGCCCGCTCCGACCCGCGCGCCGCCGCGCCCGCGAAGCCGCTCCTCCGCGGCGTCTCCCACGAGATCGCCGCGGTCGTCGCGGTCGTGGCGTGGATCGCGCTCGCCGCCTTCGCGCCGTCCGCGCGGAGCCGGACCGCCGCGAACGTCTACGGCGCGTCGCTCTTCGCCCTCTTCTTCGTGAGCGCGCTCTACCACCGGCCGAACTGGGCGCCGCGCGCCCGCGCCTGGATGCGGCGCCTCGACCACTCGGCGATCTTCCTGCTCATCGCCGGGACCTACACGCCGATCTGCCTGCTCCTCCCCTCCGCGACCGGGCTCCCGCTCCTCGCGATCGTCTGGGGCGGCGCGGCGCTCGGGATCGTGCAGTCGATCCTGTGGGTGCACGCGCCGAAGGCCCTCGTCGCCGCGATCTACGTCGCGCTCGGCTGGGCGCTGCTGCCCGTGCTGCCCACGGTCCGCTCGGTGCTCGGCCCGCCGGCGCTCGTCCTGCTCTTCGCGGGAGGGGCCGCCTACACGCTCGGCGCGATCGTGTACGCCACGCGGCGGCCCGATCCGTTCCCGCGGGTGTTCGGCTACCACGAGGTGTTCCACGCGCTCGTCATCGCGGCGGCGGCGTGCCACTTCGCCGTGGTGGCGCGGGCCATCCCCGGCCTGTGACGCGGCCCGCCCGGGCCTCCCCGGACGCGCGACCCCGCGGGAAGCCCTTGCAGGAGGCGGACGCCGCGGACCCCGAGGGCTACACGTGAGGCATGACCGGACTGCGGGTGTGCATCGACGTGGACGACCTCGACCGCGCCCTCGCCTTCTACACGCGCGCGCTCGGCCTCTCCGCCGGCCGGCGGCAGGGCGACGCGTGGGCCGAGCTCACCGGCGCGCCGGTGCCGATCGACCTGCTCGCGAAGCCGCCCGGCACGGCCGCGCTGCCGACGGGGACGCGCGCGCTGCGCGACTACGAGCGCCACTGGACGCCGCTGCACCTCGACGTCGTCGTCGACGACCTCGACGCCGCCGTCCTGCGAGCGACGGGGGCGGGCGCGAAGCTCGAGCGGGCGCCGGAGACGAGGCCGTGGGGCCGGATCGCCCTCCTCTCCGATCCGTTCGGCCACGGCTTCTGCCTGCTCGAGCTCCGCGGCCGCGGCTACGACGAGGTGCTCCGGCCCGCGTGACGCGCCGCCCGCGCGGTCAGCCGCGGAGCAGCTCCTTCACGAGGTGGGCGCCGAGGGCGCGCAGCCCCTCCGCGAGGAGCGCGCCGCCCCGGGGCGTCGCGAGCGCGGCGCGCATCGCGTCCGGGGCGAGGCCGATCTCGAGATCGAGCCGGACGAGCGCGGCCGAGATCGCGGGCGTCGCCTCAGCGGGCCGGACCCGCGCCCGCCGCGCGACGACGCCGGCGGAGAGCTTGTCCACCAGGGCGTCGGCGCTCGTCCGCGGACCCTGCGCGGCGCGCAGCGCGTCGGACACCCCGCCGTACACGTCGTCGAGCGCGGCGGGCGCGGCGAGCGCCCGAGCGAGACGCTCGCTCGCTTCCTCCTCGTCCACGCCGCGCGCCCTCGCATACGTCGGCGCGAGGATCCTCGCGAGGTCCGGGCGCGTCAGCACGTGCGGCAAGCGCCGGGAGAAGACCGTCATCCGGCACCTCTACCGCGCCCGCGGCCCGGGCGCACGCGAGCGCGTCCGCGGGGAACGCGCCGTGCGCCGCGACCGGGCGCGCCGGGGGCGGGGCGGCGCGCGGCGCGAACTCGAACGCGAGCCGCACGCCCGCGTCGCCGTCCAGGCCCCAGGCCGAGGCGAGGCGCGCCGTCTCCGATCGCACCTCGGCCGGGTACCGCAGGAACCGGCGCGGCACGCCGCCCGCCCCGAGGTGCGCGCCGATCCGGCCCGGCCCGGCGTTGTAGGCCATGAGCGCGAGCTCGACGTCGCCGAACGCGCCGACGAGCCGCCGCAGGTAGCGGACGCCGGCCCGCACGTTCGCGACGGGGTCGCGCGGGTCCGCCGACGCGAGGCGGGACCGGCGCGCCTCCTCGCGCATCGTCGGCGCGAGCAGCTGCATGAGGCCGACCGCCCCCGCCGGCGAGACGGCCCGGGCGTCGAACCCGGACTCGACGTGGACGACGGCCACGACGAGGAGGGGATCGAGGCCCGCCGCGGCGGACTCCTCGAGCACCGCGCGCGCGACCCGCGTCGCGGCGGCCGGCGCGACGCCGCGCGCCCGCCGCGCGATCTCCTCGTAGACGTGGACCGCGCGCGGGACCCACGCGCGCGCCGCGGGGCCGTGCGACGGCCCCGGCTCCGGGCGAGGCGGGTCGACGGCGCCGGCGGCCCGCGCGAGGGCGAGCGCCAGGCCGAACGCGACCGCGAGGGCGACCGCCGCGGCGCACGGGGCGGCGCCGGGGGGGCTCTCGAGGTGCCGTGCGCTGGCGAGCGAGCGAGCCATCCGTCGCCCGGCAACTTGGGAGCCGGGGGGCGTGCGAGGAAGAGGGGGACTCCACCCGGCGCGACCCGGCGAGGTGCGCTCGCGCCCCGCGCGGAACACCGCGGGTGGCGGGCGCCCGGGTCCGCCCCGCGCCACCGACGCGGACCCCCCGGCGCGCTCCGCGGGCGCTTCGCGCGCCGGGCGGCCTCGCGCCGCGGGCCCCGCGGCCGCCGCCGCGGTACACTCGCCGTCCCGCGATGCAGCTGCCCTTCACCGTCGAGGAGTTCCTCTCCGTCTTCGAGCGCTACAACCGCGCCATCGGGCCGGCGCCGCTCTTCGCCTACGGGCTCGCCGCGTTCGCGCTGGCGCTCGCGTGGCGGGGCGGACGCCCCGCGAACCGCACCGTCCTCGCCGTCCTCGCGGCCTTCTGGGCGATGAACGGCGCGGGCTATCACCTCACGTTCTTCCGCTCGGTGAACCCCGCCGCGACGGCGTTCGGGACGCTGTTCCTCGCCCAGGCCGCGCTCTACGCGGCCGCCGCCACGAGGCTCGAGCCGCTCCGGTTCCGCGTCCGGGCGACGCCGCGGCACGCCCTCGCGCTCGCCCTCGCCGGGTACGCGGCGATCGCGTACCCCATCCTCGGCGCCGCGCTCGGACACGCCTACCCGCGCGCGCCGCTCCTCGGCCTGGCGCCGTGCCCGACGACGATCTTCACCTTCGCGATCCTGCTGCTCGCGGAGGACACCGTGCCCGTCGCGCTCTACGCGATCCCCTTCCTGTGGTCGCTCCTCGGCGCGTCGGCGGCGTCGCAGCTCGGGATCCGCGAGGACTGGGGGCTCCCGGTCGCCGGCCTCGCCGGGACGGCGGTCCTCGTCGTGCGCCGCCGCAGGCGACCGGCCGAGGCGCGCGGGCGCGCCTGAGCTACGGCCGCCGCTCGACCCGGATCGCGTTGGTGAACAGGGTGGAGTTCGGGACGAGCACGCGCGTGCTCTCGTCCACGACGAGCGTGGTGTAGCGCAGGTCCACGTCCGCGACGACGCCCTCCGCGCCGGCGACCGAGACGTGATCGCCCCGGTGGAACGGCCGGAAGAGCAGGATCAGCACGCCCGCGAGCGTGTTCGAGATGATGTCGCGCAGGGCGAACCCGAGCGCGAACCCGGTGAGACCGAGGCCCGCGACGAGCGCGGTGACGTCGAGGCCGAGCGTGCCGAGCGCGGTCACGACGCCGAAGACGAGCAGGGTGCCGTGGACCGCCCGGCCGAGCAGCTTCATGAGGTCCGGGTCGAGCGCGCGCGCCCCGCCGAAGCGCCGGACCACCGCGGCCACGATCCGCGCCGCCACCCAGAACGCGATCGCGACGAGCAGCGCCGCGGCCACCCGCGGCCCGAACGCGACGAGGTCGTGGTGGAAGCGGCCCGCGAGGGTCACGACCTCCGGCTCCATGCCGCCGGAAGGTAACGACGCCCGGGCCCCGCGCCGAGGCGTTCCGGCGGGCGCCCCTCGAAGAGGCGCGCGCGGAGGGGCCGCGGTACGTTCCCCGCATGCGCGTCCCGCTCGAGCTCCGCCGCTCCTACCGGCTCCTGAACCACGGCCCGGTCGTCCTCGTCACCTCCGCCGCGAACGGGCGAACCAACGTGATGCCCGCCGCGTGGGTGATGCCGGTGGACTTCGAGCCGCCGCTCGTCGCCGCCGTGATCGCGGAGGGCACGGCGACGCGCGAGCTCGTCGACGCGTCGGGCGAGCTCGCGCTCTCGATCCCGCCCGCCGCGATGCTCGACGCGGTCTACGAGGCGGGCGAGGTGGACGGCCGCGAGGTCGACAAGTGGGCCCGCTTCGGGTTCCGGCCCGCGGCCGCGTCGCGGGTCGCCGCGCCGCTCGTCGAGGGCTGCCTCGGGTGGCTCGAGTGCCGCGTCGTGGACCGCTCGCTCGCCGGGCGGATGGATCTCTTCGTCTGCGAGACCCTCGCGGCGTGGGCGGAAGACGAGGTGTTCCGCGACGGCGAGTGGCGGTTCTCCGAGCCGGATCGCCGCTCCGTGCACCACGTCGCCGCGGGCCGGTTCTTCGTGACCGGCGAGGCCCGCGTCGCCGGGGCGAAGCGGGGACGCTGACGCGGCCGTGCGCCGGGCGGCGGCGGCCGTTATCGCCCGACCATGAGCGCGAGCACGCAGGAGGACGTGGGGGGCGAGCTGACCGTCCGGCACGCGGAGGACGCCCGGGGCGGGGCCTTCTTCGTCGAGGCCGGCGGCGAGCGGGTGGCGGAGATGACCTACACGCGGCCGTCGGACGGCCGGGCCGTGATCGAGCACACGAGCGTCTCCGAACGGCTGGGCGGCCGCGGCGTCGGCAAGCGCCTCGTGCTCGCGGGCGTCGAGTGGGCGCGCGCCACGGGCACGAAGCTCGTGCCGAGGTGCTCGTACGCCCGGGCGGTGCTCACGAGGGACCCGTCGCTCGCGGACGTGCTCGACGACCGCGCCCCCTGAGGCGTCATGGCGCGGCCCCCGCCCACGCGGCCTCGGCTACACTCCCGTGCCATGGAGCGCCCGATCGAGACCCCGATCGACATCGACCCCGCCGCCCTCGCCGAGACCCTGTTCGACCAGGGGTTCACCTGCGGCCAGGCGGTGCTCGCCGCGTTCGCGGGGAAGCACGGGCTCGACCGCGACGCCGCGCTCCGCGTGGCGTGCGCGTACGGCGGCGGCGTGGCGCGGACGGCGAGCACCTGCGGCGCCGTGAACGGCGCGCTCATGGCGATCGGGCTCGCGCACGGCCGCACGCGGGTCGAGGACGGGGCGGCGCGCGACAGGACCTACGAGACCGCGCGCGCGTTCCTCGACCGGTTCCGGGCCGAGCACGGATCCGACCAGTGCCGGGACCTGCTCGGCGTCGACATCGGCAACGCCGCGGGGGCCGAGGCCGCCGCCAAGGCGGGGCTGTTCCGGACGCGCTGCCCGATCTTCGTCCGCTCGGCCGCGCGCATCGTCTCGTCGCTCGGCTAGGCGCGGCCGGCCGGACGCGCCCCGCGGGCAGATCGTCCGTTGCCCGGAGCGCGGGATCGCGGTGCTCGCGCTTCGAGCGGGCCGCGCCAGCGGACGCCGCCCGGCCCGCCGCGGCGCCGGGATCCGCGCTGGCAGGCGAGTTGCTTTCGCTCACGCCATGGCCTCCGCCTCCGGATGCGTGCTCCCCGCCGGGTCCCCGGCGCTCGTGCCGGGCCCCGGCGCTAAGGCGTCCACGCTCACCTGCCGCCTCGTCCCGAAGGGCGGCGGGCGCTCGACGCTCCACCTGTCCGGCTCGCTGCACCCCGCCTGGGCGGGCCGGCTCGCCGCCGGGCTCGCGGCGCGCCAGGTGAGCGTCGTCCGCGCCGCCGCGCGGCGGGGGTCCACCCGCTGGACGGCGGAGATCGAGATCGAGGTGCCGGAGGGGATCGTCGAGCCGTCGGCGATCGACTTCGTCGCGCTCATGAAGGAGCCGCGCGCGCCCGAGGCCGGCGGTCCGGTCGCGCTCGCGAGCTGGCGCGTCCAGCCGACGCGGACGGACGTCGAGGTGGAGCTCCGCGCCGGGGACGCGGTGGGCTTCCTCGGCCGCGCGCTCCTCGTCTTCGCCGAGCTCGGCCTCTTCCCGCGCGCGATGCGGGTCGAGACCGTCGGCGGCGCGGTCCGCGACCTGTTCCTGCTGCAGGGGGCGGGGGGCGAGCGGCCGCCGGACGGCGTCGTGTCGCTCCTGCGGAGGCGGCTCGCCGGGCTCGTCCCGGAGGACTGATCAGCGCGGCTTCGCCGCGGGCGCCGTCACCGTCACCCGGAGGACGCGCCGGAACGCGCGGCCCGGCCCGAGGACGCTGCAGAGCGTGGTGCCGGGCGAGCCCGCCTTCAGCTCGGCGCCGTCGGGGCCGTTCTCGACGCGCGCGACCTTCGGGTCGTCGCAGAGGGACGCGGACGCGGGGCAGGCCACGAGCCCGGCCCTGCAGAGGTTCAGCGCCTGGCCGGCCTCGAGCGAGACGGGCGTGGCGTCGTCCGCGCGGGCGGCGGCGATCGCGCAGGCGAGCGTCGCGACGACGGCGGCAAGACGGGCGGCGCCGGGCATGCGCCGATGATACCGGAGCGCGTGCCCGGACGCCGCGTCCACCGGGCCTACTCGAACACCGCCGCGAGCTGCGCGGTGGCCACGCCTTCCTTCGCGACGCGGAGGTCGTGGTAGACGACGCCGGGGGCGACCCAGAGGAGCGTCCCGAACACGAGGTTCAAGAGCGCGCCGACGAGCGTCCCCGCCATCGGCGAGATCGACGCCGTGAGCGCGGGGAGCCCGTAGCTCGCGAACATCGCGACGCCCATCGCGACGAGGAACACCACGAGGAAGACGACGAACACCGAGAAGCGCTTCCCCTTCGTGAGCGCGAAGCTCCGTCTCAGCGCGCCGAGGATCCCGGGCCGCTCGACGACCACCGCCGGGATCGCCACCGCGAGCGCGCAGGCGAGGTACACGCCGGGCACGATGAGCAGGACCGTGCCGACCCCGACGACGAGGTAGCCGAGCACGCCGACGAGGAGCAGCGGGACCGCGCGGCGCAGCCCCGCCCCGATCATCGCGCCGAGGGACACCTTCTTCCCGGCCAGGTGGTGGATCACGCCGTGCGTGATCGCCCCGACCTCGACGAGGAAGAGGAGCATCGTCCCGGCGTACCCGAGCCAGAAGCCCGGCGGCAGCGCGCCCGGGGCCAGGGCGGCGGCGGCCTGCGGGTCGAGCGGGTTCGGGTTCGGCGCGGTCAGGCCGGGCACCGGCATCCCCCCGAGCAGCACGACGGCCCAGATCGGCAGCGCCGCGACGAGGGTGAGGAGCGAGAACACGAGCACGTGGCGCCACCACGTCGAGAACGTGCGGGCGATGGCGCCGCCGACGGTGAAGGCGTTCGCCTGCCCCGCGGCGGCGGCGGGGGCGGGCGGCGCGGGCTGGGTTGCGAGCGCAGGCTGCATGCGAGACCCTCCGTGAATGGTTCACGGAGCGTACTCGATGGCGCGGGGGCCCGCGAGATCCGCGCGCGCGCCGGTGTCCGCCGGTGTGCGACGAGGTGACCTCAGCGGCCGCGGCGCGCCTTCTCCGGCGCATCGAGGACGAACTCCCCGTCGCGCTGGCGGAACACGACGGGCTTCCTCGCGACGGGCGCGCCCTGCTTCCCCGTGCCGATCACGAGGTCCCGGTCGAAGCGGACCGCGAGCTCGCCGCGCTCGAGCCGCACGCTCGCGAACGGCGTCGGGTCCGTCTCGCCGAGCTCTCCGGGGACGCCCGCGTCGATCGTGCCCAGCTCGCGGATCGGCGCGCCGGCGATCTCGTAGACGCGCACGCCCCGGCTGTACTCCGTCGCGAGCTCCGCGAGGACGACGATCCGGCCGCCGCCGGCGAACACGACCGGGCGAAGGCCGTAGGCCTCGCCGGCCCCCCGGGTCCGGGAGAGCTCGCGCACGCCGGCGGGCTGCGCCTGGAGGAGCAGGAGGCACCGCCCGAGGCTCTCGCCCGTGGCGCCGCAGAAGTCCGCCGCGAGGAACGTGCCCGTCCGTCCCGGCACGCGCACGATCTCGGGGCGAGACTCGCCGAGGTGCCTCAGGTACGCGGCGATCGCGCCCGCGTCGTCCGGCGCGAGGCCCCTCTCGTAGCGGTACGTCTCCTCGCCGTTCGTCACCTCGACCATGTCGCGCGTGGCGCGCGCGAGGGGCACGCCCGCGGCGGCGGCGGCGACGAGGAGCGCAGCGGCGAGAGCCGGGAGCATCGGGAGTCCTCCGCGCCAATCAATCACGCAGCGCGAAGGATTGCCACCGCGGCGCGCCGGGGGCCCCGCCTGGGCGGGCGCCCCGTACCCTGCGTCGCACCGGTTCGCCGCCGCGTCCCGCGCCCGGACCGCGAGCACGGCCCCGACCAGCCCGCGCGCGCTTCAGTCCCGGTTCACGCGGATCGCCCTCGGCAGGACGACCCGCTCGACCCCGCACGCCGCCGCGTGCCGCTCGAGGCACGCGAGGAGGCCCGCCCGATCGAGGTCGGCCCCCGGCTCCGCCCAGACCGCGCGGACGCGCAGCGCGCCGCGCGCGATCGCGCCGTCGAGGCGCCCGACGAGCGCGTCCCCGCGGAGGAGCGGGCACACGTACCACCCGAACCGCCGCAGGTGCGCGGGGCGGTAGACCTCCCAGCTGTAGTCGAAGCCGAAGGCGGCGCGGACGAGCGCGCGGTCCCAGACGAGCGGGTCGAGCGGACCGAGGAGGCGGACGCGTCCGTCCGGCGCCGGGTGGCGCCGCCCGGCGAACCCGCGCGGCGCGAGGTAAGTGCGCGGCGAGCCCGCGATCCGCACCTCCTCCACCGCGCCCTCGGCGAGGAGCAGCTCCGGGATCCCGGCGCGGCGGGCCGGCTCGAGCGTCGACCAGGTCGAGCCGGCCGCGCGCGCGAGGAGCCCCGCCGCCGCGACGCGCTCCTCGAGCGCCCAGCGCCGGAACGCCTCGACCCGCCGCGCCGCGCGCCGCCCCGGCGGGTGGACGCGCACGCGCGCGACGCCGGGCAGCGCGCGCTCCGGGACGTCGTAGAGCTTGCCGCGCGGCCCGCGCCCGGCGACCACCACGTCGCAGCGGGTCTGGAGCACCTCGAGCGCCATCTTCGCGGCGCGGGCCGTGCCGCGCCAGCCGCTCCAGTCGAGCGGCTCCACGCGGCCGTGGTCCGCCAGCTCGTCCGCGGCGACGGGCCCCCGCTCGCGCACCTCGTCGAGCACCTTCTCGACGACCCCCTTCGGCAGGCGCCGGAGCCGCTCCGCGTGCGACCACCACGGCGCCTCGACGGCGAGCTCGGCCCGGTACCACGGGAACGCGTACGCCGGCAGCAGGCACCGCTCCTTCGCGAAGTGCTCGAAGGCGTGGCCCGGGAGGAGGTGCCGGTAGACGTCGCCCTTCGCGATGCCGTCCACGCGCGCGAGCGCGACGAGGTCGGCGTTCGTGCCCATCGGATCGAGCGGATCGAGCTGGATGCAGCGGAGCCGCGCGACGAGGGCCCGGACGCCCTCGGCGCCCGGCGGGAGCTCGGGCGCGGCGAGCGCGTGGTGGCCGACGAGGAAGGCGCGGGCCTCGGCGGGCGTCAGGACGACCTGGGCGCGAGGCCGGGCGGAGCGGCGCGGCCGCGGCAGGGGCATCGGCTGGTTGTATTCGCCTCGCGGCGCTCCGGCCAGCGTCCCGGATGGCGGGCGGCGCACGTGGAACGCGCCACGCACCGTCATCTTGATTCAGGCGGATATGGTCATGGCGGGCGCTGCACGCCGTGCCGGCGTCCCGCCCTCGAGTCGGATGCCAGCGTGCCGATCGAGCTGAAGGACGGCGTCTACGATCACCTCCGGCAGGCGGCCGTCGCCGTCGGCTGATCTCCGCGGGCCGCGGCCAGCGCGGCCCTCGGACGGGCACCGCGGGTTCCTGCCTGTTCGCTTGCGGCGTGGCCATGGGGTCCGCTAAGGGTGCACCCATGTCCCGTCCGAGAGCCCTCGTCGCGTGGAGCAGCGGGAAGGACTCCGCGTGGGCGCTGCACGAGGTCCGCCGCGCGGGCGCGCTCGACGTCGTCGGCCTCCTCACGACGGTGACCTCCGAGTTCGGGCGCGTGTCGATGCACGCCGTCCGCGAGGCGCTGCTCGATCTCCAGGCCGAGTCGCTCCGGCTGCCCTGCCGGAAGGTGCGCATCCCGTGGCCGTGCCCGAACGAGCGGTACGAGGCGGAGATGGCTGCCGCACTCGCGGAGGCGCGCGCAGCGGGCGTGACGCGCATCGTCTTCGGCGATCTCTTCCTCGAGGACGTGCGCTCCTACCGCGTCGAGAAGCTCGCCGGGACGGGCATCGACCCGGTGTTCCCGCTCTGGGGACGCGACACCGCGCGGCTCGCGCGCGAGATGATCGCGGGCGGCCTGCGCGCGACGCTCACGTGCGTGGACCCGCGCCAGCTCGACCCGTCCTTCGCGGGCCGCGCGTTCGACGCCGCGCTGCTCGACGGGCTCCCGCCCGGCGTGGATCCCTGCGGTGAGCGCGGCGAGTTCCACACGTTCTGCTGGACGGGGCCGATGTTCGCGCGTCCGATCGCGGTCGCGAACGGCGAGATCGTGACGCGGGAGGGGTTCGTGTTCGCGGATCTGCGCTCCCGACCTTGACGGGCTTCGCCCCGCGGCGCGATGGTGCGCGCCCCCATGCCCATCCTCCGCGGCGCCGTCACTTTCGCGGGCCGCCCGCCCCTCTCCCGGCCGCTCCCCTGGCGCTGCCAGGGGAGCGGGGGTGACCGGTGGAAAACCGTTCCGAAGCGCCGGTTTACCCCTCTGGCCCGCGTCAGATCCGGCTGGTAGATCCCTCCTCCCGATGCCCGACTTCGTCCACCTGCACCTGCACACGCTCTACTCCCTCCTCGACGGCGCGATCCGCATCAAGGACCTGCTCGCGACCGTCCAGGCGAAGGGGATGAAGACGGTCGCGGTCACCGACCACGGCAACCTCTTCGGCGCCCTCGACTTCTACAAGAAGGCGAAGGAGGCCGGGGTGAAGCCGATCCTCGGGATGGAGTCGTACGTCGCGGGGCCGAAGGGCCGGCTCGACCGGTCGGAGCGCGTCGGCCGCCACCTCATCCTCCTCGCGAAGAACGCGGAGGGCTGGGCGAACCTCCGCATCCTCTCCTCGAAGGCGTTCACCGAGGGCTTCTACTACGACCCGCGGATCGACAAGCAGCTCCTCCGCGAGCACTCGAAGGGCCTCGTCGGGATGACCGCGTGCCTCGCCGGCGAGATCCCGCGGCTCGTCCGTCACGGCGAGATGGACGCGGCCCGCGAGGCCGCCCGCGAGTACCGGTCGATCTTCGAGCCGGGCTCCTTCTTCCTCGAGGTGCAGTCGAACGGGATGAGGGAGCAGCTCGAGGTGAACGCGAAGCTCGCGCAGCTGTCGCGCGACGAGGGGATCCCGCTCGTCGCGACGGCCGACGCCCACTACGTGCGCCGCGAGGACGCGAAGGCGCACGAGGTGCTCATGTGCATCGCGTCCAACAAGACGTTCCAGGACCCGAAGCGCCTGCGGCACGACACCGACGGCCTCTACATCACCTCGCCCGACGACATGGTCGCCGCCCTCCCCGGCCTCGAGGACGCCGTCGCGCGCACCGCCGAGATCGCGGAGATGTGCGACGTCGAGCTGCCGCTCGGGAAGACCTACCTCCCCCGCTTCTCCCTCCCCGACGGGATGACGGAGAACGAGTACATCGAGAAGCTCGCGAAGGAGGGGCTCGACCGCCGGTTCCGGGAGATCGAGGGCAAGTACCCGCACGACCGCGACGCCTACCGCCGCCAGCTCGAGATGGAGCTCGGCGTCATCGAGAAGATGGGGTTCAGCGGGTACTTCCTCATCGTCCAGGACTTCATCAACTGGGCGAAGGGGCGCGACATCCCCGTCGGCCCCGGGCGCGGCTCGGGGGCGGGCTCCATCGTCGCCTGGTCGCTCCGCATCACCGACCTCGATCCGCTCCGCTGGAACCTCCTCTTCGAGCGCTTCCTCAACCCCGAGCGCGTGTCGATGCCGGACTTCGACATCGACTTCTGCCAGGAGCGCCGCGACGAGGTGATCCGCTACGTCCGCGGCAAGTACGGGCAGGACAACGTCGGCCAGATCATCACCTTCGGCTCGCTCAAGGCGCGCTCGGTGATCCGCGACGTCGTGCGCGTCATGGGGCTCCCCTTCGCCGAGGGCGATCGGATCGCGAAGCTCGTCCCGGACCCGGTGCAGGGCAAGACGCCGCCCCTCGAGAAGTGCATCGAGAGCGAGCCCCGCCTCAGGGAGCTCTACGAGAAGCCCACGCTCATCTCGCAGTGGGTGGACGACAAGGGCGTCCAGCAGACCGTCACCACGAAGGACCTGCTCGACATCGGCATGGCGCTCGAGGGCCTCAACCGGCAGGCGGGCCTCCACGCCGCCGGCGTCGTCATCGCCGACAAGCCGCTCTGGGAGTACGTCCCGGCCTACAAGGACGACAAGTCCGACATGCTCGTCTCGCAGTTCGCGAAGGACGAGGTGGAGAAGGCCGGGCTCGTGAAGTTCGACTTCCTCGGCCTCAAGACCCTCACCGTCATCGACGACGCGATCCGCCTCGTCCGCGCGAACCACCCCGAGCGGAAGGCGCTCAGGGCCTCGGACATCCCCCTCGACGACCCCGCCGTCTACGAGCTCATCAGCCGCGGCGACACCGCGGGCGTCTTCCAGATGGAGTCCTCCGGCTTCACCGAGATGGTGGTGAAGATGAAGCCCTCGCGGTTCGAGGACGTCATCGCGGCCGGCGCGCTCTACCGCCCCGGCCCGCTCGACCAGAAGCTCGAGGACGGGCGGACGATGGTGGACGTCTACATCGACCGCAAGCACGGGCGGGAGCCCGTGCGCTATCCCCACCCCGATCTGGAGAAGGTGCTCGAGCCGACCTACGGCGTCATCGTCTACCAGGAGCAGGTGATGCAGATCTCGCAGGTCCTCGCCGGCTACAGCCTCGGCCGCGCGGACCTGCTCCGCCGCGCGATGGGGAAGAAGAAGGCGGAGGAGATGGCGAAGGAGCGCGTCGGCTTCCTCGACGGCGCGCGGGTTCGCGGCGTGGACGAGAAGGTCGCGAGCGGCATCTTCGACCTCATGGAGAAGTTCGCGGCGTACGGCTTCAACAAGTCGCACTCCGCCGCCTACGGGCTCCTCACCGTCCAGACCGCCTGGCTCAAGGCGCACTACCCCGTCGAGTTCATGGCGGCGCTCATCTCGAGCGAGGCCTCGAACACCGACAAGGTCGTCCTCCACGTCGCGGAGGCGCGGCAGGACGGGATCGAGGTGCTCCCGCCGGACGTGAACGAGTCGGGGAAGGACTTCGGCGCGTTCCCGCCTTCTCCCCGGGGGGACACTCGCTCCGCTCGCGTCCCCCCGGACCCCCCGCTCGCTCCGGGGCAGCCTCATCCGGCTGCCCCTTCGCTCGCCGGCCGGATCAGGTTCGGCCTCGGGGCGATCCGCGGCGTCGGCGAGTCGGCCGTCGAGGCGATCGTCCAGGCGCGGGCGGAGGGCGGCCCGTTCAAGCACCTGTTCGACCTCGCCTCGCGCGTGGACTCGCGGCGCATCAACAAGAAGGTCGTCGAGGCGCTCGTGAAGGGCGGCGCGTTCGACTTCGAGGGCGTGCCGCGCTGGCAGCTCTTCGCCGGGATCGAGGGCGCCTTCGCGGCAGGGGCCTCCGCCCAGGCGGACCGCGCCTCGGGCCAGGCGAGCCTGTTCGGCGGGGCCGCCGCCGCGCAGGTCGAGCAGCGGGCGCGCTACCCGAAGCAGGGCGACCTGGTGGGCGAGCTCACCGTCGAGGAGTGGCCGGAGCGCGTCCGGCTCGCCTTCGAGAAGGAGGCGCTCGGCTTCTACCTCACCGGCCACCCGCTGCAGGGCTACGAGAAGGAGGCGAGGCGGTACGCCTCGACCACCTGCGCGGCCGTCGCGCAGAAGCGGCACGGCGACAAGGTCACCGTGGTCGGGATCGTCGCCGCGCTCCGCGAGCGCGTCACGAAGGAGAAGGGGACGCGCTTCGGCATCCTCACGCTCGAGGACCTCACCGGCACGGTGGAGGTCATCTGCTGGGGGGGGCGCCCCGCGCAGAACGGCCGCCCCGCGCAGAAGGGCTGGATGGACTGGGAGGCCTTCGTGAAGTCGGAGGAGCCGATCCTCGTCCACGGCGAGGTGCGCGTGAACACGCGCGACGAGGAGAACCCGAAGGCGGAGCTCACCGCGATGGACGTCGAGCCCCTCTCGCTCGTGCGCCGGCACAAGACGTCGGAGGTCATGTTCCGGATCGACGCCGACCGGCTCACCGGCGACCGCGCCGCGGGCCTGAGGACGCTCCTCGCGAAGCACCCCGGCAACACGGCGGTGTCCGTCCGCGCCGTGATCCCGGAGCAGACCGAGACGACGCTCTCGGTCCCGCTCAAGGTCCAGCCCGCGGACGACCTCCTCGAGGCGGCGCGGCGGCTCGGGTTCGAGGTCGAGCTCCGGTGAAGGCCGGGCTCGAGGTCGCGGCCCTGTGAATCTTCCCCCTGGCAGCGCCAGGGGGAGAAGGCCAGGGAGAGGGGGCTAGCGCACCCGCGCGGTTCCCGGCCCGCACCGCTCGACGAGCGCCGCCCGCAGCCGATCCGGCTCGTCCACCCGCAGGCCGACGACCTCCCCGCGGCGCCGCAGCCCGAGGAGCCCCTCGAGCTCGACGGGCGCGCCGAGGTGCAGGTACAGGTTCGGCGCGCCGAGCGGCGACGCGATCGCAGCGCGGGGATGGCCGCGCGCGTCCGGCCCGGCGCAGACCATCCGGATCGCGCGGAGCGGGATCTCCGCCTGCCAGCGCACGCCGATCCGGACGTGGAGCCGATCGGCCCGGAGGAGCGTCGGCCGCAGCGCGAGGCCGCGCCAGTCGCCCAGGAGCCAGACGAACGAGTAGATCGCGAAGCCCGTCGCGATCCAGGCCCAGCGCGCGCTCCAGTGCGCGAGGAGGACGTGCGCGGCGAGCGTCTCGGCGACGCCCGCCAGCGCGAGCGCGGCGAGCACGGCGCCCTGGCCGCAGCGCAGGTGCGTCGTGAACGGCACCGCGCCCGCGGGGACGTGCGGCGCTCGCCGGCGCGGCGCGAGGGCGAGGGAGAGCAGGCTCACCTCGGCCGCGATGGCGTCCGCCGTCCGGTAGGGGCCGATCGCGTCGCGCACGGCCCGGCGGAAGGCGTCCTCGAACGGGAGCGCGTCGCCGATGGCGCGGAGCCGCCGGCGGACGCGGCCGGCGCGGACCGCGAGCCAGCCCGCGAGGAGCAGGTCCGCCGGCGCGGCGAGCGCGCGGATGCCGCTCGCGAGCGGGCGGGCGCCCGGCGGGAGGAGCGAGGCGGCGACCGTCGCGCCCGCGAGGAAGACCGCGACCGCGGTCACCGGCGGGAGCGCGCGAGCGCGGACGACGGTCGCGACGAAGAGCGCGGTCAGGAACACGGTCAGGTCGACGGTCACCGCCATCCCGACGATCTCCGGCCGGACGCGGAACGCCGCGCTCGCCACGACCGCGCGGCTCGCGAGCAGGACACCGGCGGCGAGCACGCCGAACGAGAGGAACGGGTGGCGCCGCAGGGCGGCCGGGGCGACCATGCGCCGATCAGTCTACCCGAGCCCGCGGGCGTCCCGGTTCAACGTGTCCGGGCTGCTCGGGATCGGGGGCGGGGTCTTCAAGATGCCGGTGATGACGCTCGGCATGGGGATCCCGTTCAAGGTCGCCGCCGCCACGTCGAACTTCATGATCGGCGTGACCGCGGCCGCCGGCGCGGCGCTCCTCGCGAAGCTCCCGGCGCGGCGCCTGCAGGTCGCGTTCGCCGGGCTCCTCGCGCTCCTCGGCGGCCGGATGGCGTGGGTGGTCCTCGGGGGAGCCCGATGAACCGCGCCGTCTCGCTCTCGCTGCGGGTGGGCACGTTCACGGGCGTCTCGCTCTGCCTCGCCGCCGCCGTCGCGCTGGCGCCGCGCTGCGGCGGCGTTCCTCCAGGGTAAGCGTTCGCTTTCCCGACCGGGGCTTCCGTCCGAACCTCGGCAGGGCGCCCGCGAGCGCGGGGGTTGGGGAGCACCTAGCTTTCCGGCGGAGTCTCGCAAGGTTCCTTCATGAGCTGCCCCCTCCTCCGCCGCGCGCACCCCCCGCAGTGCCGGGCCGTCGGAGGCGGTCCCGAGCCCGTCGGCGGCGGCGTCGTGGCGACATACTGCCGCGCCCGCTTCGGCGACTGCCCCGCCTACCGCTACGTGCGCGCCGCCGGACGGCTCCTCCACCCGGCGGACTTCCGCTCCTGGGTGCTCGACGGGATCGCCCCCGGACGGCTCGCCGCGCCTTCCGAAGACGCAGAGGCGCGCCCGGACGCAGGGTAACGCACCGCGCAACCCCAAAAGAGAATCGGTCGACCGGGCAATCGGGTGACCACTCGTCGCTAGCTCGGTAGTATTGGTAGGTGAGTGGGCGCAACTGCAACTGAGGGGGGTGCAGGCATGATGCGCGCGAACGTTCGCGTCGCGGCGCCGCGGGGAGCCGCGGCGCACTGCGACTCGACAGGCGGCCTCCACTGCGATCGGCAGGCGGAGGAGATGCTCAGGGTGTTCTTCGTGGACGCGACGGACGGCGCGCCGGTCCCGGCCGAGCTCCGCGGACTCACCGACGCGGCGCAGGTCGGGACGCCGGGCATCCGGCGTACGCTCGTGATGGAGGGGCACGGGGAGCGGCTGCGGATCGAGGTGACCGCGGTCGGCAAGGGGAAGACCCAGCTCCACCTGTGGCGCGAGCCGCTGCCGGAGCCGATGCACCTGGGGCCCGAGCCGGTGCCCGCGCCGTCGCCGGCCGACGGGCTCACGCAGCGTGAACGCGAGGTGGCGCTCCTCGTCGCCGACGGCCTGCGCTCCCGCGAGGTCGCCGAGCGGCTCGGCATCGCGTCGCAGACGGTGAAGAGCCACCTCAAGACGATCTTCGACAAGCTCGGCGTCCGCAACCGCGTCGAGCTCGCGCGCCGGCTCGTCCAGCACTAGGCCGCGCTCCGGGCCGGGCGTCTCGCGCGAAGCGAGCCGCGCCGGCCCGCTCGTCGCGTCCCGCTCGCGGGCGCAGCGGACCGGGCGTGCCCGGCTTGCGGCAGCGCCCGCCGGGCGCTACGGTCCCCGCTCTCGACATGGTCACCCTAGAGCACGTCCAGGCCGCGCTCGGCCGCATCCGCGACCGCGTCTACCTCTCCCCCTGCGCGCGCAGCGAGACGCTCTCGCGCCTGACCGGGACCTCCGCGCACCTCAAGCTCGAAAATCTACAGATGACGGGCGCGTACAAGGAGCGCGGCGCGCTCAACCGGCTCCTGCTCACGCCGCAGGCGGACCGCGAGCGCGGGCTCATCGCCGCGAGCGCCGGGAACCACGCGCAGGCCGTCGCCTACCACGCGGGCCGGCTCGGGGTGAGCGCGACGATCGTGATGCCCGAGGCGACCCCGATCATGAAGGTCGCCAACACGCGCGCGCACGGGGCGCGGATCGTCCTGCACGGCTCCAACTACGACGAGGCGTACGCGGAGGCGCGCCGGCTCGAGCAGGTCGAGCGGCTGACCTTCGTGCACCCGTTCGACGACGAGGCCATCATCGCCGGGCAGGGCACCGTCGCGCTCGAGATCCTCGAGCAGCTCCCCGAGACGGACGCGGTGGTGGTCCCGGTCGGCGGCGGCGGCCTCGCCTCCGGCGTCGCGGTCGCCGTGAAGGCGCTCCGGCCCGGCGCGAAGGTGATCGGCGTCGAGACCGAGGTCCTCCCGTCCATGCTGCAGGCGCTGGAGGCGGGGCGCCCGGTGACGCTCGACGCGGCGAACTCCCTCGCCGACGGGATCGCGGTGAAGCGGGCCGGCGATCTCACCTTCGAGCACGTCCGGAAGTACGTCGACGAGATCGTCACCGTCTCGGAGGAGGAGATCGCGAGCGCGATCCTCTACCTGCTCGAGCGGGAGAAGACCGTCGCCGAGGGCGCGGGCGCCGTCGGCGTCGCGGCCCTCATGCAGCGGAAGATCCGCGGGCTCGACGGCCGCCGCGTCGTGGCGATCGTCTCCGGCGGCAACATCGACGTGAACCTCGTCGCGCGCGTCATCGAGCGCGGCCTCGTGAAGGACGGCCGGCTCGTCCGCGTGAGCGTCGCGCTCCAGGACAAGCCCGGGCAGCTCGCCAAGGTCTCGGCGATCATCGCGAACCACCGCGCGAACGTGATCGAGGTCCACCACACCCGCGCGTTCGCGTACCGCTTCGGGGACACGACGCTGCAGCTCACGCTCGAGACCCGCGGGCCCGAGCACGCCGAGGAGATCCTCCGCGCGCTCCGCGAGCGCGGCTACCAGGTCCAGCAGATGGGGCTCTGACCGTGCGGAGGGTCTCGCGGCGGGTGCTCGTGTTCTGGATCGTCTCGCTCGCCCTCGCCGCGCTCGCGGGCGCGTGGTTCCACCACCTGCTCGCGCCCCAGACGACGGAGGAGCGGGTGCGAAGCGAGGCCGAGCGGATCAAGGAGCGGATCCGCGAGCTGACGCACTGACGCTAGCCGCGCCGCCCGAACAGCCAGAACAGCAGCGTCAGCACGATCGACAGCAGGATCGACGTGCCGAGCGGGACGTAGAGCCGCCAGCGCTCGCGCTCGATCGCGACGTCGCCGGGGAGCCGGCCGATCCGCAGCCCCGGGAACTTCTCGGCGACGATGAGCACCACCCCGGCGAGCGCGAGGAGCGCGCCCACGCCGAGCAGCATGCGGCCGAGGGTGCCGAGCGGTCCGGGGGTCACGGGCCGATCATAGCGCCCGCCGCCGCTTCCGCACGCGCACGACGATCCACGCGCCGAGGAGCACCGCGGCGAGGACGGAGAGCTCGACGATCCGGATGTCCCGCCGCGCCTCGCCGAGGTGGTGGGCGAACAGGTAGCCGGCGCCCACGACGAGCGGCACGGAGAGCATGGCGGAGAGCCCGTCCGCGAGGAGGAACGTGGCGAGGCGGACGCCGGTCGCGCCGGCGAGCGCGAAGGCGGCGAAGCGGACGCCGCCGGTGTGGCGCGCGACGGCGACCGTGAGGAACGCGTGCCGCGCGAAGTGCCGCTCGAGCTTCTCGCGCCGCGCGGGCGTCAGCACGCGCCGGACGACCTTCGAGTCGAGCGCGCGCGGGCCGTGGCGCCGCGCGAGCAGGAAGAGCACCGCGTCGCCGCCGAGGATCCCCGCCCACACGACGGGCAGCGCGATCGAGAACCGCAGGTAGCCCTCGTGCGAGAGCACGCCCGCCGTGAGCTGCGTGAGCTCCTCCGGGATCGGCACGCCGACGCCCGCGACGAGGAGGAGGCCGAAGACGGCCGCGTAGCCGAAGTGCTGGAGGAAGGCCTGCAAGCCGCCGGAGCTTACCGGAGCGGCGCGGGCGCGCGGGTCACGGGCGGGGCGGAAGCGCCGGGAGGCCGGGGAGGACCTCCTCGAGCGCGCCGAGGAACGCGTCCACCTGCTCCGGCCCGTGCGCCGCGGTCAGCGACACGCGGAGCCGGCTCGTCCCGCGCGGCACCGTCGGCGGCCGGATCGCCCGCACGAAGAAGCCGCGCGCCCGCATCGCCCGCGAGGCGGCGAGGGCCCGCTCCTCCGTGCCGAGCACGACCGGGAAGATCGGCGCGACGACGCGCGACACGTCGAAGCCGAGCCGCGCGAGCCCCGCCTTCATGCGCCCGGCCAGCGCGAGCAGCCGCGCGCGCCGCTCCGGCTCGCGCGCGACGACGTCGAGGGCCGCGAGCGCGGCGCCGCACGCCGCGGGCGGGAGCGCCGTCGTGAAGACGAACGTGCGCGCCCGGGACACGAGGAGGTCCACGAGCCGGCGCTCGCCGGCGACGTACGCGCCGAACGACCCGAGCGCCTTCCCGAGCGTGCCCATGTGGACGTCCACCCGCTCCGCCACGCCGAGCGCCTCGGCGAGGCCGGCGCCGGTGGGGCCGAGGACCCCGGCGGAGTGCGCCTCGTCCACGTAGAGCATCGCGCCGTGCCGGTCGCACAGCCCCGCGAGGTCGCGCAGCGGCGCCGCGTCGCCGTCCATCCCGAACACCGCGTCGGTGACGACGAGCTTGCGGCGCGCCTTCGTCGCCGGGAGCAGGTCCGCCAGCTCCGCCACGTCGAGGTGGCGGTACCGGACGAGCTCCGCGCGGGAGAGCAGGCAGCCGTCGATGATGGACGCGTGGTTCAGGACGTCCGAGAAGATCGCGTCGCCGCGTCCGACGAGGGCCGCCGGCACGCCCGCGTTCGCGTGGTAGCCGGAGCTGAAGAGGAGCGCCGCCTCGGCCCGCTTGAACGCGGCGA
>DASVZX010000007.1:0-1631 GCA_036391435.1 Anaeromyxobacter sp. | reverse complement strand
GGCACGGACTCAACGCACCGTGAAGTACACGCGCGCGCCCGCCTCCTTCGTCGCGCGCTCTCCGCCCTGGACCGTGAAGAGCCTCGCCGGCTCGAGCCCCGCGGCGACGAGCGCGTCCCGCGCGGCGGCCTGCCGGGCCGCGAGGAGCGACGGGACGTCCTCCGGCCTCAGGGGCATCGCCTCGAGGAGCCGCGCCTCCTCCTCGGCGGGCGCCGGCGGCGCGGCGCCGGCGGCGGGCTTCGCGCCCTGGGGAAACGCGGCGGCGTAGACCGCGGCGACGAGGCGCGGCCGCTCGTCGGCCGCGATCTCGAGGGCGTCGATCGCGTCCTCCGCGGGCGGCCGGCGCATGCTCGCCGCCTTCGCGCGGCGGAGGCGCCGGTCGAGCTCGGCGCGCTTCAGCGCGAGCGCGTCCGCCTTCGCGTCCACGGCCGGCTCGAGCTCGAGCGAGAGCCCCGGCCGCTGGGCGAGCGACTTCGCGAGGAGCTCGATCCGCTTCCTCGCCGCGTCCTCGAGCCGGGCGCTGCCCGGGGCGAACTCGACGAGGGAGATGTCCTCCTCGCCGCCGCCCGCCAGCGCCGCGAGCGCGCTGAACGGAGAGGTGGCGACCTTGACGACGACGTTGAGCACGGCGCGCCAGACCACCTTCCCGAGCCGGAACTCCGGGTCGTCGGTCCGGCCCTCCACCGGCACGTCGAGGAGGATGACGCCGCTGCGATCCTTGAGGAGCGCGAGCGCGAGCCGGACCGGGAGCGAGGTCGCGTCCTTGCTGTGCGTGGCCTCCCCGAGGGTGAGCTGATCCACCCGGATGACGTTGCCGCCGCGGAGCTCCTTCTGCTCCACCTTGTAGGCGAGGTCGAGGTCGAGCTTCCCCTTTGCGAGGGCGTAGCCGACGTGCTTGCCGGAGTAGGGGTCGAGCGGCGTGAGGTCGATGCCCTTCGCGGCGACGACGAGGTCCGTGTACGCGATCGCCTGGAGCGGGTTCACCGTGCCGGTCACCGTGAGCGGCGCGACCCCGTCCACCTTCGCGCGCACGTCCACGGTGGAGCGGACGCGGGGGTCCGAGGAGAGGCTCGCGACCTTCGCCTCGACGTCGGTGAGCGAGAGCAGGACCGGCGGCTTCACCGAGCGGTCGGTGAACGTCGCCTTCCCGCGGACGACCTGGAGGGCGCCGATCGAGGTCCGCCACGCCGGGCCGGCGGGGGTCGCGGCCGGAGCCTGGCCGGCGGCCTTCGCCGGCTTCGCCTCGAGGCCCGTCGTCCCGTCCTCGAACACGATCGCGCGGACCAGGGGGTCGGCGAGCCGGACGCTCTTCACGCTCGCCCGGGCCTTCGCCGACGCGGCGTCGACCCCGGCGATCTCCAGCGAGCGCCACCGCACGAGCTCCTCCTCGCGCGACGGGTGGCGGAGCGAGAAGCCGTCGAGGCGGACGTCGCCCGCGAACGTCCAGGCCGGCACCGCCTTCCCCGCGTCCACGGTGGTCCGCGCGGCGAGGCCGAGCTTCCCCTCCGCGAGCCGGACGGGCGCCGCGCCGTCGAGGTACGGCCCGAGCGGCGCGAGGTCGAGCCCGTCCGCCTTCACGGTGAGGTCCGCGCGCGCGGCGTAGGGCCAGACGGTCCCGCTGGCCGAGGCGG
>DASVZX010000006.1:0-5601 GCA_036391435.1 Anaeromyxobacter sp. | reverse complement strand
GCTCCCCCCCGGCGCCCGGCTCGCGCCGCGCCGCGGCCGAGGCGCTGCGCGCGCGCGCGGAGGAGCTCCGCCGCACCGTGAACGAGATCGCGGACGCGCCGGTCCCGGCGGACGCAGCGACCTCCGCGCCCGCGCCGGACGGCGAGCTCGACGCCGGGCTCGAGGCGATCCTGCGCCGCGCCGAGGAGGCCGAGCGGGCCCACCAGGCCGAGCGGAAGGCCCGCGCCCGGCAGGCGGACCGCGCCACGGTCGAGGCCGCGCACCGGGCCGAGGCGGAGCGGATCGTGATCGAGAAGTCCGCCCGCGCGCGCGAGGCCGAGGCGCACGCCCGCGCCGAGGAGAAGGCCCGCGCCGACGCCGAGCGCGCGTTCGAGGAAGCCCGGAAGGCCGCCGCGGCGAAGGCCGCGAAGGCGCGCGCCGCCGAGGAGAAGGCCCGGGCCGAGGCGCAGCGGCGCGCCAAGGCGGAGGCGGCGGGCCGCGCCCGCGCGGAGGAGGAGCGCCGCGCCGCGGAGGAGGAGGCGAAGCGCGCCGCGGAGGCGGAGGCGCGCGCCCGGCGGGAGGCCGACGCCCGCGCCCGGAAGGAGGCCGACGCGCGCGGGAAGCTCGAGGGCGAGCTCGACGAGCTGCGCCAGCAGGTCGAGGCGGAGCGCCGCGAGGCGCAGCAGAAGGTGCAGTCCGCGCTGCAGCGCGCCGCCGCCGAGCAGGCGGCCGCGGCCGACCTCCGCAAGGTCTCCGAGGACGACGCGCGGCGCCGGATCGAGGAGGAGGTCCGCAAGCGCGAGGCGGAGGAGGACGGGCTCAAGCGCGCCATCGAGAGCGCCCGCGCGGAGATGGAGGCGCTCCGCAAGCGGGGGGAGGACGAGGCCCGGCGGCGCGCGGAGGCGGAGGCGGAGATCGCCCGGCTCGCGCGCGACGCCGAGCGCCGCGCGGCGGAGGCGGCCGCCCAGCCGGCCCCGTTCGAGCTGCCGGTGTACCGGCCCCCGACCGAGGATCCCGAGCCCGATCCCGCCCAGGAGGCCGCCCGCCGGCGCGTCGCCGCCCTCCGCGAGCAGACCCAGCCCGCGCCGCCGCGCGAGGAGCCCGCCGAGGGCGCGCCGCGCGTCGTGCGGCCACCCCCGCCGGAGCTGCGCGCCGGGGGCCTCGACGAGCTGCCGATGCCGCGGCTCCTCGCGATCGCCGCCCGCGCGGAGGCGACCGGCCGCCTCGATCTCGAGGGCGAGGTGTCGCGCTCGATCTGGTTCGAGGACGGCCGGGTGGTCGGCGCGGCGAGCGCGGATCCCGCCGACCGCGTCGAGGAGCTGGCGCTCCGCCTCGGCCTCGTGACGCGCGACCAGCACCGGCAGATCGCCTCGGCCGCGACGCCGCTCTCGCCGCGCCGGGCGGCGCTCCTCCTGCTCGAGCGCGGGTTCCTGAAGCCGACCGAGCTCACCGCGCTCGTCCGGCGGCGCACCGAGGAGGTCGTGTTCGGCGCGTACGTCGATCCCGCCGCGCGCTTCCGCTGGTCGGCCGCCGAGGTGTCGCCGGAGGAGCGGACGGCGCTCGAGCGGCCTCCGCTCGCGCTCGCCGTCGAGGGCGTGCGCCGGCGCTGGCGCGGTCCCCAGGTCGAGGCGGTGCTCGGCGGCCCCGGCACGCTCCTCGCGCCGGTGGCGACCGGCCCCTCGGCGGCGGACCTCGCCCTCACCCAGGACGAGCGCCGCGCCGTGGCGCTCGCCGACGGCCTGCGGACGCTCGACGAGGTGCTCGCCGCGAGCCCGCTCGATCCGCTGTCCACGAGCCAGGTGCTCGCCGCGCTGGTGCTCGTGGGCTCGCTCGCCGTCCGCGTCTTCCAGGGCGGACGCCCCGCCGCGGCGGCGACGGTCGCGATCGACCTCGCGCGGGTCCGGGACAAGCTCGACCAGGTCCGGCGGGCCGACTACTTCACCATCCTCGGCGTCGGCCGGCTCTGCACGCCGCACGAGGTCCGCGAGGCGGCCGCCCGGCTCGCGTCCGAGTTCGACCCCCGCCGGTACCGGGGCGTGAAGGAGGACGGCCTCGACGGGCGCCTCGAGGAGATCCTCGGGGTGGTCTCCGACGCCCGCGAGATCCTCGTGGACGACCGGCTCCGCGAGGAGTATCTGCGCGGCCTCGGCGACTAGGCGGGCCGGTCGCCTCGGGGCGTGCGCGCCGGCGCGCGGGATGTTAAATCCGTACCGAACCCGAGAGCTTCCGCATGGTCCGAGAAATCATCATCTGGCCCGACCCCGTCCTGAAGGACATCTCGAAGCCCGTGGACGCGGTCGACGACACCGTCCGCCGCCTCCTCGACGACATGGCCGAGACCATGTACGCCGCCGACGGCGTCGGCCTCGCCGCGCCCCAGATCGGGGTCTCGAAGCGCGCCATCGTGATCGACGTCTCGCCGCGCCAGCCCGAGCAGAAGCTCATCCACCTCGTGAACCCCGAGATCGTGAAGGTCGAGGGGAAGATGACGTACACCGAGGGCTGCCTCTCGGTGCCCGGCGAGGCGGAGGACGTCGAGCGCGCCTCGAAGGTCTGGGTCCGCGCGCTCGGCCGCGACGGGAAGCCCTTCGAGATCGTGGCGGAGGACGACCTGCTCGCGGTGGCGCTGCAGCACGAGTTCGACCACCTGCAGGGCACGCTGTTCGTGGACCACCTCTCGAGCCTGAAGCGCGAGCTCATCCGCCGGCGGATGAAGAAGCTGAAGCAGGAGCGCGAGTCCGAGAGCGCCGACGAGGTCCGGCGCTCGCCGCGCCACGAGTCGGCGCTGTAGCGGAGCGCGGGACCCGCGCGGAGCGGTTGCAAGGCTCGGCGCTCTGGCGTGTCATGGGGGGCCGGAGGTCCCCCATGCGATCCGTCCTGCCGCTCGCGCTCCTCCTCGTCGCCGCGGCCGCGCCCCGCGAGGGCTGCGGGAACGGGCGCGCGCCGCCCTACGACCCGTGCGCCGGGAAGGCGTGCGGCGACGCCTGCAAGGCGTGCCCGCCGGGCGACGCGAGCTGCTTCGAGACGGCGGAGCTGAAGGCCTGCGATCCGTTCCACCGCTGCGTGCCGCAGGTGGACGGGCTCTGCGCCGCGGCGCAGCAGGCGTGCGCGGGCAAGGCGTGCGGCGCGCAGTGCGCGATCGACCCGCCGTGCCGGAGCGCGACGCCGCCGTGCATGATGCCCTCGCTCGTCGGGTACTGCGATCCGGGCGGCGCGTGCGTCGCCGGGACGGCGCCGCCGCCGGGGACGTGCCCGTCGCAGCAGCCGTCGTGGGGCTGCGTGGGGAAGGCCTGCGGCGACGGCTGCGGATACTGTCCGCCGGGCACCGATCCCGCGAGCTGCCCCGTGCCGACGCTCGTGGCGACCGCGTGCGACGCGCAGCTCCAGTGCGTCCCGGTGGCCGGCCTGACGTGCTCGCCGCAGGCCGCCTGCCAGGGCAAGGCCTGCGGCGCGGCCTGCGACACCTGCCCCGCCTGCGCGGGGCCGGGTCCGGCCGCGCAGTCCTGCGACGCGTCGGGCGCGTGCGTGGCCGGCGCGACGACCTGCCCGCCGTAGCCGGCGCGCTACAGCCGCTCGTCGATCGCCCGGTTCGACATGAGGTCCGCCTGCGCGTTCTCCTCGCGCGGCACGTGGCGGATCTCCACCTCGGCGAAGCCCCGGAGCAGCGCGCGCGCCTCGTCGTGCAGCGGCCGCAGGTGCTCCGCCTTCACGGCGTAGTCGCCGGAGAGCTGCCTCACCATGAGCTCCGAGTCCGAGAAGACGTCGAGCTCCTTGATGCCCATCGCCCTCGCGCGCTTCAGGCCCAGGATGAGCCCCATGTACTCGGCGACGTTGTTCGTCGAGTCCCCGAGGAACTTGCCGAGCTTGGCGACGACGTGCCCCTCGGGGGAGAGGATCACCGCCCCTGCGCCGGCCGGCCCCGGGTTGCCGCGGGCGGCGCCGTCGACGTAGAGGCGCGTGCGCTTGCGGCGCTCGGTCTCCTCGGCCCGGGCGGCGGCCTCGCGCTGCTGCTGCTCCTGCGCGGCGCGGTCCTTCCGGCGGGCCTCGCGCTCGACCTTCGAGAGCGTCATGCCCTCGTCGAGCTCCTCGGCGGTCCGGGCGGCGAGCTTCTCGACCTCGCTCTGCCGGCGGACCTTGACGCCCTTCGCGCCCGCCGCGGGCCCGGCCTCGCGCGCGGCCTCGAGCTCCTCGACCCGGTCCGCGGCCGCGGCGATGAGCTTGCCGAGCGTGTCGCGGTCGTAGCCGGGGTAGCGCGCGAGCGTCCGGGGGAGCTGCTCGTTGGCGGCGATGAAGCGGAGCAGCTCGACGAGGACGGGCTTCGCGGCCACGGGGCGGCCGCCTAGGCGGGCGACGGCGCCGGCGGGTTCACCGCGTCGGCGGAGTAGATGATGCGGTGGCAGTTCGGGCAGGTCTCGATCGAGTTCGCCCGCTGCAGGGTGATGGCGAGCTGCGGCGGCACGTGGCGGTGGCAGCCGTTGCACGTCATCCCGATCACCGGCGCGATGGCGATGCCCGCGCGGCGGCGCTTGATGTTCTCGTACTTCGCGAGGAGGGCGGGGTCGACGACCTTCACCGCGGCGGCGCGACGCGCGTCGAGGGCCTTCATCTTGTCCTCGGCGGCCTTGCGGGCCTTGTCGATCTCCTCGGCCTCCGCCTGGGCGGCGGCCTCGCGCTCGGAGAGGACCTCCTCCTTCGCGTCGATCGACTTCTTGATCTCGCCGGCCTGGGCGCCGAGCTCCTTCACCTGCTCGTGCTGTCCGTCGTTCGTCTTCTTCGCGATGTCGATCTCGCGGGACAGGGCGGCGAACTCGCGGGGCGTCTTGATCTCGCCGAGCCGGCCCTCCCACTTCTTCACCTTGTCCCGCTCCATGGCGAGCAGGGACTCGAGCTGGCGCCGCTCGCGCTCGTTCGACTCGAGGCGGACCTTCTCCTCCTCCCAGGCCTTGCGGGCGGCCGTCACGGCGGCCTCCGCCTTGACCTTGCGGGCGGGGAGCTTCTCGAGCTCCGCCTGGACCTCGTTCGTCTCGAGGTCGATCTGCTGCAGCTCCTCCAACGCCTTCAGCTTCTCACGCAGCGACAAGGCTCTCGCTCCCTCATTCGTCCGTCGTTCGATGTGGGCCCACCAGGATTCGAACCTGGATCCGATCGGTTATGAGCCGACAGCTCTGGCCGTTGAGCTATGGGCCCTTCCAGGCCGGTGTGGTGGGCTGGTCCTACCATAATCCGCTAGCTCTCGACGAAGCTCTTGAGGCGCTTCGACCGGGAGGGGTGGCGGAGCTTGCGCAGCGCCTTGGCCTCGATCTGCCGGATGCGCTCGCGCGTGACCTCGAAGTCCTGCCCGACCTCCTCGAGCGTGTGGTCGCTCTTCTCCCCGATGCCGAAGCGCATCCGGAGCACCTTCTCCTCGCGCGGCGTGAGCGTGGCGAGGACCTTCCTCGTCTGCTCCGCGAGGTTCATGTTGATGACCGCGTCCGACGGGCTGACGAGCGACTTGTCCTCGATGAAGTCCCCGAGGTGGCTGTCCTCCTCCTCGCCGATGGGCGTCTCGAGGCTGATCGGCTCCTTCGCGATCTTGAGGACCTTGCGGACCTTGTCGAGCGGCAGCTCCATCTTCTCCGCGAT
>DASVZX010000005.1:0-16988 GCA_036391435.1 Anaeromyxobacter sp. | reverse complement strand
GTCGGGCCGGACCGCCCGGCCCGACGCCCCGCCTCCTCCCTGCCTAGATTTCGCACCATGGGGAGCCCCGCGCCGCCGGCGGTGCCCGGGCGCGACGCGACCCGGCGTGCGGTCGCCCTGCGGAGGATCCTGCGCCGCGGCGCCGAGGCCGAGGACGCGCTCGCCGTCGAGGAGCCGCTCGAGATCCGGATCGACGGCGACCCCGTCGCGACGACGATGCGGACGCCGGGGTCGGACGCGGACCTGGCGCTCGGGTTCCTGTTCGCCGAGGGGATCATCGGGGGCGCGCGCGACGTGTCCACGATCGCCCACTGCGGCCGGCCCGGCGAGGAGGGGTTCGGCAACGTGCTCGACGTGCGCTCGGCCGCCGGGACGCGGATCGACCCGGAGCGGATCCTCGAGGGCCGGCGCTTCGTCCCGGTCACCTCCGCCTGCGGCGTCTGCGGCCGGCGCGCGATCGACGGCCTGCTCGCGCGCGTCGCGCGGGTCGGCGACGACCGGCCGGTGGACGGCGCGCGCGTCGCCGCGGCGGTGGACGCCCTCGCCCGCGTCCAGCCGGCCTTCGCGCGGACCGGCGCGCTCCACGCGGCCGCGCTCGTCGACGACGGCGGCGCCGTGCTCGCCGCGGCCGAGGACGTCGGGCGCCACAACGCCGTGGACAAGGCGATCGGCGCGCTCGTGCGCGCCGCGCGCATCGGCGCCGGCGCGGCCGCCCCGCCGCCCGCCGTGCTCGCGGTGAGCGGGCGGGCCGGGTTCGAGATCGTCCAGAAGGCGGCGGCGGCGGGCGTGCCCGTCGTCGCGAGCGTGTCGGCGCCGACCTCGCTCGCCGTGGACCTCGCGGTGGCCGCGGGCGTCACCCTCGCCGGGTTCGTCCGCGGCGGCGCCATGAACGTCTATTCGCACGCCTGGCGGCTCGGCCTCGGGCGTCGCGGGGGCTGAGCGGCGAGTTGCCGCGCGCGCGCACGCCGCACACGTTGCGCAAGGGGGTCCACCATGGCGAAGCTTCCGGTTCTCTCCGAGTGGCCCGTGCTGAAGCAGGTCCGCGCGGGCGACGCGTCGGGGCTCGGCGCCACCGCCGCGAGCGCGCGCAGCCGGGAGCTCCGGCCGCGCACGGAGTCCGCGGACCGCGTGGCGCGCTCGATCTGCCCGTACTGCGCGGTCGGCTGCGGGCAGCTCGTGTACGTGAAGGACGACCGCATCATCGACATCGAGGGCGACCCGGACTCGCCCATCTCCCAGGGCTGTTTGTGTCCCAAGGGTGCGGCGACGTTCCAGCTCGTGGCCGGCTCGCACCGGACCAAGCAGGTGCTCTACCGCCGGCCCGGCGGCACGGAGTGGGAGGCGATCCCGCTCGAGCGCGCGATGGAGATGGTCGCCGACCGCGTCCAGCGCGCGCGCGAGGAGACCTGGCAGGAGCGGGACGAGAACCCGGGCGGCATGTTCGAGGGGAAGCTGCTCCGGCGCACGATGTCGATGGCGCACCTCGGCGGCGCGACCCTCGACAACGAGGAGAACTACCTCCTCAAGAAGCTCTTCAGCGCGCTCGGCGTCGTGCAGGTGGAGAACCAGGCGCGGATCTGACACAGCTCCACGGTCCCCGGTCTGGGGATCTCGTTCGGGCGCGGCGGGGCGACGACGTTCCCCGGCGACCTGCAGAACAGCGACTGGGTCGTCGTCCAGGGCTCGAACATGGCGGAGGCCCACCCGGTCGCCTTCCGCTGGGTGATGGAGGCGAAGAACCGGGGCGCGACCATCATCCACGTCGACCCGCGCTTCTCGCGGACGAGCGCGGTCGCGGACCTGCACGTCCCGATCCGCGCCGGGAGCGACATCGCCTTCCTCGGCGGGATCATCCACCACATCCTCGAGACGGGGCAGTACTTCCACGACTACGTCGTGAACTACACGAACGCGCCGACGATCCTCGACGCGCGCTTCAAGGACACGGAGGACCTCGACGGCCTGTTCAGCGGCTTCGACTCGCACCTCGACAAGTACGGCTGGGACACGTGGTCCTACGAGGGCGTGGAGGGCGTCGTGCCCGCCGCGGGGCACAAGCACGCGGGCACGGGCGAGCCCGGCGCCGGCGGCGACGAGGCGCGCGGCCGCGGGATGCTGACGCGCAGGCAGGACCCGACGCTCCAGGATCCGCGCTGCGTCTTCCAGGTGCTGAAGCGCCACTTCTCCCGGTACACGCCGGAGGTGGTCGAGCAGGTCTGCGGGATCCCGAGGGCGCTCTTCCTCGAGGTCGCCGAGACGCTCTGCAAGAACTCGGGGCGCGAGCGGACCGGCGCCTTCTGCTACGCGGTCGGCTGGACGCAGCACTCGGTCGGCGTGCAGTACATCCGCACCGCCGCGATCGTGCAGCTGCTCCTCGGCAACATGGGCCGGCCGGGCGGCGGCATCATGGCGCTCCGCGGCCACGCGTCGATCCAGGGCTCGACGGACATCCCGACGCTCTTCGACCTGCTGCCCGGGTACCTCCCGATGCCGCACGCGTCGCTGCCCGACCGCGGCATCGAGCAGTACATCCGGAACAACCAGCCCACGACCTCCTGGTGGAGCGAGTTCTCGAAGTACGCGGTGTCCCTCTGCAAGGCCTACTTCGGCGAGGCGGCGACGCGGGAGAACGGGTGGATGTTCGACCACCTCCCCCGGCTCACCGGGAACCACTCGCACATGACGACGGTCGGCGAGATGGCCGACGGCAAGCTCAAGGGCTACTTCGTCATGGGCGAGAACCCCACCGTCGGCTCGATGCACGGCGCGCTCCACCGCAAGGGGCTGCGCAACCTCGAGTGGCTCGTCGTGCGCGACTTCGCGCCCACCGAGACCGCCGAGTTCTGGCGGATGGCGCCGGAGATCCAGCGCGGCGAGGTGAAGACCGAGGACATCCGGACCGAGGTCTTCTTCTTCCCGGCCGCGACGCACGTCGAGAAGAGCGGCAGCTTCACGAACACCCAGCGGCTGCTGCAGTGGCACGAGAAGGCGATCGAGCCGTCCGGCGACTGCCGGAGCGAGCTGTGGTTCACCTACCACCTCGGGCGGATCCTGAAGGAGCGGTACGCGTCCTCCCGGAACGAGCGCGACCGCGGGATCCAGGCGCTCACCTGGGACTACCCGACGGAGGGCGCGCAGGCGGACCCGTCCGCGGAGGCGGTGCTCCGCGAGTACAACGGCTACACGGTCGCCGACGGGAAGCCCGTCTCCGGGTTCGCCGAGCTGAAGGACGACGGCTCGACCGCGTGCGGCTGCTGGATCTACGCCGGCTGCTACAAGGACGGGGTCAACCAGCCCGCGCGCCGGAAGCCGGGGCGCGAGCAGACCTGGGTCGCGCCGGAGTGGGGCTGGGCCTGGCCCATGAACCGGCGGCTCATGTACAGCCGCGCGTCCGCGGACCCCGACGGGAAGCCGTGGTCGGAGCGCAAGCGCTACGTCTGGTGGGACGAGGAGAAGAAGGTCTGGACCGGCTACGACGTGCCGGACTTCATCGCCTCGCGCCCGCCCTCCTACCGGCCGCCCCCGGACGCGACGGGCACGTCGACGATCTCCGGGATCGATCCCTTCATCATGAACTCCGACGGGAAGGGCTGGCTCTTCGCGCCGGCGGGGCTCCTCGACGGCCCGCTCCCGACGCACTACGAGCCGATGGAGTCGCCGGTCCGGAACCTCCTCTACGCGCAGCAGTGCAACCCGGCGCGGCTCGAGTGGAACCGCAAGGGGAACCCGTACCACCTCGCGTTCGGCGATCCGCGGTTCCCGTACGTCGTCACGACGTACCGCCTCACCGAGCACCACACCGGGGGCGGCATGAGCCGCTGGCTCTCCTGGCTCTCCGAGCTGCAGCCGGAGATGTTCTGCGAGGTGTCGCCCGAGCTGGCGGCCGAGCGGGGCCTGAAGAACGGCGGCTGGGCGACGATCACCACCGCGCGCGCCGAGATCGAGTGCCGCGTGCTCGTCACGCGCCGGTTCCGGCCGCTCACCGTCCAGGGCAGGACGATCCACACCATCGGCCTGCCCTACCACTGGAGCTACGTCGGGCGCGTGCGGGGCGACCCCGCGAACGAGCTCATCCCGTTCGTCGCCGACCCGAACGTCTCGATCCAGGAGTCGAAGGCGCTCACCGCCAGCATCCGCCCCGGCCGGCACTCGTCCGGGCGCAGGGCCGTCACCGACGGCGTGGCCCTCCGGCAGCCCGAGCCGCGCCACGCGGTGCCGCGCGACCTGCCCGGCCTGCGGACCCCGAGGCGGAGCCCCGTCATCGACCCGAAGAAGGAGCGTCGCTGATGGCCCCGATCCGCGAGGTGGGGTTCTTCACCGACACCACGCTCTGCATCGGCTGCAAGGCGTGCGAGGTCGCGTGCAAGCAGTGGAACCAGCTCCCCGACGACGGCTTCCTCTTCACCGGGATGAGCTTCGACAACACCGGCCACCTCGGCGCGTCCACCTGGCGCCACGTCGCGTTCGCCGAGGTCGAGGCGCCGCTGCCCGGCCAGGGCTCGCCCCGCGACGGCGTCGAGGGCGGCGCGCGCGCGTTCGCCGAGCTGCGCCCGCTGGGCCAGCCGCCGCCCACGAGCCTCCTCGGCGGGGACATCGCGCCGACGCACCTCGAGACGCCCGTGCCGCTCGGCCCCACCGAGCAGGCGATGGGGAAGTTCTCCTGGCTCATGATGAGCGACGTCTGCAAGCACTGCGAGCGGGCCGGGTGCCTCGAGGCCTGCCCGACCGGCGCGATCATCCGGACGGAGTTCGGCTCGGTGTACGTCCAGCCGGACGTCTGCAACGGCTGCGGCTACTGCGTCTCGGCCTGCCCGTTCGGCGTCATCGACCGGCGCGCGGACGACGGCCGCGCCTGGAAGTGCACGCTCTGCTACGACCGGCTGAAGGGCGACCTCGTGCCGGCGTGCGCGAAGGCCTGCCCGACCGCCTCGATCCAGTTCGGCGAGCTCTCCGAGCTGCGCGCCCGGGCCGCCGAGCGCCTCGAGCAGCTCCACCGCCGCGGCGTCGCGCAGGCGTACCTCTACGGCGAGGACGCCGCGAGCCAGCCCGGGACCGAGGGGCTCCACGCGTTCTTCCTGCTCGCCGACGCGCCCGAGCGGTACAACCTGCCGCCCGATCCGGTGGTGCCCACGGCGAAGATCGTCCGGAGCTGGGACTCGATGGCGGCCGGGGTCCTCTCCCTCGCCGCGCTCGCGCTCGGCGCCGTCCTGTCGGTGGGGAGGCGGTCATGATCGACGCGCGCAGGCTGCTCGCGGATCCCACGCTCGACGCGGAGCGGCGCTCCGACGGGCGCAACGTGGATCGCGGGGTCGGGACGCTGTCCGGCGAGGGCGCCCAGCAGCGCGTGGAGCGGCTGCGCGCGCCTCCGGCGGCGCCGGAGCGCGCGCTCGCAGTGGACGAGCGCGACGGCCCGACCTACCACGGGCTGCCGGTCCTGAAGGCGCCGGTGTGGACGTGGGAGATCCCGGCCTACTTCTTCACGGGGGGGCTCGCCGGCGCCGCGGGCGTCCTCGGCGCGGCCGCGCAGGTCGCGGGCGGCCCCGCGATGCGCCCGCTCGTCCGCCGCTGCCGGCTCGTCGCCGCCGGCGGCGCGGTGGCCAGCGCGGCGCTGCTCGTCGACGACCTCGGCCGGCCGTCGCGGTTCCTCAACATGCTCCGCGTGTTCCGCCCGACGTCGCCGATGAACATGGGGACCTGGGTGCTCTCCGGGTTCGGCGCGCTCTCCGGGGCCGCCGCGGCGTCGGCGCTCCTCCCCCTGCCGCGACCGCTCCGCGCGATGGCGGACGGCGCCGGGCTCGCGGCGGGCGTCCTCGGGCTGCCGCTCGTCGGCTACACGGGCGTCCTGCTCGCGAACACCGCGGTCCCGGTGTGGCAGGGGACGCGGCGCAGCCTCCCGGTGCTGTTCGCCTTCTCCGGCGCGGCGAGCGCGGGCGCCCTGTTCGAGATCTGGCCGCCGCCGGGGCCCGGCGCCGCGGTCGCGCGCAGGCTGGGCGTCCTCTCGACGGCGCTCGAGCTCGCCCTCTCGATCGCGACGGAGGCGGAGGCGGCGCTCGTGCCGCGCGTCGCCCGGCCGCTGCGCCGCGGCCCCTCCGCGCTGCTCTTCCGCGCCGGCCAGGTCCTCGCCGCCGCGTCGCTCGGGACGGCGCTCCGGGCGCCGCGCGGCGTCGGCCGTCTCCTCCGTCCGGGGCGCAAGAGCCGGCTCCACGCGCTGTCCGGGGTTTTCGGGATCCTCGGCACCCTCGCCATCCGCTTCGGGATCGTCGCGGCCGGGCGCGCGTCCGCCCGCGATCCGCTCGCCACGTTCCGCCAGCAGCGGGCGGGGATGGGCGCGCGCGAGGTCCTCCCGGAGCGGGGCGAGCCGCGCATGCCGACGTTGCCCGGGGTGGAGCCGACCGGTAAGGACACCTCCCAGCATGGCCTCAGCCCTTGAGCGGACGATCGACCGGACTGCGCCCGGGGCGCCGGCGTCGTCCGGCGCGCCGCTCGCCGACGCGCAGGGACGGGTGATCTCGTACCTCAGGGTCTCGCTGACCGACCGCTGCAACTTCCGGTGCACCTACTGCTCGCCCGCCGACCAGGAGGAGGACGGCGGGCTCCTCACGCGCGAGGAGCTCGCCCGGGTGGTCCGGCTCTTCGCCGCGCTCGGCGTCCGCCGGATCCGGCTCACCGGCGGCGAGCCGACGCTCCGGCGGGACGTCGTGGAGATCGTGCGCGACGCGGCCTCCACGCCGGGCATCGAGGACGTCGCGCTCACGACGAACGGGCACCGGCTCGCCGCGCTCGCGGCGCCGCTCGCCGGGGCGGGGCTCGGGTCGATGAACGTCTCGCTCGACACGCTCGACCCCGGCCGGCTCGCCGGCGTCTCGGGCGCGGGCGCGCGGCTCGACCGGATCCTCGCCGGGATCGAGGCGTGCGTCGGCCGGTTCCGATCCCTCAAGACGAACACGGTGGTCATGCGCGGCGTGAACGAGGACGAGGTGGCCGACCTCGTCCGGTACGCCTGGGCCCACGGCGCGATCCCGCGCTTCATCGAGCAGATGCCGTTCGGCGGCGGGGTCCCGGTGCCGCTCGCGGAGGTGCGGCGCCGGCTCGAGGACGCGGGCTTCAGCCTGCGCGCGGACCCGCACCGGGGCTGGGGGCCGGCGCACCACCTGCGGGCGCGGGACGCGCGCGGGCGCGAGGGGCTCGTGGGGCTCATCGGCGCCATGACCGAGAACTTCTGCGACGCGTGCAACCGCGCGCGCGTCGCGGCCGACGGCGGGTTCCAGGCCTGCCTCGGCGGCGAGGACCGGGCGCCGCTCCGGGACCTCATGCGCGACGGGGCGGGGGACGGGGCGCTCGTCGAGGCGATCCGGGGGGCGCTCGCGCGCAAGGCGCCGCGCCACCGGATGGACGCGGCGGGCGGAGGGCTGGTACTGCTGCCGATGCGGGGGATCGGCGGATGACGCCGCGGGCGCGCTCGAGGGCGCCGCGGCGGAGGGGGGACACATGATGACGAAGAATCGCTGGGCGATCGCGGTGGCGGGCACGATCGCGATGATCTGCCTGGGCACCGTCTACTCGTGGAGCCTGTTCACGCAGCCGCTGATCGCGGCGTTCGGGTGGTCGAACACGACGACGACCTGGACGTTCGCGCTCGCGATCTTCTTCCTCGGCGTCGGCGCCATCGTCGGCGGCCGCTGGCAGGATCGCCGCGGCCCGCGTCCGGTGGCGGTCACCGGGGTCGTGCTCTGGGGGATCGCGAACATCCTCGCCGGGCTCGGCACGTCGCGGATGGGCGCGCCCTGGATCTACCTGACCTACGGTCTCGTCGGAGGGATCGGGCTCGGGCTCGGCTACGTGACGCCGGTGGCGGCCGTCACGAAGTGGTTCCCGGACCGGCGCGGCCTCGCGACCGGCATGGTGGTGATGGGCTTCGGCCTCGGGGCGTTCCTCTACAACAACATCCTGAAGTCCATCCCGGCCTTCGCCGCCGTCGCGGGCGAGGCCGGGAAGGTCATCGCCGCGCGCGCGCAGGGGGCGACGGGGATGCTCTCCGACGCCTCCCGCGGCACGCTCATGCAGGTCTTCATCTGGTCGGGCGTCGTCTTCGCGGTCGTCGGCGGCATCTGCGCCTCGTTCATGCGGAACCCGACCGCGGAGCTCGTGGGGGCCCGCGGGGCGCCGGCGGCCCCTCCGCTGGCGGCGGCGGCCGCCACCCCGACCGCACCCGCGGCGACGCGCACCGGCGCGCTCGTCGACTACGCGCCGGCGCAGGCGATGCGGACGCCGCAGTTCTGGGCCCTCTGGGCGATGCTCTTCCTGAACGTCACGGCGGGCATCCTCTTCATCTCGAACGCCGTGCCGATCATGCGCGAGCTCACCGGGGCGGCCCCGGCGACCGCGCTCGCGATCTACGGCTTCATCGCGCTCTTCAACGGCCTCGGCCGGTTCTTCTGGGGCGCGGTGTCCGACCGGATCGGCAGGAACATGGCGTACCTGCTCATCTACGGGACGCAGGTCCTCATCTTCTTCCTCGTCGGCGGGATCCACGCGATCTGGCTCGTCACGATCCTGTTCGCGATCGTCCTGCTCGACTACGGCGGCGGCTTCGGGACCATGCCGTCCTTCACGGCCGACTACTTCGGCACGAAGTACATGGGCGTGAACTACGGGTGGATCCTGCTCGCCTGGGGCGTCGGCGGCATCGTCGGGCCGATCTTCGTCTCGATCGTGAAGGACCGGACGGGCACCTTCGCCGGCGCGCTGCCGGTGATCGCGATCATGCTGCTCGTCTCGATGATCCTCCCGGTCGTGACGCGGAAGCCCGGCGAGAAGCACGAGGGCCCGTTCTACCGCGGCCTCATGCGGCCGCGCCGGGTGGGCGCGTAGGCCTCGGGGCTCCTCCGCCTCGCCGGAACGGGAGGTGGAGGAGCCAGAGCAGGGCGAGCGCCAGCGGCTCGGCCGCGAGCACGTACCAGGGCCACGGCCCGAGGGCGTCGAGGAGCGACGCGGAGGCGGGCTTCTCCCGCAGGTACATGTAGTTCGTGCCGAAGCGCCAGTCGAAGAGCGCGACGAGCGCCGCGTAGGCGTTCACCCACAGGAACACGCGCCGCCACGCGCCCGGTCGGGGCCGCAGCGCGCCGGCGGCGGCGAGGAACAGGATGGCCGCGACGACGCCGCCGTGCGCGACGAAGAACTTGGCGCCCGCGTACGAGGTGAGGGACGCGCCGGGATCCGGGGTGAGGAGCGCCATCCCCGAGCCGGCGAGCCCGAGGTCGTAGACGATCTCGAGGAGCGCCGGGCGCGGCGCCGCGAGCGCCCAGACCGTGAGCCACAGGACGAGGTCGCACAGGTCGAGGGGCAGGCCGTGCGGCGGGCGGACCCCCCCGCTGCGAAGCGCGTGGACGTACCAGGCGAGCTCGTTCGCGGCGAGCGCGGCCGCGAGCGCCAGCCGGATCGGGCGCTCCGCGCCGCGGCGCCGCCGCGCGAGCGCCGCGAGCGCCGCCGCCGCGAGCGGCACGGCCGCGAGGATCGCGAGGTGGGCGGGGCCGAAGGTCGGGAACGCGGGGGACACGGGTGCGTCTCCGGGAGTCATCGTGACAGCGCCGCCCCTCCGGCGCAGGCCGGAGGGGCGGGCGAGCGAGCGACTCCGCGGTGCGACCCTACTTCTTCTCCGTCCGCAGCGAGGTCGGGGCGGCGGGCGAGGCCGATCCGGGGGCCGCGAGGGCGAGCGCCCCGCCGGTGAGCTGGGCCGACTTCACCTGCGCCTGGCGGGAGAGGTCGATCGACTCGCCGAGCAGCCGCGCCATCTCCTGCGGCGCGTGGAAGCCCATCGAGTTCTCCGCCGCGACCATGTCGAGGCGCCACTGCGCGGCGCGCTGCAGGCTCTCGAGCTCCCGGAGCGCCGGCGTCTTCTCGACCGCCTCGCGCCAGGCGGCGAGGAGGTTCGCCTTCACCTCGGCGCCGAGCGTCTTGTCCTGGTCGTCCTTCGAGAGCTTCGCGAACCCCTCCTGCTTCTCGAGCGTCGCCTTCGCCTTCGCCAGCGCGGCGTCGCGCGCGCGGTCGTCGTACGGCCTGCGCACCGCGACGATCGCGTCGATGGCCGCGACGGCGGCCTCGCCCGCCCGGGTGAGCAGGGCGAAGTGGCGGTCCTGGATCGAGAGGACGCGCGCCTTGAGCTCGTCGTCGTCGTACGGGTGGCACGCGGCGCAGGCGCGGTTCGGCTGGAGGAGCGGGCTGCGGACCCAGTGGTCCGAGATCTTCTGCGCCCCCTCTCGCCGGTACGGCATGTGGCAGTCGGCGCAGGTCACGCCGCTGCGCGCGTGGATCCCCTGGCTCCACATCTCGAACTCGGGGTGCTGCGCCTTGAGGAGCTCCATCCCCGTCTCGGCGTGCGTCCAGTCCTTGAAGCGCTTCCCCTTCACCGTCGTCGTGTCGTAGAGGTGCTCCATCTGCTCGACCTTCAGCCCCTCCGCCCAGGGGAAGAAGATCGTCATGCCCTTGCCGCAGAAGTACTCGACGTGGCACTGGCCGCAGACGTAGGCGCGCTTCTCCTGCCGCGTGCCGTCGAGGTTCGGGTCGTAGGGCTTCGCGCGGTCGCCCTTGCGCCAGCGCTCGACGGACGGCAGGTGCGAGACCTCCCCGGTCCCCGCGGCGAGCTTCTGCATCGCGGCGATGAACGCGGGGCGCGTCACGCGCAGCTCCATCGACTCGGGCTCGTGGCAGTCGACGCAGCCGACCGGGTGGACCTTGCCGCCGGTGAGCTGCTTCAGCTGCGCGTGCGCGTCCCAGTACCCGAGCTCGGCGACCTTCGCGAGGCCCGCCTGGATCTGGTCCGCCGGGCTCGCGGTCGGGGCGGCCTCCTTGCCGAGCTTCCGGTAGAGCGGGACGATCGAGGCGTGGCAGTGGAGGCAGTTGCCCGACTGCTTCCCCTCGGCCGGCACGTTGCGCTTCGTGACCTCCTGGTCGGTCAGCATGTACGCGTGGCCGCGCCGGTCGCGGAAGTCCACCGCGAACAGGTACCCCGCGAAGATGCGCGTGAGCCACGGATCGCGGACCGCCTTCTCCGGCGCGGGCATGCTCTCGCTCGCGCCCTTGGCGCCGCCGTACTTCGTGCTCGTCGGCTCGGCGGTGCGCTTGTAGAGGTCGAGCTCGCGCGGCCAGTTCGTGCCCCACCGGGTCACGTCGACGTCGTCGTCGGTGACCTGGACGAGCTTCACGTACGCGTGCTTCGCCTCTTCCTTCTTCTGGGCGATGTTGACGAGCAGGACGGCGACGCCGACGGCCACGAGCGCGAACACGCCGGCGACGAGCGCGATGAGAAGGCCGCGCCTGCTCGGCGGCTGGGGCTGGGTTTCGGTGGGCATCGTGGGGCTCCTCCGTTGGGCGATCCGTTCGAAGGGTTCAGCGCAGGTGACCGACCGAGGCGTGGCAGCGGACGCACGACACGTCCCCGCCATGGGCGATGCCCTCGACGAGGTCGGCGTGGCAGCGGCGGCAGTTCCGCTCGACGACCGCGCGGCTCTCGGGGCGCGCCCGGATGACGTCCGGGAATCCGCCGAGGGTGAACGCCATCGAGTGGTGGTAGCCGTTCAGCGCCTTGACGTAGTACTTCGGGATCCCGCCCGCCGGCGTGTGGCAGTCGTTGCAGGTCGCGACGCGGTGGTGCGGCCCCGTCAGCCACCCCGCGTAGTGGGACTGCATCACGTGGCAGTTCGCGCAGGTCGCCGGGTCGTTGCCGAGGTACGACTCGCCCTTCGCGTAATGGAAGGCGTACGCGCCGATCCCGAACGCGACGCCGGCCGCGGCGGCCGCGATCACCAGCGGCACCGGGAGGAGCGCCAGGCCGCGGCTCGTGCCGGCGGAGGTCTCGGGCAATTCGGGCTCCCTTCCACGTCGCAGCGAGGAGCCCAGCGTAGGCGCGCGGCCCGCCGGTCGAATCGAGCCTTTCGGGGGTGCGACGTCGCGCCACGCGCTACGCGCCGCCGCCGCTCGCGAGCCAGGCGACGCCCTCGGCGATCTCGCCGAGGGTCCCGGGATCGAGCTCGAACGCGCCCTGGACCCGGAGCGGAACCGGCTCGAGCCCGTCGGCGACGAGCGCGTTCCTCGCGATCGTGAACTCGACGAGCAGGTGACCGGCGGCGTCGGCCGACCGGAGCACCAGCCGGAGCTCCTCGGGGCTCATCGAGCGGAGCTCCACCCGCCCGTGGCGGCTCCGCTCGAAGGAGCGGAGCGCGGCGGCGAACGCCTTCAGCTCGAAGCCGTCGAGCCACGCATCGTTGCCGCCCGAGAAGCCCTTCGCCGTCCCCTCGACCCGGACCTCGACGCTCGGGTAGCCGGTGTCGCGCCGGAGGGCGGTGACGCGCAGGACGTCGCGGCCGTCGGCGGAGCGCAGCAGGATCGTGCGGTGCGGAGGGGGCCGCGGCATGGGGAGGAAGTCTAAGGCGAACGCGGGCCGCGTGACGGCATCGCACACCCGCCGCCATCGCGGCGGATCTGGACACATTCGCAAGCGCCGCCGCCTGACGGATACTGAGGCAGGAAGCCGCAGACCAGGAGGTCGCCCTTGATCCGCTCTCCGTTCACTGGAGCGCTCGCCGCGCTCGTGCTCGCCGCGTGGGCCCCGCGCGCGCTCGCGCATCCGACGTATTACGGCTCGTACTGCTCCCCCTGCCACGGCGCCTCGGTGACGACCTGCAACGGCTGCCATCACCACGGCACGCACGCGAGCGCGACGGCGACGAGCAGCATCAGCGTGTCCGGCACGCTCGACTCGACCATCTACGCGCCCGGCGCGACGGTCACGGTCACGATCACCGGCGGCGACCAGTCCGGCTGGGTGCGCACGCTGCTCTACGATCAGAACATGAAGGAGCTCGCGCGGAGCAGCTGCCCGGGCGGGACGGGCGGGTGCACCACGACCGGCTACCCCGTCACGCTCACGGCGACGGCGCCGGCGACGCCGGGCACGTACACCTGGGCCGTCGCCTGGTACGGCAACGCCCAGTACGAGTCGGCGGGCGCCTCCTTCGGGAACGGCACCTCGTCCACGCTCCAGCCCGGCTCCTTCACGCCGGACGCGAACAACCCGAACCACGGCTACCAGGTCGTGGCGCTCACGCCCTTCACGGTGAGCGCCGCGGCGACGCCCGCGATCGGCGTCGCGCCGGGGTCGCTCGCGTTCGGGACCGTGACCGTCGGCGGCTCCGCCAGCAAGACGTTCACGATCACGAGCACCGGCACCGGCACGCTCACCGGCACGGTCGCGCTCGCGGGCGGCACGAGCACCGAGTACACCGCGTCGCCGGCGACCTTCTCGCTCGCGTCCGGCGCGAGCCAGGTCGTGACGGTGACGTACGCCCCCATCGACACGACCTCGGACGCCGGCGCCGTCGTGGTCTCGAGCAACGACCCCGCGAACCCGAGCGTCTCGGTCGCCCTCTCCGGCGCGGGGACGACGGCGGCGCTGCCGGCGATCGCGCTCTCCCCGGCGGCCCTCGACTTCGGCACCGTGGGCGTCGGCACGTCGTCGTCGCTCGCCGCGCAGATCCGGAACACCGGCGCGGCGGCGCTCACCGTCGCGTCCATCGACCGGTGCACGACGCCCGCGACGAGCACCGACTTCGCGTGGTCCGCGCCCTCGGCCGCGCCCTTCACGGTCGCCGCCGGCCAGGCGGTCACCCTCACCGTGAGCTTCGCGCCGTCGGCCGCCGGCGCCGAGGCCGGGTGCCTCGTCGTGACGAGCGACGACCCGCAGAACCCGACCGTGCAGCTGACCGTCGGCGGGACGGGCGGCCAGCCCGCCCCGATCGACACGGTGGCACGGCCGAGCGGGGGCTGCAGCTCGAGCGCGGGGGCGGCCGGCGCGGCCGCGCTCCTGCTCGCGGCGCTCGCGCTCCGGCTGGGGGGCGGACTGCGGCGGCGGGAGCGGGCCGGGCGGCCCTGACGCGCGAGCGGGGCGGGCGTTCCGGGGGTGGAGCTCCGGGACGAGGCGTCCAGGCCTCCACGCCCGGCCGCGCGTGCCCCTGCGAAGGGCGGGGCCGCAGGACGTCGCCGCGTGTCGGCGGAGCGCGACAGGAGCCTGCGGGCGCGGAGGACGCCGCGGGAGGGACGGATGCGGGCGGCGCCGGCGATCCGAGGCGCCCAACCTTTCTTGAATTGGCCGATATGGTCATTGGCTTGGATTGACCGACTTGTTTCCGATGATTGTCAGACCCGCGTGCGAAGTTCTCTTCCGACGCGAGGTCTACATGCCCGTGCAGCAGCTTCTCGACCTTCGGACCTGGGGCGGCATGCGCCGCGGCGCCGGCCGTCCGCCGCGCCCGGGCCGCGACGCCCTCCCCCACGTCGCGCGCGACGCGTTCGGTCGCCCCATGCCGATCCACGTGACGCTCCGGCTCGCGGAGCACGTGTGGAACCTCCGCAGCGAGCGCTCGTTCGCGGTGATCCACCGCGTGCTCGAGGCGGCGCGCCGCCGGACCGATGCCCGGGTGGTCCACTTCGGCATCCTCGGGAACCACGTCCATCTCATCTGCGAGGCGGTGAGCTCCGATGCGCTCGCGAACGCGGTGCGCGCCTTTTCGATCCGCCTGGCGCGCGGGCTGAACCGGATGATGGGGCGGAGCGGGCGCGTGTTCGCGGACCGGTACGATGCGCACGTCCTGAGGACGCCTGCGGAGGTGCGGAACGCGGTGCGATACGTCGTGGGCAACTTCGCGAGCCACGCGAGGCGGCGCGGCGAGCCGCTGCGCGATGGATGGGTGGATCCGTTCTCGTCTGCGGTGGTCAAGATGCCGCGGGCGGCGCAGGGAACGCTCTTCGCGGAAGGCGTGACCGACTCGCCGCGCACGTGGCTCCTGCGGACGGCGGAGGTTCACGGCCGCCGGGTCGCGGGTCGAGATCGAGGATCGGATGGAACGTCGAGACCGGTATGACTCGGCGCGGTTTGGTGGCGCTACCGCCGTATGGGTGAATGCACAGCAGCGTCGATGAAGTCTCGTGCTACGGGTTGAGCATGATGAAGCACATCGTGATGTGGAAGTTGAAGGATCACGCGGTTGGGCGTGACCGAGCCGCCAACGCGGCCCGGATGAAGGCGGAGCTGGAATCGCTGCTCGGCCGCATTCCCGGGTTGCTCCACCTCGAGGTCGGGCTGAACGTTGAACCGTCAGACGCAGCGTTCGATGTGGTCCTCTACTCCGAGTTCGAAGACGCGGATGCGCTGACGGCGTACCAGACGCATCCGGAGCACGCGCGTGTCGCCGAGTTCATCGGTCGAGTGCGGGCCGAGCGTGTCCTGGTGGACTACTCCCCGAGCTAGGGTACGGGCGGAGAGCCCATCGTCGGGGCAGCAGCTCGTCCATGCGGGAGCCCGGAGGTCGCGCCGCCGCGGGTCACGCGCGGAGACGAGCGCGCTCGCCGTCCGCAGGATGGCAATTTCGACCGATTCGAGATCGCCGCACCCCCCGCAGACACGTCCGCCCGGCCCCGCGCGACGCAGAACCGGGCGGCACTCCATCTCGTCCTCTCACGGTTTCCGCCGTGATCGGCGCGCCTGCCACCCGATGCGACTCGCCCCGCCGCGGGCGACCGCCCCGACGGACCCCCTTGCGCATTGCCATACGGCGCGCCTCTCTGCGGCGGCTTCGCGAGCGCGGTATGCTCGCCTCGTGACGCGTGGAGAACCCGGACGCTGGGCGAAGCACCGCTCTTTCGCCGTGGCCGCGATCATCGTCGTGCTTGCTGCCGTTCTTCTGAGCGTGAGATCCCTGGCGTCTCGGGATGTCGTGGTCAGAGTGGATGGCCTGGGCGATCGCTCGCTCGACATCCTCGCGTGTGACGACACCGTCGTCTGGGTCCGCGGCTGGAGCCATGTCGATGCCCAGGTCGCGCTGGCTCGGGGAGTCGCGGCAGCGCAGGCGGAGGCTTACGCCACCCTCGTCGGCATTTCGCAGACGGGCGAGATCACCGAGGCTGCGATGGGCCAAGCCCTCATTGCGGCGTTTTCGGCCGCTCGAGACGGCACGCTTTGGATCGTTCTGCTCGACGTCTCCACGGGCCGCACGCGAACGCGGGCCAGCATGGACAGAGGGCGGTCATGGCTGGAGAAGGCTGCCCCTGCGGACATCATCGGCATCGCATTCGAGACCCGGGACGAAGGCTACGCATGGTCGACCACCCAGGTCTACCGAACGGTTGACGGTGGGAATACCTGGACCAGCCGCTCTCTCCTTCCATTCCGCCGCGAACGAGGGGGAAGCAGCGGAACGGCACGTCTCGGCGCCCGAGGTGAACTGTGGATGCCGCTTGACCGACCGTTGAGCGACCCTGGCGCACTACCGGCATCGACGCTCGTCGTGGTGAATCCCGACCTGTCGGTCGTGAACGTTGCCACCTGGCCGGAAGACCGGATACTCGCCATCGCTCTCGACGACGCGGCCGCGCTCGCTGCGCTCTCGCCGAGAGCCGGCGGGTTTCGGGTCGAGCGCGTGGCTCTGGAATCGGGCGCCTCGGGTCGGAGCACCGTGGTCCTGGCTCAGCGCGACGCCGCCATGAAGGGTCTCCAGTCGCGCGGTTCTCTGTTCCTCCTCCACGAGGGCTTCTGGGAACCGCAGGCGAGCATGCTGTCGAATCTACCGGCCACCATCGAGGTGAGCCCGGATGCCGGGAAGACATGGCGCTCCCGCGATGTCACCGACGCGGCCGTGAGTTCTGCATGCCTTGCAGACGCTGGCGTGTGGACCCTCTCGGAGCGCTACAAGCGAGTCACGTTCCGTCCGCATCGACGTTGAGGTCTGGCGCCGACGCACGATCACGCGCAGCTCATGTCTTCGAAGCGCGTCTGGACCCATGTCCCCGTGACCATTTCTGATCATCGATCACTTCTCTCCGTAGGTGGCCAAGGCCGCGCGCCAGCCGAGCTCGATTAGCAGCATCGACTCGTACCCTCTGCCGAGTACCTGCCACCCCGGCAGGCCATTCTTCGGGAGGTGGCCGCCGAGCTTGGC
>DASVZX010000004.1:0-10757 GCA_036391435.1 Anaeromyxobacter sp. | reverse complement strand
CCCCGGCGCTCCGGGAGCGCCGGGGCGCGTCCGCGTGGGCGGGCCTCGGCGCGCGGGGCGCGTGACCGGCGTGGGGCGGCGCCGGGGGCGGCCTCCCGCTCGGGACGAAGTCGGCCGTCAGCTCGCGGCGCGCGTACGCGCGCCAGATCTCCCGCGCGTCGTTCGCGGCCGAGCGGAGCGCCGGGTCGAGCGCGGCGAAGAACCGCCGGAGGTTCTCGACGTCGCGGTGCAGGAACGACTCGGCCTGGCTGTTGTGCGCCGCGCCGACCACCTGGGGAAAGTCGATCACGACCGGGCCGTCGCGCCCGAGGAGCACGTTGTAGGGCGAGAGATCGCCGTGGATGAGATCGCACGCCAGCATGCGGACCACCTGGGCGCGGAGGTCCGCGTACAGCGCGGCGGCCGCCTCGCGCGCCAGGTGCGCGTCCACGAGCCGCGGCGCGGGGTGGCCGTGGGCGTCCACGACGAGCTCCATGAGCAGGACGCCGTCGTGGAACAGGACGGGCCTCGGGACGCGCACCCCCGCGGCGTGCAGCGTGTGCAGCGCGTCCGACTCCTTCGCCTTCCAGGCCTCCTCGGCCGCCGCCTGCCCGAACCGGCTGCCGCGGTCCATCGCGCGCTGCGTGCGCGTGTCGCGCACCCGGCGCCCCTCCTTGTAGCCGGCGTTGTTGCGGAAGCTCCGGGCCTGGCGGGCCTTGTAGATCTTCGCGGCGAGGAGCTCGCCGCCGGAGCGGACGAGCCAGAGGTCCGCTTCCTTGCCGCTCTTCAGCCGTCCGCGGACCTCGTCGACGAGGCCGTCGGCGAGGAGCGTCTCGAGGGATTCCAGCATGCCGCGCGAACCCTACTGCTTCGGAGGCCGCCCGGCGAGCCGCCGGAAGGCGGGGCGGCGCCGGACCCCGCCTCCCGGCGCCGGCCCGGGGCGGCCCGCGCGGCGCGCGTCGCGAACGAGGGCGCCCCGCCGGGCCCCGCGTCGCGCTCCGATCTCGCCGTGCGGGGCGGCGCCGCCCGAGGCAGGGATCGGGGGTGCTCGTCCGTTACGGAGAGCCCGCCGGCCGGTGGGTGCTGCTGGCGACCGTGCTCGGCTCGGCGCTCGCGTTCGTCGACGCCACCGTCGTCAACGTCGCGCTGCCACGCATCGGCGCGCAGCTCGGGGGCGGGGCCGCCGGGCTGCAGTGGACCGTCGACGGCTACACCCTGAGCCTCGCCGCCCTGATCCTCGTGGGCGGCTCCCTCGGGGACCGCTTCGGCCGCCGCCGGATCTTCGTCGCCGGCGCAGGCGTGTTCGGCGGGGCGTCGCTCCTCTGCGGGCTGGCGCCGAGCATGGGGGCGCTCGTCGCCGCGCGGGTGCTGCAGGGGATCGGCGGCGCCCTGCTCACCCCGGGCTCCCTCGCCATCCTGCAGGCGTCGTTCCGGCCCGAGGATCGCGCCAGGGCGATCGGGGCCTGGTCGGGCCTGGGCGGCGTCGGCGCCGCCATCGGCCCGCTCCTCGGAGGCTGGCTCGTCCAGGTCGGGAGCTGGCGGCTCGTCTTCCTCGTCGACGTCCCCCTGGCGGCGGCCACGATCGCGGTCGCGCTCCGGCACGTCCCGGAGAGCCGCGACCCCGCCGCGCCGCGCCGGCTGGACGTCCCGGGCGTCGTCGCCGTCGCCGCGGGCCTCGCCGGGCTCACCTACGGCTTCACGGCGTGGCCGGCCCGCGGCGCGACCTCCGCGGCCGTGCTCGCCGCGCTCGCCCTCGGGGTCGCCGGCCTGCTCGGCTTCGCCCTCGCCGAGCGGCGCTCGGCGCACCCGATGCTCCCGCTGGAGGTGTTCGGGTCCCGGACCTTCACCGCCGCGAACCTCGTCACGTTCGCGGTCTACGCCGCCCTCGGCGGCGTGCTCTTCCTCGTCGTCCTCGACCTGCAGGTGGTCGCCGGCTTCGGGCCGCTCGGCGCCGGGAGCGCGCTGCTGCCGATCACCGCGCTCATGCTCCTGTTCTCCGCCCGCGCGGGCGCGCTGGCGCAGCGGATCGGCCCCCGCATCCCCATGACGATCGGGCCGGCCGTCTGCGCGGGGGCGCTGCTCCTGCTCGCCCGGGTCGGGACGCGGGCCTCGTACGTCCGCGACGTGCTGCCCGGGGTGCTGCTGCTCGGCGCCGGCCTGGCGGTGAGCGTCGCCCCGCTGACCGCCACGGCGCTCGGGGCGCTCGACGACCGCCTCGCCGGCGTCGCGAGCGGCGTCAACAACGCCGTCGCCCGGACCGCGAGCCTCCTCGCCGTCGCGGTCCTGCCGCTCGCCGCCGGGCTCGGCACCGGCAGCCTCACCGACGCCGCGACCCTCGCGCCCGTCCACCGCACCGCGATGCTCCTCTGCGCCGGGCTCCTGCTGTGCGGCGCCGCCACGGCCCTCGTCGGCCTGCGCCGGCCCCACGCCGGGCTCCGACCGGCGCCGGCCGGTCGGCCAAGATTTCACTGCGGGATCGAGGGGCCGCCGCCGCGGCTCGCGCCCTGGCCGGTCGAGCCGGGAGATGCTCGGGCACTGGCTCGAGGTCGTTCACGGGACGAGTAGAAGCAGGCCGCGCCTCAGCGCGGCAGGTCGCCCGCCGAGGAGAAGAGGTTCCACGCCCGGACGACCGGGGAGCCGTTCTCGCGGCCGAGCACCCCGACCGCCGCGGTGCCGAGGGCGAGCAGCCGTCCCTCCCGCGGGGCGAGGCCGAGCCAGCAGGCGGCCAGCACGCGCAGGACGTGCCCGTGCGCGAAGAGCGCGACGTCGCCGCCGGCGCGGGTGGCCTCCGCGATGACGCGGCGGGCGCGGACGCCCACCTCCTCGACCGTCTCTCCCGCCGGCACCCCGTCGGTCCAGATGCTCCAGCCGGGGACGTCGGCCCGGATCTCGGGCGTGGTGCGGCCCTCGTACGCCCCGTAGTCCCACTCGAGGAGGTCGTCCGTCCTCCGGGCGACGCCGGCGAACCCGGCGAGGCGGCAGGTCTCCCACGCGCGCCGGAGGGGGCTCGAGAGGACGAGCGCGAAGCGCCGGTCGCCGATCCGGGCGCGGAGCCCGGCGGCCTGCTCCACGCCGTCGGCCGTGAGCGGCACGTCCGTCCGGCCGGTGTGCCGCCCCGCGCGGCTCCACTCCGTCTCGCCGTGGCGGACGAGCCACAGGCGCGGGTCACCGCTGGTCGAGGTCGTCATGGCCGGGGTCCGGGTTCGGGGCGCGATCTCCGGTATAGCCGCGCGGTGGCCCGCCGTCGCGTCACCCGTCCGTGCTAGCGTCCGCCGGGGATGAGCGTGAAGCCGCTGCGCGAGGTGTCGGCGAAGGCCGGCGAGGGCGAGGAGAAGCTCGAGCAATCGCTCCGGCCCGCCAGCTTCGACGAGTACGTGGGGCAGGAGAAGCTCGTCGAGAACTTCCGCGTCTACGCGAAGGCCGCCCGGGCCCGCGGCGACGCCCTCGACCACGTGCTCCTCTCCGGCCCGCCCGGGCTCGGGAAGACCTCGCTCGCCCACATCCTCGCGCGCGAGCTCGGCGTCACGCTGCACGTGACGAGCGGACCGGCGCTCGTGAAGAAGGGCGACCTCGCCGGCCTCCTCACCGCGCTCGCGCCGCGGGACATCCTCTTCATCGACGAGATCCACCGGCTCTCCCCCGCCGTCGAGGAGGCGCTCTACCCGGCGATGGAGGACTACCGCTTCGACGTGGTCCTCGGCGCCGGCATCGGCGCCCAGACGATGGAGATGAAGCTCGAGCGCTTCACGCTCGTCGGCGCGACCACGCGCACCGGGCTGCTCGCGTCGCCCCTCCGCGACCGCTTCCCCATCCAGGAGCGGCTCGGCTACTACGAGCCGCCGGAGCTGCGCGAGATCGCGATCCGCGCCGCCCGCAAGCTCGCGCTGCCCGTCGAGGCCGCCGGCGCCGAGGAGCTCGCGCGCCGCGCGCGCGGGACCCCGCGCATCGCGATCCGGCTCCTCCAGCGCGCCCGCGACTTCGCCCAGGTGGAAGGCGAGGGGACGCTCACGAAGGCGATCGTGGACACGACGCTCGAGCGGCTCGAGGTGGACGCGCGCGGCCTCGACGCGATGGACCGGCGGATCCTCACGGTGATCCTCGACACCTTCGGCGGCGGCCCCGTCGGGATCGACGCGGTGGCCGCCGCGGTGGGCGAGGAGCGGGACACGATCGAGGACGTGTACGAGCCGTTCCTCGTGCGCGAGAGCTTCCTCGCGCGGACGCCGCGGGGCCGCGTGGCGCTGCCCCCCGCGTACGCGCACCTCGGGCGCGAGCGGCCGCGGGGAAACCAGGGGTCGCTGCTGTGAGCGGAGAGCGCGCGCCGGACGCGCGGCGGCGCACCGTGCCAGGGGAGGCGTGATGTCCGCCGTCGGTCGCTCGCTCTTCGTCTTCGGCTGGTACCTCGCCGGTCTCGGGGCGCTCCTCGTCCTCGCGCCGAACGCCCTGCTCGGCCTCTTCGGCCTGGCGCCGACCGACGAGGTCTGGATCCGCGTCGCGGGCGTGCTGGTGCTCGTCATCGCTTACCTCGACGTCCGCATGGGGCGGGAGGACTTCCTCCCGTACGCGCGGTTCACGGTGCACGCGCGCGCCGGGGTGCTCGTGCTCTTCGTCGCGCTCGTGCTCGCGGGGCTCGCGCCGCCGATCCTGGTCCTGTTCGGCGCGGTCGATCTCGCCGGCGCGCTCTGGACCGCGGCGGCGCTGCGGCGCGATCCGCGGACGGCGACCTCGCCGCCCGGCCCGCCGGCGGCGACGTAGAGGCGTCCGCCAGGACGCGTCCGGCGGCTACCACCCGACGCGCCGCGCGCGCCACGTCGGCCGCCGCCCCATGAGCCGGAGCATGATCCACCCGGCGACGAACCCGCCGATGTGCGCGAAGACCGCGACGCCGGGCTCGCCGCCGAACACCGCGTTGAGCACCTGCCCGGCGAACCAGAACACGATGAAGAAGCCCGCGGGGATCCGCAGGAACCAGATCGGCACGATGAACGTCAGGATCCGGTGGCGCGGGAAGAGCATCAGGTACGCGGCGAGCACCCCGGCGATCGCGCCCGACGCCCCGACCATCGGCGTGAGCACGTCGCCCGAGAACGCGGCGGCGAGCGTCTGCGTGACGGCCGCCGCGACGCCGGAGAGCAGGTAGAAGACGGCGAAGCGGAGGCGCCCGAGTGCGTCCTCCACGTTGTTCCCGAAGATCCAGAGCGTCAGCATGTTGAAGCCGACGTGCGCGACGCCACCGTGCAGGAACATGCTCGTGAAGATCGTGAGCGGCGGCGGGACGATGTCGCGGTACTCGATGTCCTCGAACCTCAGGATCTCGTAGGGGATCGCGCCGCCGCGGAGCACCGACGCCTCGAGCCCGGGGCCCGTCACCTGCCACCAGAACGCGGCGAGGTTCGCCGCGACGAGCGCGATCGTCACGAGGGGGAATCGCTCGGCGGGATTGTCGTCCTTGAGTGGGATCACGCTTCGGGCGCTCCGATCGCGAAAGGGCATGGTATAAGCCGCGCCCCGGTCGCGGAGGGAACCGTGCCGGTCTGACACGGATGTCGCGATCTCGGCAGGGTTCCGGGTCGCGATCGCGGTGCCGGGAGGCAGCCCCAGGAGAGGTGATCCGGACCCATGTGAAAACGGCTCTCGATCCGCGACGTTGACTCGACAGTCGAACTGCCGAGAACCCGTCGAGATCGCGCCCGCTTGGCACATCGATTGCTCGGAAGGGTGCCCGCTCGGGCAGCGCTCGGCCCGGAACGGACTGGCACGAATGAATCACTGGAATCAGCGGACGGTCGCGAAGCGTGTGTCGTGCACCGGCGTGGGCCTGCACTCGGGCCACCCCGCGACGCTCACGCTCGCTCCCGCCCCGGCGGACGCCGGCATCTCCTTCGTCCGGATGGACCTCGGCGTCGCGATCCCCGCGCGCAACGAGTTCGTCGCCGACACGACGCTCTCGACGAACCTCGCCCTCGGCAAGGCGCGCGTCCACACCGTCGAGCACGTGATGGCCGCGCTCCACGGCATGGGCATCGACAACTGCCGCGTCGAGGTGGACGGACCCGAGATCCCGGTGCTCGACGGCTCCGCCGCGCCGTTCGTCTGCCTCGTGCAGGAGGCCGGCGTGCAGGTGCAGCGCACCGGGCGGCGCTGGCTCGTCGTGGACCGGCCGGTCGAGATCCGGGACGGCGACAAGCTCGCGCGGCTCGAGCCCGCCGACGCCTTCTCGGTCGAGTTCACCGCGGACTTCGACCACCCCCTCATCACGAACCAGGCGTTCCGGGTGACGCTCGGCGACCGCGCCTTCGAGCGCGAGGTCGCGCGCGCCCGCACCTTCTGCTTCGCCCGCGACATCGAGCGGATGCAGGCGGCCGGCCTCGCCAAGGGCGGGAGCCTCGAGAACGCCATCGTGGTGGACGAGTTCTCGATCCTGAACCCCGAGGGGCTGCGGTTCCCCGACGAGTTCGCCCGACACAAGGTCCTCGACGCGATCGGCGACCTCGCGCTGCTCGGGATGCCCGTGCTCGGCGCGCTGAAGGCCGTGAAGAGCGGGCACGCCCTGAACCAGGCGCTGGTGCGCAAGGTGCTCGCGGATCCCGCGAGCCACCGCGTCGTGCGCGCCTCGAAGGACGCGCAGCTCCCGCGCCCCCGCGGCGTGCCGGGGCTCGTCGCCCCCGAGGGGCAGATCGCGTAGGTCGCCCGCGGCTCCGGTCGCGTGGCGACGGCGCCGCGAAGCGACTAGGCTCCGCGGGTGCGCCCCGCCGCGCTCGAGCTCTTCCACGCGCTCCCCGAGCCGGAGTCCGCGGCCGCGCGCCGGCTCGTGAGCGACCTCGGCCTCCTCGACGAGGTGACGTTCCGGAACGTCGCGTTCGACTCGCACCGGGCCGCGCTCGCTGCCGCGGGCGGCGCCCGCACGCCGGCGCTGCTCGACGCCGACGGGCTCCACGAGGGGCTCGACGCCATCCGGAGCGCCCTCGCGCCTCGCGCCCGGCGGTAGCGTCCGGCGCTACCGCGGGCCGGTCACGTGCCCGCTCGGCGAGATGCTGCCGCGCCAGGCGCCGGTCTCCTCGCCGCGCTCCTCGATGAACTTCTTGAAGCGCTCGAGGTCGCCCTCGACGCGCCGCGAGACGACGCCGAGGACGTCGCCGGCCTTCTCGACGAAGCCGTCCGGCTCGTACTCGAGCGCGAGCGTCACCTGGCAGCGCTCGCCGTCGAGCGGCATGAACGAGACGACGCCGTGGTTCACGGCGCCGCGCGTGTGGCGCCACGCGATCTGCTGGTCGGGGACCTGGTCCACGATCTCCGCGTCCCACTCCTCGACCCGGCCGCCGATCCGGGCCTTCCAGTGGAGCATCCGGTCGCCGCGCTGCACGACCTCCTCGACCCCCTCCATGAAGCGCGGAAACTCCTCGAACTGGGTCCACTGATCGTAGACCATGCGCAGCGGCTTCTCGATCTCGATGCGCCTCTCCACCCGTGCCATGCGTGCTCCTCCGTTCGTGCGGGAAACCCCGTGAACGAGCCGCGACCCTGCCCGCCGCTCCTCGGGCCCGGGCTCGGGCTCGGGCGCGCTTCACGGGAACGATCGACCCCGTGACCCTCGAAGATCAGACCCGGTGCGGCAGCGGCTCGCCGGGAGGCGGGACGCGCGTCTCCTGCGGGACCGCGTAACCCACGCGCGGCACGCCCGCGCGGCCGCCGAGGACCGCCGCGGCGAGCGTCAGGATGCCGTAGATGAAGAAGGCCCAGGCGCCGGTCGCCCCGGCCTTCTTCGCCGTCTCCGCCGCCTCGGGCGCCCTCGCCTGCGCCTGCTGGGCGAGGCCCTGCGCCTGCTGCTGGAGCTGCCCGGCCTGATCGCGCGCCTGGCGGCGCAGGTCGGGGCTCGTCGAGGCCTGGCCGGCCGCCTGGCCGGCGCCCGCGACCGCGTTCCCGGCGACGTCCGCCGCCTTCGACGCCGTGCCCGCGATGGCCATCGTCGCGAGCCACAGCCCGGCGACCAGCATGAAGCCCCAGAGCGCCGCGCCGTGGAGCATGCCGCCGAGCCGCGTCTCCGACCGGCTCATCCTCGCCGCGAGCCAGCCGGCGAGGGCCATCGCGACGATGCCGGCGATGACGCCCCAGATCCCGAAGCCGATCCCGAGCCCCTGCCAGCTCGAGAGGTCCCTCGGATCGAACGCCGAGAACCCCACGCCCGCGCCGAGCGCGAGCAGGACCATGAACGCCCCGAAGCCGAAGAAGAAGCCTGCGAACAGCGCCCCCCAGCTGATGCGATCGAGGAGCGGTTGCTTCACCGCCAGCGTTGCCATGTCCGAACCTCCTATGGACGCCCCGGCCGTCATGGCCGGTCGTCCCTTGAGGGGAACACTCGTCATCGCTCCCCGGCGCGGCAGGCGACGGACGCCCCGCACCATCCGCCGGGCTGGCGCGCGGAGGGGACGGGCGCGATGCCCGGGCCGCCGGGGGCGCCGCCGGACGGGCGCGCTCGCCGGCGCGGCGGACGGTGCGCACGTTCAGGCCGGCGGGGAGGGGACGCGATGACCGGGAGCTGCGAGGTCTGCGGGAACGAGTACGACAAGGCCTTCGAGGTCTCGATGGCCGGCAGGCGGCACGTGTTCGACAGCTTCGAGTGCGCGATCCAGGCGCTCGCGCCGCGCTGCGCGCACTGCGGCTGCCGGATCATCGGCCACGGCACGGAGGCCGGCGACCGGACGTTCTGCTGCGCGCACTGCGCGCACTCGGCCGGGGTCCGGGCGGTCCAGGACCGGGCCGAGGCGGCGGCGCAGCCTCACTGACGGCGGCGCGCGACCCCCGCGCCGCCCCCGCCGCCGGAGGGGGCGAGCGCGAGCTCGTCGAGGAGCCGCTGGGCGCGCGCGTAGCCCCTCGAGCGGGCGAGCCGGAGCGCCTCGAGGGCGCCCGCGCGATCGCCCGCGCCCAGGCGCGCGAGCGCGAGGTTGTAGAGGACGTGCGGCCCGCTCGACGGGAGCGCGACCGCGGCCTCGAGCACCTCGAGCGCGCCGCGGACGTCGCCGCGGCGAAGGAGCAGCGCCCCGAGGTTGTTTCGCGGCGCGACGAGGGCCGGGGCGCGCCGGATGGCCTGGCGGTAGTCGCGGATCGCCTGGTCCTCGCGCCCGAGGTCCGCCTCCGCCATGCCGAGGTTGCTCCACGCGAGCGCGAACTCGGGCTTCACCTCCGTGGCGCGCCGGAAGTCGAGCGCCGCCGTCTCCCAGTCCACGGCGACGCCGCGCGCGCGCGCCTCGTCGATCCGCTCGAACGCGCGGTTGTTGTAGAAGTGCGCGAGCGCCTCCACGTCGTCGAGCGTGCGGTACCACGCGAACGGGCCGAGGTGCGCGAAGTCGAGGCCGACGTTCCCCTTCGGCGTGACCACCATCGCGGTCACGTGCCCGCTGCTCACGGTCATGCCGTCGTCCGCGTAGGTCGTCTCGTGCACCCGCGTCGACGCGTCGATGTAGTAGGCCTCGAGCCCGACCGCGCGCGCGAGCCCGACGAACACCGACGCGAGCGCGAGGCAGTTCCCCCGCCGCGTGCGGAGGGTCTCGGCGGCCGTGCCGGTCACGACGTCGGCGTAGCGGAGCCCGAGCTGCTTCGGGTCGAACATCGCCGTGACGAGCGCCTCGACCTTCGGCTCGACCGACTGCAGGTCGCCGACGATCTGCGCCGCGCGCTCCCGGTCCGCCGGGTCGAGCTCGTACGGCACGATCACCTCGGCCGCGGGCAGGCCCGGCGCCCGGCGCGCGACCTCGGCGCGGAGCTCCGCCGGGGCGTACGCGAGCCGCGCGGCGGCGCACCCGGAGGTGCCGCCCAGCAGGGCCGCGAGGAGCCCGAGCGCCGGCCGGCGAGACACACGCGCCTCACCCCCGATGGTAGCTCGGCCACCGGGCGCGCGCAGCGCCTCGGTCCGGGCGAGGCTAGCGCGCGCGGCGCGGCGTGGACGCGACCTGCCGCTGGATGAGCCGCCGGGCGAGGGTGGCGGCCGCTGCGGTGGCGATCGCGGCGACGACCTTCCGCGAGAGGGTCGGCTCCACGCCGACGCGGTGCGGCCGCTCCAGGATCCGCTGGAGCGCTCGCCCGGTCTCCCGGACCCGCGTGGCCGGCCGGCGCCGCTCGCGGCGCGCCGAGACCGCGAGGGCGACGAGCCCGCCCACCGCGAGGGCGAGCGTCGCGGCGGCGACCGCCACGGCGACGGGGTGCCGGCGGACCTGGAGCCCGAGGTCGAACGCCTCCCGCCGTCGGCGATCGAGCTCCGCGACCAGCGCGCCGAGCTCGTGCCGCAGGGTGTCGATCTCGCCCGACACGCGTCCGACCGCCTGCTCACCCGCGCCGTTCACGCGAGCCGTTCCCTTGCCCATCGGACGTCCTCCACGAGGGAGCGGCGCGTCGTGTCGAGCGGCCTCCGCACGCGCCGGCTCCAGCCCCACAGCCCGATCCCCGCCCCGATCGCGAACACCACCGCGGCCACGAGGAGCGCCGCAGCCCAGCCGGGGAGCACGCCGGCCTCCATGAGCGCGAGGACGATCGCGACGAGCAGGAGCTCGACGCCCCAGATCGCGAAGAGGCCGGCCGCGCCGAGGCCGCTCGCCATCTTCACCTCGTCCCGGAGGTCCGTCCTGAGCTCCGTCTTCGCGAGCTCGACCTCCTTCCGCGCGAGCGCGCTCGCCTTGCGCGCCACCTCGGTGACGAGGTCCCGGGTGCCCATCCGGCGCAGCGGATCCGGCGGCCGCGCCGGGGAGACGCGCGCGGTCCGCGTGGGCGCGGACGGCTCGGGCGCG
>DASVZX010000003.1:0-2239 GCA_036391435.1 Anaeromyxobacter sp. | reverse complement strand
GACGGCGCGTGGCGGCGGATGCTCGGGATCGTCCTCTCGGCGGCGCGGGCGCCCGGCCTCCCCGTCGCGACGCTCGACGCCCTGCGCCGGCTCGCCGACTCCGGGGTCTCGCACCTCGAGGCGCTCGCCGACGGCGTGCTCGCGGCCGACGTCCCGCCCGACCGGCTCGCGTGCGCGCCGTTCGTCGGCGCCGCGCTGCAGGCCTGGTTCGCCGCGCTCGCCGCGCGGCTCGACCCCGCGTCGCTCGCGGCGGGGACCGGCGCGTGCCCGGTGTGCGGCGCGCCTCCCGTCGCGGGCGTGATCCAGGGCGGCGACCGGCTGCGGTTCCTGTCGTGCTCGGTGTGCGCGGCGGAGTGGAACGTGCCGCGGCTCCGCTGCGTGCTCTGCGGCGCCGAGGACGGCCTCGCCTACTACGAGGTCCAGGGCGACGCCGGCGCCAGGGCGGAGGCGTGCCCGTCGTGCCGGGCGTACGTGAAGCTCTTCGACGAGGAGAAGCGCCCCGGGCTCGAGGTCGCCGCCGACGACCTGGCGACGCTGGCGCTCGACCTCCTCCTCGCGGAGGACGGCTGGAGCCGCGTCGGCGCGAACCCGTACCTCGCGACCGCGCCGGCGCCCGCGTAGCGGACGGAAGAGGGGCGCGTCCGCTCCGGGGAAGAGGCGGACGCGCCCCGTGCGCTGCCCCACTCGGGCGCGGCTGCGACGGAAGCATTCCACGGCCCCGGCGCGCGCCGCCCGGCCAGGACGGGGCCGCCTCACCCGGGCCGGCGCGGCGGGCGCAGCGGCTTCGCGCCCGATCCGATCGGCGCTCCGGGCGCTCGCTCGAGCCGGCCGGCCGTCTCGCGCGGGAGCGCGGTGTATCATCCGTCCATGCGAACGCCGCGACGCCTGGCCCGCCTCGCCGTCGTCGGCCTCTGCGCCGCCGCCTCCGGGGCGCGCGCCCAGGGCGTGCCGCCCGCGTCGCTCCACGCGGATCCGGCGGCGGCCCTGCGCGCCCTCCGCTGCTCGATCCCGGACGCGGCCGGCTGGCGCGAGTACCGGAGCGCCCACTTCGCCCTCTCGACGGACGCGTCGCCGGCGCGCGCGGCGGAGCTCGTCGCGCAGCTCGAGCGGCTCCACGCGTACGTCGTCGCGGCGCTCCTCGGCCCGGACGTCGAGGTCCCCGGCCGCGTGCGCGCGGTGGCGTTCGCGAGCGCCGACCGGTACCGGCGGATCGCGCCGGAGCCGACCCCGGGGTACACGACGAACGACGGGTGGCAGCTCACGGCCGTCTTCCCGCTCGAGGAGCTGGCGCCGGCCACGCGGATGATCGCGCACGAGCTCGCGCGGGAGGTCGCCTGGCAGCACTTCCCGCGGCAGCCGCGGTGGTTCGCCGAGGGGCTCGCGGCGTTCGTGGGGAGCGTCGCCGAGGAGTGGCAGGACCCGCGCGCCGCGATCCTCTTTCCTCGCCCCCCGGGCGACCCGGAGCAGGGCGGGCGCCGGGCGGGCCACGTCTCGCCGCGGCTCGAGCAGGCCTTCCGCGGATCGCCCGTCGCCGGCGCGAGGGAGCTGCTCGGGTGGGGAGGGAGGACCGACGGAGACCCCGCGCGGCTCCAGGTGGGGAGCTGGGTCCTCTACCACTATCTCTCGGACACGCGGCCGAAGGCGCTCGCCGGCTTCCAGGAGCGCCTCACGGACGGGGAGGACCCGCAGGCCGCGTGGCGCGAAGCGTTCCCGGACCTCGATCCGGCGAGCGCCGCCGCGATGTCGAGGCTCGACGGGGAGCTCGCCCGCTACCGCCAGTCCGGGCGGTACGCCTCGCGGCGGGTCGAGCCGGGCACCGTGAACGCGTCGTTCCGGGACCGCCCCATCCGCGCGGCCGACCTGCACGTGCTCCTCGCGCGGATCCGGCCGCCCGACCCCGCGGCCGACGCCGCCCGCCGGGCCGAGGCGGCCGCGAGCCTGGACGAGGCCCTGCGGGAGGACCCGCTCCAGCCCGAGGCCCTCGCCGAGCGAGCGCGCGCGGCCGGCGTCGACGCGACGCTGGAGGTGTGGGACGACATGGTCCACGTCTGGCACTGCTTCGCGCCGATGCTGCCGGAAGCCGACGAGGCGATCGCGCGGGTCGGCGAGTACGTGCGGGCGCGGCTCGGCTGAACCGGCGCTCAGCGCGCCAGCAGCACTGCCGATGTCGGCTCGAGCGGCGAGCCGGCGACCAGCGCCGTGCGCGCGCCGCGTACCGGCCGCGCCGCGTCGCCGCGGA
>DASVZX010000002.1:0-2904 GCA_036391435.1 Anaeromyxobacter sp. | reverse complement strand
ATGGCTCCGACCCTCACGACCTCGTAGCCGAGCTTCTTCGCCAGCGCCTCGACGATCTGGGCCTCGGAGACGAGCTTGAGATCCACGAGGGCCTGGCCGAGCCGGCCGCCCCACTTGCGCTGGTGGCCGAGCGCCGCCTGTAGCTGGTTTCCGTCGATGATCCCCGCCTCGAGGAGCAACTCCCCCAGGCGCTTGCGGACCGCCATGTGGGGACTCTACTGCGGCACCCGCGCACGGTCGAGGGAACGACCCGGCGCAGGTCAGTTTCCCTCGGCCCGCGTGGCGATCGCGAGGCGGGGCAGCCCCTGCCTGCGCGCCAGGTCCATCACCGCGACGACCTTCCCGTGGGCCACGCCCTCGTCGGCCTGGACCAGCACCAGGGTGTCGGGGTTCTGGGCGTGGGCCTTCTCGAGCACGTCCTTCAGCGTCCCCTCGTCCACCACCTTGCCGCCCACCACGACCCGGCCGTCGGCGAGCACCGCGATCGCGAGGTCGTGCACCTCCTTCACCGCGCTGGCCTGTCCGCCCTTGGGGAGCGTGACCTTGATGCCGCCGTTCTGGCCGCCCGCCTCGGCGATGGCGGTGGTGGTGACCATGAAGATGATGAGGAGGACGAGGAAGATGTCGGTGAGGGGCGTGATGTTGATGTCGGAGAAGATCCCGCCGACCGACTCGAGCCCGTCGTCGCCGTCGGAGTCCGGCATCCCGATGGCCATGGCTACTTCTCCCCGGTCGCGCGCGTCGCCGCGGGGACCGCCGCGGCGCCCGGCCCGGGCAGCGAGTCGCGGACGATCTCGAGGAACTCCTCGGTGAGGAGCTTGAGCTGCAGCGCGAGCTTGCCCACGTGAACGTTCAGGTAGTTGTAGATGACGACCGCCTCGATCGCGACCGCGATGCCGCCCGCCGTCGTGACGAGCGCCTCGGAGATGCCCGCCGCGACGACGGCGAACCCGCCCTGGCCCGACAGGGACATCTGCCGGAACGCGTGCATGATGCCGACGACCGTTCCGAAGAGGCCGATGAACGGCGCGGTCGCGCCGACGGTGCCGAGGATCCAGAGGTTGCGGCGGAGCTTCAGGTTCGCCTGCAGGCGCTCGCGCTCGACCGCCGCGGTGACCCGCTCGGGCGTCGGGGCGCCGCGGGGCCCGGGGCGCGGCGACGCCGCGACGAGCGCGGCGAGGAACACCTCGGACGCCGCCGAGCCGGAGCGCTCGCACTGCGCCCGCGCGTCGTCGAGATCGCCGCGGTAGAGCGCGCGCGTGACCGCGTCGGCGAGCGTCCGCGCCTTGCCCGAGAACCCCCAGAGCGCGATCGCGCGCTCGACCGCCACCGCGAGAGCGATGACCGAGCAGGCGGCGATGATCCACATCGCGGCGCTGCCGGCCTTCAGGATTTCGAGGAAGCTCAGGCTGGTGTTCAAGGGTGCGGCCTCCGGACCCGCGGGAGTCTAACGCCGGGACCGCTCGCGCGCGCGGCGATCCTCGGGCGCGAACGCCCGGCGGGCGGCCTTCATTCCGGCGGCCGCGGGGCGTCCTGCGGCGCGAGGAAGGCGGGCGGGGCGGTCCGCTCGAGCTGCACCTCCCGCGCGCCGGAAGGGATCCGCGGCGTGAACGTCTTCCGGTCGAGCGCCGCGTTCGGCTCCGCGTCGACCCAGACGAGGCGCATCCGCACGCGCGGCGACTCCGCCGAGAGCGACACCTCGGCCGGGAAGTGGATCCCCTCGAGCCCGTCGAACGCGCCGAACTCGAGGTCGTACGTCCCCGGCCCGGCCGCGCCGGCGACGCGGATCGAGGAGCGCAGCACGTCGGCCCCCGGCCCGATCCGGAGCTCCTGCCTGCGCGCGCCGGCCGAGATCCGCAGCTCGACGTGACCGCGCCCGGCCTCGGCGGACTCGGGCTCGCCGGAGACGAGCGGGGCCGAGCCGCAGACGATCTGCACGAGGGCCGCCGGCGAGAGGGGGAGCGGCACGAGGCGCGCGAGGTTCTCCGGCGTCGCGGGGCCGCGGTACACGACGCGCGCGCGCGCGTCGTACAGCGTCAGGTTGCCGTCCGCCGTGGCGAGCACGGCGACCGTGTTCCCGAAGAAGTCGAGCGTCTGCACGAGGAGCCGGTCCGGCTTCTCCGCGGCGACGAGCGCGGGGACGGTCCCGGAGCGCTCGGCCGACTCCACCTTGATCCGGACCTCGCCCCGCACGCTCCGGGTCCGGGCCTGGGCCGCGAGGACCTGGACGGCGAGCCGGGCGGGATCGAGCGAGAGGTCGGGCGGCGGCGCGCGCGGCGGCGGGCAGGCGGCGAGGCCGAGGGCGAGCGCGGCGAGGAGGGCGAGGCGCGAGGCGCGCATGGCTAGAACAGCCGGGCCTTTCGCTGGAGGAGGTCGTTCGCCCGCGCCTTCGCGATCGCGTTCTCCGGCGCGCGCGCGGGGTCTCGGCCGAGGTCGAACGCGAGCACGCCGTCGAGGAGCGCCTCGAAGCGCCGCTCGTCCTGCACGAGGACGGCCCAGGTCTCCGCCTCCGCGACCCGGGCGAGCTGGTCGTCCGGCGCGAGGACGCGGGCCCGGTCGAAGTGCGCGCGCGACGCGGCGGCGCCGCCGCCCGCCGCGGTCGGCAGGGTCGCCCGCCACGCGCCGAGGGCGCGGTGCGGCCCGGCGGCGTCCACGCGCTCGTCGAGCTCGGCCGCGCGGGCCATCATGGCGAGCGCGGAGTCCTTCACGGCGAGCACGGCCGCGTACCCGGTCGCCTGCGCCGAGCGCATCGCGCCCTGCGCGAGGAAGTAGAGGGCCTCGGCGCCCCCCGCGTCGACGCGCGCCGCGGCCGCGGCCGGGTCCTCGCCGCGATCGATCGCCTCCGCCCACCCGGGCGCCTGGGTCCGGAGCGCGCGCTCCGCGGCGCGCGCCGAGCCCTCCCAG
>DASVZX010000001.1:0-1576 GCA_036391435.1 Anaeromyxobacter sp. | reverse complement strand
GAGCCGCCCGCGACGCAGGCCGGCGCTCCCGCCGCGCAGGCGGGCGCCGCCGAGGCGGCCGCGCGCCCGCCGGGAGGGCGCTCGTGGTTCGTGCTCCCCGTCGCCTTCTGGTTGCCGGAGACGAAGCTCGGCGCGGCGGTCGCGGCGGGGATTCACTTCCACGTCGCGAAGGGCGCCGGGGACTCCAACGCGTTCCTCGTCGCCGGCTACACGATGCTGGGCCAAGGGACGGTCGACCTCGACAGCGACGTCCTGCTGAAGGGCGGGACGCTCCTCACCGGGCGGCTGCGGTTCGCCTACTACCCGGACTTCTTCTACGGCATCGGCCCGACCACCTCGGTGGACCAGAAGGAGAGCCAGACGCGCCGCTTCGCCGAGGCGATCTTCACCGCGGAGGTGCCGATCGTGCGCGGGCTGCGCGCCGGGCCCCGCGTGCACGCGCGCGCCGAGCGGATCTCCGAGGCCACCCCCGGCGGCCTCGTCGCGACCGGCCGGGTGCCGGGCGCGGACGGCTTCGACGCGCTCGGCCTCGGCGCGCAGGTCACCTGGGACTCGCGCGACAACCCGCTCTGGACGACGCACGGCGCGTACGTGGAGGCCTGGTACCTGCGCTACCCGGCGAGCCTGGGCCGCAACGCCGGCTTCTACCGGGGGTCCGGCGAGGCGCGCTACTTCCTGTCCCTCGGCCACGGGCCCGTGCTCGGGCTGGCGGCGCTCCTCGAGCACGCGGACTCCGCGACGCCCTTCTCGATCATGCCCAAGATCGGCTCGACCCGTTACCTGCGCGGCATCCGCGACGGCCGCTACCGCGACGCGATCGCCTGGGCGGCCCAGGCCGAGCTGCGCGTCCCGTTCTGGGAGCGGTACGCCGCCACGCTCTTCGGCGCGTTCGGCGACGTGACCCCGAGCCTCGGGAAGCAGCGCGCGGACACCCTCAAGGTCGCGGGCGGCGCGGGGCTGCGGTACCGGCTCACGGACCAGGGCGCGAACCTCCGCCTCGACGTCGCGCTGAGCGGCGTCGGCGGGGTCGAGTTCTACGTGCTGTTGCTCGAGGCGTTCTAGCGAGTCCGCCCAGCGCCGCCCCCTCTCCCTGCCTCTCCCCCTGGCGCTGCCAGGGGGAGTGGAGCGGAGGGGGCGCCGCGGCTTCGCGGCGACGCGTCGATCGTCACGCGGTCGCCTGCGTCGCGCCGTGGCACTTCTTGTACTTCTTGCCCGAGCCGCACGGGCAGGGGTCGTTGCGGCCCACCTTCGGCTGGGTGCGGACGACCGTCTCCTGCTTCGGGCGGGGCTTCTCGTCGCCGCCGTCGCCGGCGTCGGCCTTGCTCTCCGTGATCCGCTGCATCGCGCGGCGCTGCGCGGCGAGCCGCTTCTGCTCGATCTCCTCGGCGGACTCCTGGCGGACGAGCTGCAGGCGAAGGACGTTGCCGACGACCGCGCTCTTCACGCGCCAGGTCATCTGCACGAACATCTCGTAGCCTTCCTTCTTGTACTCCTGCTTCGGGTCCTTCTGGCCGTAGCCGCGGAGCCCGATGCCCTGCCGCAGGTGGTCCATCGAGAGCAGGTGGTCCTTCCACTG